>NZ_JAYRPE010000014.1:0-4644 GCF_041911315.1 Xanthobacter sp. | reverse complement strand
CGCGGGGGGCGGGGTGTGGGGGCCGGCGCCGCCCCCCTCACCCCCGGCCCCTCTCCCGCGAGGGGAGAGGGGAGAAGCCCTCGCCAATACGCAAAAGCACTCTTCAGGAGAAACGCACATGAACGTGGGATTCATCGGCCTTGGCATCATGGGCGCCCCCATGGCCGGCCACCTCATCGACGCCGGGCACACGCTGTTCGTCTATGACGTGGTGAAGGTGCCCGAGGCGCTGACCGCCAAGGGTGCCACCGCCTGCGCCTCCTCCGCCGAGGTGGCGAAGCAGGCCGACATCATCATCACCATGGTGCCGGATACCCCGCACGTGGAAGAGGCGCTGTTCGGCAAGGGCGGCGTCGCCGAAGGCCTCTCGGCCGGCAAGATCGTGGTGGACATGAGCTCCATCTCCCCGGTCGCCACCAAGGGCTTCGCCCAGAAGATCAACGCGCTCGGCTGCGACTATCTCGATGCCCCGGTCTCCGGCGGCGAGGTGGGCGCCAAGGCCGCCTCCCTCACCATCATGGTGGGCGGGCCGGACGGTGCCTTCGACAAGGTGAAGCCCCTGTTCGAGAAGATGGGCAAGAACATCACCCTCGTCGGCGGCAATGGCGACGGCCAGACCACCAAGGTGGCCAACCAGATCATCGTCGCGCTGACCATCGAGGCGGTGGGCGAGGCCCTGCTGTTCGCCTCCAAGGCGGGTGCCAACCCGGCCAAGGTGCGCGAGGCGCTCATGGGCGGCTTCGCCTCCTCCAAGATCCTCGAGATCCACGGCGACCGCATGGTGAAGCGCACCTTCGATCCGGGCTTCCGCATCGAGCTGCACCAGAAGGACCTCAACCTCGCCCTCCAGAGCGCCAAGGCGCTGGGCGTGAGCCTGCCCAACACCGCCACCTGCCAGGAGCTGTTCAACGCCTGCGCCGCCCATGGCGGCTCCAAGTGGGACCACTCCGCCATGGTGAAGGCCCTCGAGCTGATGGCCAACCACACCGTGACCCCGGACGCCTGAGGGCGCTTTACCGCCGTCATGGCCGGGCTTGTCCCGGCCATCCACGTGGGACGGCCGGGAACACCCTCTGGGCATCTTCCCATCGGACCGACGTGGATGCCCGGCACAAGGCCGGGCATGACGATGGCAACAAGGGTTAAGGCAACACCCTTGGCGGCGCGGACGGTTTCCTCCCCCGCGCCGCCGGCATCCCGGACGGGTCCGCGTGGCCCCTTCGGAAGAGGCGCGCCGACAGCGTTCCCGGCGCGCCTCCGCCGCCTCAAATTGCGCCCCCACCTCCGGCGCCGAACGGGGGGCGAAACGGACGCCTGAGATGCCCGCAACGGTCAGCCCTGCTGCCGTTTATGCGACTTTATGCGTACATCAAAGACGCGCATGATATCGACTACATCGATTGCCGTTCGGCGGACGGGAGGCGAGCCAGGCTCTTGAGTTCACGCATTTTCTTCATGAGAGCCAGAGCCCCCCTCGCCTGAAAATGCTCTAGAAGACACTGAACCGAGCGCGAACGCGCCAGCCGGAGGACGACACATGCCCAACAAGCGCCATCACCCCCTCAAGCGCCAGCGCGCCACCAAGATCGTCGCCACGGTCGGGCCCGCCTCCAACAGCGAGGAGAAGCTGAAGGCGCTGTTCCTCGCCGGCGTGGACGTGTTCCGGCTCAACTTCTCCCACGGCACCCAGGCCGATCACGGCGAGGTGCTGGCCCGCATCCGGCGGCTGGAGAAGGAGATGAACCGGCCCATCGGCGTCATCGCCGACATGCAGGGTCCCAAGCTCCGCATCGGCCGCTTCAAGGACGGCTCCATCGCGCTCAAGGCGGGCGACGTGCTCCACTTCGACGCCGACGTGGACCGCCCCGGCGACGAGACCCGCGTGCCCATTCCCCACCCCGACATCCTTGAGGCCCTCACCGTCGGTTCCACCGTGCTGTGCGACGACGGCAAGGTGCGCCTGAAGGTGGTGAAGAAGGGCGCCGGCTTCCTGGAGGCCCAGGTGGTGGCGGGCACCAAGCTCTCCAACAACAAGGGCTTCAACATCCCAGACGTGGTGCTGCCCCTCTCTCCCCTCACGGAGAAGGACCGCCACGACCTCGAATTCGCCTGCGAGGCGGGGGTGGAGTGGATCGCCCTCTCCTTCGTGCAGCGGCCGGAGGACATTCACGAGGCGCGCGGCCTCATCAAGGATCGCGCCGCCATCATGCTGAAGATGGAGAAGCCCGCCGCGGTGGAGCATCTCACCGAGCTGGTGGAGCTGTCCGACGCCATCATGGTGGCGCGCGGCGATCTCGGCGTGGAAATGTCGCTGGCCGAGGTGCCGGCGCTGCAGAAGCGCATGATCGCGGAATCCCGCAAGTACGGCCGCCCGGTGATCGTGGCGACGCAGATGCTGGAATCCATGATCACCGCCCCCGTGCCCACCCGCGCCGAGGTGTCGGACGTGGCCACCGCCGTCTATGAGGGCGCGGACTGCGTGATGCTCTCCGCCGAGACCGCCGCCGGCCAGTTCCCGGTGGAGGCCGTGACCTTCATGGACGACATCATCCGCCATGTGGAGTGCGATCCCGGCTACCGGCAGGTGCTCGACGCCACCCAGTCGGAATGGGGCAAGACCATCGGCGACGCCGTGACCAAGGCCACCTATCAGGCGGCCATCGCGGTGGATGCTTCGGCGTTCGTGGCCTTCACCCTGTCGGGCACCACCGGCCTGCGCGCCGCGCGCGAGCGGCCCGCCATTCCGATCCTCGGCCTCACCCCCAAGGTCGAGACCGCGCGGCGCCTCGCCTTGTCCTACGCCGTGCACGCCGTGCACATGAAGGAGGACATTCACTCCTTCGGCGAGATGGTGGACACCGCCGTGCGCACCGCCGTGGAGCACGGCCTCGGCAAGCCGGGCGACCGCCTCGCCATCACCGCCGGCGTGCCCTTCGCCAAGCCCGGCACCACCAACATCATGCGCATCACCACCATCGGCGCCACCAACCCGCCCTCGCGGGACGATTTCGACACCGGGGCGGCGAAGAGCAGCAAGTCCAAGGCCCACGCCTGACGCGTGCAGCATGGACGGGAGCGCACGTTCCGCGCGTGCTCCCGTCGCTGCGAAGCATGAGCCTGACCGGAGTCGACGCTTCGTAATGTGCTGCCTGTTGACGCATGCGGCAGTCTGAAATCGTTTTCTTCGGCCACATGGGGGGTTGGACGTCCTCCGCGGGGCTGGACGAGGGGCGCCCCCTTCGGTCTATGCTGGGCCATCCACAGCCCAACCGGCCGAAAGATGCCCGTCGAGATCGAGCGCAAGTTCCTCGTCACCTCCCACGCATGGCGGGCGGGCGCGCGCGCCACGCCCATCCGCCAGGGCTACCTCTCGCAGGATGGGGCGACGGTGCGCATCCGCATCGCCGACGGCGACGCCTTCATCACCGTGAAGGGCAAGACGCAGGGCCTCGCGCGGGCCGAGTTCGAATATCCCATCCCCGTCGAGGATGCGCGGGTGATGCTGGAGACGCTCTGCGCCCGGCCGCTCATCGAGAAGACCCGCTATTCCGTCCAGCATGCCGGCCGCCTGTGGACCGTGGACGTGTTCGAGGGCGAGAATGACGGCCTCGTCATGGCCGAGGTGGAACTGGACGGTATCGACCAGCAGGTGGACCTGCCCGACTGGGTGGGCGAGGAAGTCACCTCCGACCCCCGCTACCGCAACTCCTCGCTGGTCAGCGCCCCGCTGGGGTATGGGAAGTAGCGGGCGCGCCTGAGCGCTGCCATCGCACACCACCGCCATCGCCTCCCACGCGCCGTCATGCCCGGGCTTGTCCCGGGCATCCACGTGGTTCGACTGGGAACGCCTTTTGACGCGTGATCCGTCGGCCCGACGTGGATGGCCGGGACAAGCCCGGCCATGACGCTGGCTCAAAGCGCCAAGGCTGGCGCGGCGACATAGAGGAAATCCCCCGCCGCCTCCCCCTCAGCCCCCGCCCTTCCCCGCCAGCAGCGCCTCCACCGCCAGCATGTCGCGCCAGGCGAAGCGCTTGCCGAGTGGCGTGCGCAGCAGGTAGGCCGGGTGGAAGGTGGCGATGGCGCGGATGGTGCGCGTGCCGGTGTCGTAATCCATGAAGCGGCCGCGCAGCCTGGTGATGCCCTCGGTGGTGCCGAGCAGCGCCTGCGCCGAGGGGCCGCCCAGACACACGAGAATATCCGGGTCCGCCAGCTCGATCTGCCGGGCGATGAAGGGCAGGCACACCGCCGTTTCCTGCGGCGTCGGCGTGCGGTTGCCCGGCGGGCGCCAGGGAATGACGTTGGCGATGTAGGCGCTGGTGCGGTCGAGGCCGATGGAGGCCAGCATCAGGTCCAGCAGCTTGCCGGAGCGGCCGACGAAGGGCAGGCCCTGCTGGTCCTCGTCGCGGCCCGGCGCCTCGCCCACGAACATGACCTTCGCGGCCGGATTGCCATCGGCGAACACCAGCCGGCTCGCGGTGCGCTTCAGCGCGCAGCCTTCGAAGCCGTCGAGGATCGCCTTCAGTTCCTCGAGGCTCGCGGCGGCCCGGGCGGCCTCCCGCGCGCCCATCACCGCCTCGTCCGGCGGCTGGGTCACAAGGGTGGGTGTCGCCGGAGCAGCCGGCCGCGCCGGCTGGTTGCGGGAGG
>NZ_JAYRPE010000013.1:0-44124 GCF_041911315.1 Xanthobacter sp. | reverse complement strand
CCCCTCACTTCATCTCGCACTTTTCCGCATAGGCGTCGCCATAGTTGGAGAAGACCTTCTCCTGCACCATGGTCTCCACCTTGCCGTCCGGACGCTTGCCCACCTTCACGAGGTAGAAGTCCTGGATGGGGAACTGGTTGGTGTTGAACTTGAAGTTGCCGCGCACACTTTGGAAGTCCGCCTTCTTCAGCGCCGCGCGCACCGCCGCCTTGTCGGCGGTCTTGCCGCCGGTGGCCTTCAGCGCGCTGTCGATGAGCTTGGCCGCGTCATAGCCCTGCGCGGCGTAGAGCGCGGGGATGTAGCCGTATTCCTTCTCGAAGGCGGCGACGAAGGCCTTGTTGGCGGGCGTGTCGAGGTCCGGCGCCCAGGCCGCGCCGGAATAGAAACCGAGCGCCGCCTCGCCGGTGGCCGGCAGCGTCGTCTCGTCCACGGTGAAGGCGGAGAGGAAGGGCGTCGTGTCGGCAAGGCCCGCCTGCCGGTACTGCTTCACGAGGTTCACGCCCATGCCGCCGGGCATGAAGGTGAAAACCGCATCGGGCTTCGCCGCGGCGATCTTGGCGAGTTCGGCGGAGAAATCGAGCTGGCCGAGCTGGGTGTAGATCTCGTCCGCCACCTCGCCCTTGTAATAGCGCTTGAATCCGGCGAGCGAATCCTTGCCCGCCTGATAGTTGGGGGCGATCAGCACCACCTTCTTGAAACCCTTGTCCTGCGCATACTTGCCGAGAACCTCGTGGTTCTGGTCGTTCTGGTAGGAGGCGGAGAAGAAGAAGGGGCTGCAGCCGGCGCCGGCGATGGTGGAGGGGCCGGCATTGCCGGAAATCAGGAAGGTCTCGTTGGCGGTGACGGGCTTGGCCACCGCGCCCATGACATTGGAGAAGACCACGCCGGCGACGAAGTCCACCTTGTCGCGCTCCAGCAGGCCTTTCACCTTCTGCACCGCGATGTCCGGCTTCAGCTCGTCATCGACGACCACCACCTCGGTCGGCTGGCCGCCGAGCTTGCCGTTAAGCTCCTTCACCGCCAGCAGGAAGCCGTCGCGCATGTGCTGGCCGAGCACGGCGGAGGGGCCGGAGAGGGTCGAGACCAGCCCCACCTTCACCGGATCGGCCGCGGCCGCGCCGGACAGTGCGAGGGTGCCGAGGAGCGCGGTGGAGGCGAGAAGTCCCTTGAAACCCATGGCGGTGGAGTCCCCGTTGAATGGTTCTGAAGTGATGGTTCTGACGTTATTCGTCTGACGTGGCGGCACCCTTGCAGAGCCGCGCGCGCCAGACAAGCCGGGATGTCGGGCGCGCCGCCCTTACGGCCCCCGCGCGGGGGGCAGGCCGGCGGCGACGCGCTCTTCCAGATAGGGGAAGAAGGGGTTGGAGGACATGCGCACCAGCATCTCCACGCCCACCACCAGCGCCCCATATTCCCCGCGCGCGGCGATGTCGCCGAGGCGGATGCCGAATTTTTCCGCAGGGTCGGGATCAAGCCCATAGAGCCCGTCCGACAGGGGGAAGGGCACCGCCACGTGGGAGAGGGAATAGACATCGTCCGGATAGAGGGCGGAGAGCGGCCGCACCGTCTCCTCCGTCGCATCCGCCAGCGTCTCCCGCACCACGGTGGCGGACGAGCCGGGCGCCGCATTGCCGATGACGGCGGTGCGGAAGCGGCGGGGGGCCGGCGGCAGCAAGGACGAGATGGCGGTGTCGGCCCGTCGGTTCAGCAGATCCTCGAACTGGCCCGAGCGGTTGATATCGACCAGCACCAGCTCGCTGCCGTTGTCCTCCAGCCGGGCGTGCAACTGCTCGATCACCGCCCGCGCGCTCACCGTATGGTCCAGCACCGACTGGAAGGTGAGCACCGGCGCCAGCCCGGTGAGGCGGCCGGAGCGGGCGTGACGCTCGATATTGGCCTGGAGCACCTGCGTCAGCGCGAAGGATTCCCGCGCGGCGTGCACCGGGAAGGAATTGTACTTGAAAGGGTTGAACTCGGGCGTGAGGTTCAGCCACGCCGCCTTGGCGAAGGCCGGGAAGATGGCCGGCAGGCCCGCGAGGCCGGCGAAGCGGGCGAATTCCGTCACCCCCACCATGGGCGACATGAGCACGATGCGCGACGGCGCCACGAGGCTGGGATCATCCAGCGCATCGAGCGCGTGCATCAGCGCCAGCGCGCCACCGTTGGAATAGCCGACGATATGCACCGGCTTGCCCGACCCCACCCGCTTGCGGGCCTCGCGCATGGCGAGGCGGGTGGCGGCGATCCACTCCTCGTGGCCGATCTCGGTCAGCGACCCCGGCACCGTGCCGTGGCCGGGCAGGCGCAGCACGATGGCGATGAAGCCATGGTCCGCATAGAGCTGCGCCAGATGACGGTGGCTGTAGGGCGAATCGGTGAGCCCGTGCAGGAACACCGCCGCCCCGGCCGGCTCGCCTTTCGGCTGAAGCACGTAGGTGCGGTTGAAATCCTGCGCGAAGCTCGGCGGATAGATGGGGCTGGCGGCGAAATAGCGGTTGAAGCGGACGCGGTCCTCCGGGTCCACCTTGTCGGTCACATTGGCCTTCACGCCGGCGAAGGCCTTGTCCTCGGCAGCCATGTAGGCGGCAAGGTCCGCGCGCGCCATGGCGCTGCGGCTCATCTCCGGGGGATGGTAGGTGTGCCAGCGCTCCAGCGGCGGGCCGCGCTGGGAATCCACCGCCCGCACCACGAAGATGGTGGCGACCACGGCGAAGATCAGCAGCGCCAGGATTTTCACCGTGCGCTTCGTCCCCCGCCACATGAGCCCGAACGCCCCCATTCCCGTCTCCCCCATCGCGCGGCGAACCTACAGGGCAAAGCCTTGCCGGCAAAGCCGGGACGCCGGAGGCATGGGGAACAGCTCTCACGTCCCGGACGCATGCAGCGCCAGCGGAGGGGAGGTATTAACCGTCATCGCTCGGACCAGCCGGGCGATGACGGCGGAGAGCCTGGAGTCCGCAGCCCCGGGATGGCATGGTGGGGTTGCGCTTCGTCCCGCCACGGGACCACCTTCATCCCTCCAACCCCTTGCGGCGGGCGGGTGTCGTCGCTATCTGCGGTTCACGCCCAAAAGAGGCTGCATCGCCATGGAAAACCTGAAGCTCATCGCCCTCGACGAGGAAGACCTCGCCATTTTTTCCGCCCATCTGCAGGATGCGGTGGTGAAGATGGTGGACATGGGCTTCCTGCCCCGGCTGCAGCGCTTCGCCCTGGTGCTGAACCGCTTCGACTGGGACCAGAAGGTCGTAGCCAACGAGACCGTCCGCCGCCGCACCGGTCTGCATTTCGAGCGGGTGCGGGACGTGAAGTGCCGCGGCATGGAAGAGGCGCAGCGCACCGGCGTGCTCAACCTGCTCGCCGTCACCTTCATGCCCGGCGACCTGCCCTCGGGCTTCGTCTATCTCACCTTCTCAGGCGGTGCCGAGGTGCGGCTCGAAGTCGAGTGCATCGAGGCGGGCCTGCGCGATCTCGGCCCCGCATGGGGGTGCACCCACGCCCCCAAACATCCGGAAGTTGCCGTGCCCCCCGCCGGCGTCGGCGGGAGCGCCGGGCAGGGCTGAACGCCGCCCATTAACCAGGATCGCGACCGCCCGAGGCCGCCCCTATCCGGCGGCCTTTCCGCGTTGTATCGCAATCTGAATCGCCCGTTTGGGACGCGTCCGCATGGCAGAGCGGATCCGATCCTTCTTTCCGGACGTAATAACGTCGCAAAAATCGGTTAAAGGGCCGGATCCCCCCCCCCCCCGCAGAGGATTGCAGTTCGCGTCGCCATGTCGTTTCGATCTTTCAATACAGCGTCGGTTTCGACATTGCCGCGGCGTTGGCTCCTGATCTACGGAAGTATCATAGTAACGGCCATCGCAGTCTTTGTCGCGATCCTGCAGGCCGATCTCATCCACTCCGTCTTTTTCATCGGCGAGGCGCATGACGCCTGGCATCTCGACGAGCTGTTCGCCGCGTGGATCGTTGCGACTGGCGCGCTCATCGCGATCCTGATCGTCCGAGAAGGTGAGCTGCGCAAGCTCATCGTCCAGCAGCGCGAAACCCTGAAGCTGGTGGACGACGCCTCCGCCTTCGACGGCCTGACCGGCATCGCCAACCGCCTGCAATTCCAGTCGGAATTCGGCCGCGAGCTGAAAGAGGCCTGGCACAAAAGCTCGCGCCTCGCCCTCCTCGTGGTCGATGTGGACCTGCTGCGTTCGGTCAACGAGACACACGGGCATGGCGCCGGCGACGATCTCCTGCGCCAGCTGGCGGCGCGGCTGGTCTCGGTGCCGCACCGGGGCGGCATGGTCGCCCGGCTCGGCAGCGGCGAGTTCGCCATCCTGTTCCCCATGGGGTCGGACGAGACCGAAGAGCTGTTCCGGCTGGCGAGCCGCATCCTGTCGCGGCTGCGCGAGCCGTTCGACTGCAACGGTACCCAGGTGGACATCACCGCCAGCATCGGCATCAGCAAGTATCCGCGCGACGGATCGTCGGCGACGGTGCTCCTGCAATCGGCGGAAAAGGCGCTGCGGCAGGCCAAGGCGGCGGGCAAGGACTGCTATGCGCTCTACGATTCCGGCCTCGACGCCCGCGGGCGGGAGCGCCGGAGCCTGGAAACCGAGTTCCGGCGCGGCCTCGAGGCCGGCGAGATCGTGGCCCAGTACCAGCCGGTGGTCTGCCTCAAGACGGGCGAGACGGTGGGGTTCGAGGCGCTGGCGCGCTGGCAGCACCCCACGCGCGGCCTCCTCGGCCCCGCCGAGTTCATCCCCATCGCCGAGGACGAGGGCCTGATCGACCCGCTCTTCACCGCCATGCTGCGCCGGGCGGGCGATGACCTCGCCACCTGGAAAACGCCGCGGACGGTGGCCGTGAACCTGTCTCCGGTTCAACTGGTGGACCCGCACCTGCCGGACCGCACCCTGGCCCTTCTGGAGGAGATGAACATCCCGCCGGGGCAGATCGAGCTGGAAATCACCGAGACCGGCCTGCTGGCGGACTTCGAGGCGGCCCGCAAGACGCTGGTCGCGCTCAAGGAGGCGGGGGTGCGCATCTCCCTCGATGATTTCGGCACCGGATTCTCCAGCCTGCGCCACCTCAACGAGCTGCCCATCGACAAGATCAAGATCGACCGCTCCTTCACGCGGCGCATCGCCACAGAGGCCCAGAGCTGCAAGATCATCGCCTCCATGCTCAGCCTCGGCCGGGCGCTGGAGCTGACCACCGTCGCCGAAGGCGTCGAAACCCGCGAGGAGGCCGATTTCCTGTTGAGCGAGGGCTGCGAGCTGGGACAGGGCTACCTGTTCGCCCGCCCGCTCTGGCCGCAGGAGGCCTTCGCCACCGCCGGCCGCTTCGGCGGCTGACGCTCCGCCGCAGGGAGGCAGGCCCGGCCGGCGCGCCGTTGCGGGGCAAATGCTGCCGCACCGCTTGGGGCTTCCCTCGCGCGCGAACCTGCTCTAGCAAGGCGGCATGCCGATCCGCCTCACCATCAGCCAGCCCGACTTTCCCGAGCGCTTCATCGAATTCCTCGGCTCCAAGCGCGAGGCGTCCGTGGACGTGCAGGACAAGGTGTCCGCCATCATCGCCGACGTCCGCGCCCGCGGCGACCGGGCGCTGGTGGACCTCTCCCGCACCTTCGACCGGGTGGACCTCGACGCGCTGGGCATCAAGGTGAGCGACGCCGAGCTGGACGCGGCGCTCGCCTCCATCCCGGAAGAGACCCGCGCGGCGCTGGAATTCGCCAAGGCCCGCATCGAATCGCACCATGCCCGCCAGAAGCCGGCGGACGAGACCTATGTGGACGCGGCCGGCGTCACCCTCGGCCACCGCTGGACCAGCGTGGATGCCGTGGGCCTCTACGTGCCCGGCGGCACCGCGGCCTATCCCTCCTCCGTGCTGATGAATGCGGTGCCCGCGCAGGTGGCCGGCGTGCCGCGCATCGTCATGGTGGTGCCGGCCCCGGACGGCGTGATCGCGCCTCTGGTGCTCGCCGCAGCGCGGCTGGCCGGGGTGCACGAGGTCTATCGCGTGGGCGGGGCCCAGGCGGTGGCGGCGCTGGCCTATGGCACGGAAACCATCCGGCCGGTGGACAAGATCGTCGGCCCCGGCAACGCCTTCGTCGCGGCGGCCAAGCGGCAGGTGTTCGGCAAGGTCGGCATCGACATGGTGGCCGGCCCCTCCGAGGTGCTGATCCTCGCCGATGGTGACGCGAGCGCGGACTTCATCGCCGCCGACCTCCTCGCCCAGGCGGAGCACGACACCGCCGCGCAATCCATCCTCATCACCTCCTCGCCGGAACTGGCGGATCGGGTGGAGACGGCCGTGGAGGGGATGCTCGCCACCCTGCCGCGCGCCGAGATCGCCTCCGCCTCCTGGCGCGACCACGGCGCCATCTTCCTGGTGGACAGCCTCGCCGACGCCATCCCGCTGGTGGACCGCATCGCCCCCGAGCATCTGGAAATCCACGCGGCGAATGCCGATGCGCTGGCCGCGCAGGTGCGGCACGCCGGCGCCATCTTCATCGGCGCCTGGACCCCGGAAGCCATCGGCGACTATGTGGGCGGCACCAACCATGTGCTCCCCACCGCCCGCTCGGCCCGCTTCTCCTCCGGCCTCGGCGTGCTGGACTTCATGAAGCGCACCTCGATCCTCAAGCTCGATGCCGACGCGCTGGAAAAGCTCGGGCCGGCCGCCGTGCGCCTTGCCGCCGTGGAGCGGCTCGATGCGCACGGGCGGTCCGTCTCCATCCGCACCAACAGATGACGGGGAAATAGCGATGAGCAACAAGGCGGAGACAAAGCCCTCGGCCCGGCTCAGCGCCGTGACCCTCGACGAAGCCTCCATCGGCCACGGCGGCAGCCCGGACATCGAGCACGAGCGCGCCACGGCCATCTGGGACCTCATCGAAGACAACAGCTTCATGCCCTGCGGCGATCCCGGCGAGGGGCCCTACCAGCTCTTCATCTCGCTGGCCGACAACCGTCTCGTGCTGGACATCAAGCGCGAGAGCGGCGAGCAGGTGGTGCAGCACCATCTCTCCCTCACGCCCCTGCGCAAGGTGGTGAAGGACTATTTCCTGATCTGCGAGAGCTATTACAACGCCATCCGCACCGCCTCGCCGAGCCAGATCGAGGCCATCGACATGGGCCGGCGCGGCCTTCACAACGAGGGATCGACGCTGCTTCAGGAACGCCTCAACGGCAAGGTGGTGGTGGATTTCGACACCGCCCGCCGCCTGTTCACCCTCGTCTGCGCCCTGCACTGGAAAGGCTGACCGGCGATGGAGCCCCCTGCGGCGTCCCAGCGCTCAGCGCGGCCGCAATCGGTTCTCTTCATGTGCGGGCAGAACGTGGTGCGCTCGGTGATGGCGTCCGCGCTCGCCCGGCATCTGTTCGGCAAATCCATCTATGTGGGCTCGGCCGGAGTGATCGCGGGTGATCCCGACCCCTTCGTCACGGCGGTGATGGACGAGATCGGCCTCGATGTGAAGAAGCACCGGCCGCAGAGCGTCGAAGACCTCGAGGAATACGAGGGGCTCAATTTCGACCTCGCCATCTCCCTCTCGCCCGACGCCCACCACCGCGCGCTGGAGCTGACCCGCACCAACGCCCTCAAGGTGGAATACTGGCCCACCCCCGACCCCACCGGCGAAGGCGGCAACCGCGAGCAGCGGCTGGAGGCCTACCGCAACGTGCGCGACGAGCTGGAGCGCCGCATCCGGGCGCGGTTCCGGCAGCCCTAGGGAACCCCTCGCGCCACGGCCCCCGAAAGGTCACGTCTCCTCGGTCGCCACCCGGCCGGAGAACAGCTCCGCCACGAAGCGCGTGTCGGGGTGGTGGGCGCACAAGGTGAGGCCGGCGATCAGGATCGGCACGCCGATGAAGGCGCCGGCAATGCCCCAGAGGAAAGCGAAGAAGAACACCGCCAGCAGCACCAGCACCGGCGACACCGACAGCGCCTTGCCGGCGAGGCGCGGCTCCAGATAGCTGCCCGACAGGAACTGGATGATGTTGAGGCACACGAACACGAACACCGCCATCTCCCAGCTCTCGAACTGGGCGAGGGCGAAGAGCGTGGGCAGCAGCGTCGCCACGAACGGGCCGATGAAGGGGATGTAGTTCAGCGCGAAGGCGATGGCGCCCCAGGCCAGCGCCAGTTCCAGCCCGGCGGTGAGCGTGAAGGCCCACACCACCGCGCCGGTGGCGATGCTCATGAGCGTGCGCACCGCCATGTAGGTCTGCATCTTGCGGGCGATGTCGGCGAGCGCCGGGGCGAGGAAGGGCGCGCGGCCGGAGCGGGAGAGGCGCTTGACCTGGCTCTTCATGGCGTCCACTTCGAGCAGGCCCAGCAGCACGTAGATGAAGGTGAAGACGAGGAAGCTCGCCATGCCCTGCAGGCGGCCGGAGAGATCCTGGAACAGGCGCAGCAGCCAGCGCACGTCGAAATGCTCGGCCCACAGGCCCGCCAGCACGAAGCCATGCCCCTCCAGCCAGACCGCCGCCTGGCCATAGAGCGTCTGGAAGCGGGCGGCGTTCTGGAACACCCAGGCGGCCACATGGCTGAAGCCCCACACCACCACCGAGGACACCGCGCCCACCACCGCCAGCGTGATGAGGAGCGTGCCCAGCACGGCCACCATCTTGGGCAGCTTCGCCTCCAGCCGCGCCAGCAGCGGATGCACCACGGCGATGACGAACAGCGCGAAGACAACCGGCGCCAGCAGCGCGCCCGTCACGTAGAGCGCCGCGAACACGACCACCGCCGCCGCCAGCCCCACCAATCCCCGCATCATCCCGCCTCCGGTTTCCCCATGGCGATTACCTGAGGCCGAGACGATTGGCGAGCCTCACGCAGACAAGATGCGCCGCATGGCCCGAAGCCCGAGGCCGGCGGCGCCCGGCCCGTTGACGAGCGCGAACACGCCGAAGGGCGACGGCGCGGCCGTGCCCTGCCAGGCGAGGAAGCCCATCCACGCCGTGAAGCCCGCCACCGCCCCATCCTTGGTGACGAGAGCGAGGGGGCCGGAGGCATCGGCCACGTCATGCATGATCCAGCCATAGGCCGTGCGCGGCGCCTTCCCGCCGCCGCAGCGGGGGGAGGAGAAGATGTTGCCCTGCTGGTAGGCGAGGGCCGGGCTCTCCATGCCGCCGTCGCCATGGCCCATGCTGGTCCTGAGGAAGGCCAGCATGTCGGTGCCGGTGGAGACGATGCCACCCGCGCCGACGCCGGTGAGGCGGGTGGGCGCATAGTCCGCGCGCGGCGGCAGAGGCTGCCAGTTTTTCCGATAGCCGATGGGCAGTTGCGGCTTCATCCCGGGCCGGAAGATGCCGGTGGCCGACATGCCCATGCCGGCGGCGTAGGCCTTCAGCCCACGGTCGTAGCGCTCGGCCGCCGCCCCCATGCCGCCCTGCCCCGCGCCTGATCCGGCCAGCGCCAGCAGCGACCAGCTGAGGTTGGAATAGGAGTAGCAGCTCCCCGGCGGGAACGGCGGCTGGAGCGTGGCGAGATAGGGGAACATCGTTCCGAAGCTCGCCATCACGCCGGGCGGATGCACCCCGCCCTGATTGTCCTGCGCCATGCCGGACTGGTAGCGCGCGATATCGGCGAGCGGAATGCGCGCGAGGCCCGGCGAGAGCGCGCGGGGGGCGAGCCAGTCGCCGAGATTGCCCTTGAACGGCCCATGCGCCTGATAATGCAGGCAGGCGGTGAACACCTTGGAGATGGAGCCGATGGCGAACGGCGTCCCGCCATCGAGCGTCATGGGTCGCCCGCCGGGATGGGTGAGGTCCGGCGCCTGGGCGAGGAAAAGCTGCCCGTTGCCGCGCGGATTGACCACGCCCAGCACCACCGCGAGCCGCGCCCCATGCTGCGCACGGGCTCGCGCCACCTCGGCGTCCGCCATCTGCTGCAGCGCCTCGAACGGCAGGCGCGGATAGCCCGCGGCGAAGGCCGGGCGGGTCAGCATCCCCGCCGCGAGGGCTCCCTTCAGAAATGCGCGCCGGTCCAGCATGCCCTGCCTCCCTGCCCCCGGAGAATGGCGCGGGGCGAGGCGGATGGCGAGCCTGCGCGTGTATGCAATGCGCATCAGAACCGACGCATCTGCACAAAATTTCGGCCGCAAATGCCCAGCCGAGGCGCAGGCCTTTGCCGGGCGATTCTGGCAAACCGTTGAAAACAAATGCGCGACAGCTTGGCACGCCGGTTGCTTTTAGAGATGTCGAGTTGGTGGCTAGGGTTCCGGCATCCAAAAGATGCGCTGGTCCGAGAGCTGCCACCGCGACGGGAGACATCCGGCGCGGGTGCACGGCGGGATAAAAGCCCGGGAGACCTCAGTGGCCAAGGAATTGGCGGCACTGGTCTCGCCAATTCCCAATTCGTCGAAGCGAAGGGGAATTTGAATGCGCACTCCGGTTTCGTCCAAACTTCATCGTCTGAAATCCGCCCTCGCGGGGGCTTTCGGCCTCGCGGCGGTTGCCGGCCTCGCGCTCGGCGCCGGGCCGGCGCAAGCCGCGCCGAAGAAGGAATTCAAGGTCGCCTGGTCGATCTACGTGGGCTGGATGCCCTGGGGCTACGCCAACGACACCGGCATCGTGAAGAAGTGGGCCGACAAGTACGGCATCAAGATCGATGTGGTGCAGTTCAACGACTATGTGGAGAGCATCAACCAGTACACGGCCGGCGCCTTCGACGCCCTCACCGTGACCAACATGGATGCCCTCTCCGTGCCCGCCGCCGGCGGCGTGGACACCACCGCCGTCATCGTCGGCGACTTCTCCAACGGCAACGACGCCGTGATCCTGAAGGGCAAGAAGGACCTTGCCGCCATCAAGGGCCAGAAGGTCAACCTCGTCGAATTCTCGGTCTCCCACTATCTGCTCGCCCGCGCGCTTGAGAGCATCAAGCTCAAGGAGCGCGACGTGAAGGTGGTGAACACCTCGGATGCCGACATGGTCGCCGCCTACAAGACCAAGGCGGTCACGGCGGTGGTCACCTGGAACCCGCTGGTGTCGGAAATCCTCACCGACAAGAACGCCCACGCGGTGTTCGACAGCTCCAAGATCCCCGGCGAGATCATGGACCTCCTCGTCGCCAACACCGCCGTGCTGAAGGACAACCCGGACTTCGCCAAGGCGCTGGTGGGCATCTGGTACGACACGACCACGCTCTTCACCGCCGACACGCCGGAAGGCAAGGCGGCGCGCGAGGCCATGGGCAAGGCCTCCGGCACCGACCTCGCCGGCTTCGACAGCCAGCTCGCCGCCACCCGCCTCTTCGCCAAGGCGCCCGAGGCGGTGGCCTTCGTCCGCTCGCCGGATGTGGGCACCACCATGGACCGCGTGCGCAAGTTCCTGTTCGAGAAGGAGCTGCTCGGCTCCGGCGCCAAGTCCGCCGACGCCATCGGCATCGAGCTGCCCGGCGGCAAGGTGCTGGGCGACGCCAAGAACGTGAAGCTGCGCTTCACCGACACCTGGATGGCGATGGTCGCCGACGGGAAGCTGTGAGGGGGTAGCGCCATCCTCGTATCCCGGACAAGCGAAGGCGCAGCCTGAGCGCTGATCCGGGATCCAGGGGAAGGCCCTGCGCAGCAGGCGATACCCTGCCAGCCGAGCTGGCAGGAGCCGCCTTCGGCGAACCCGTGCGCTGGGCCCCGGCTCTCCTTGCGCTGACGCTCCAGTCGGCCGGGGCGCGAGGCCTGTCCCCACCGACATTCTCCAGGCCGGGCGGCCCTTCAACCCGCCCGCCGTCTTCCCACCCTTCAGGAGCAGCGCTGATGCGCCTCATCAATGTCAGGCCGGATCGGGGAACGGCGCTGTTCCTTGCCGTCCTCCCGTTCGCCTTGGTCGTTCTCGCCTACATCCTCGGCTCGGCGCAGCGCCTTGCGGAGAACCCGGACGACAAGCTGCTGCCGAGCCTGCCCTCTCTCGGCAATGCCATCGTGAAGATGGCCTTCACCGCCGATGCGCGGACCGGCGACTACCTCTTGTGGACCGACACATTCGCCAGCATGGAGCGGCTGCTCTCGGCGCTGGCCATCGCCACAATCATCGCCCTCGTCATCGGCGTGCTGGTGGGGATGCTGCCCCTCGTGCGGGCGCTGCTGGCGCCGTTCGTCGCCATGGTGTCCATGGTGCCGCCGCTGGCGCTCCTGCCCATCCTGTTCATCGTCATGGGGCTGGGCGAGGAATCCAAGATCGCCCTCATCACCATAGGCATCACGCCCTATCTGGTCCGCGACCTCGCCATGCGGGTGGAGGAGTTGCCGCGCGAGCAGATGATCAAGGCGCAGACGCTCGGCGCGTCCACCTGGCAGATGATGGTGCGGGTCGTGCTGCCGCAGATCCTGCCGCGCCTCATGGACGGCCTGCGGCTCTCCCTCGGCCCGGCTTTCCTCTTCCTCATCGCGGCGGAAGCCATCGCCTCGGATTCGGGCCTTGGCTATCGCATCTTCCTGGTGCGGCGCTATCTCGCCATGGATGTGATCCTGCCTTACGTGGCCTGGATCACCCTCATCGCGGTGGCCATGGATTTCGGCCTCGCCCGAGCCCGCCGCGCCCTCTTCCCCTGGTTCGGAGGCGCGAAATGACCGCCATTTCCGTGCGCCATCTCTGGAAGGAATATGGCGAGCAGATCGTGCTCGAGGACATTAGCCTCGAATTCGCGCCGCGCTCCTTCATCGCCCTCGTCGGCCCCTCCGGCTGCGGCAAGACCACCTTCCTGCGCATTCTCCTCTCCGAGGAAACCGCGACACGGGGCGAGGTGCTCATCGAGGGCCAGCCCATCGCCCGCGAGCCGGGTGCCGACCGGGGCGTCGTCTTCCAGCGCTACTCGGTGTTTCCGCATCTCACCGTGCTGGGCAACGTGCTGCTCTCCGCCGAGATGGCGGAAGCGCCGCTGACCGGCCGCCTGTTCGGCGCCCGCCGTCGGCAGGCGCAGGACGAGGCCCGTGCCCTCATCGAGGAGGTCGGGCTCAAGGGCGCGGAGGACAAATATCCGGCGGCGCTGTCCGGCGGCATGCAGCAGCGCCTCGCGCTGGCGCAGGCGATCATGCGCAAGCCCAAGATCCTGCTGCTGGACGAGCCGTTCGGCGCGCTCGATCCCGGCATCCGCGCCGACATCCACCAGCTCATGCTGAAGCTGTGGAACACCTGCGAGATGACGGTGGTGATGGTGACCCACGACCTCAAGGAGGCCTTCACCCTCGCCACCCGCATCATTGCCTTCGAGCGCCGCCGCAACCGGCCGGAGGAGAAGGCCCGCTACGGCGCCACCATCGCCAAGGACATCGAGGTCTGGCCGAAACGCATCGCCGGCCAGCTGAAGCTCAAATCCACCGCCCCCGGCCGGGACGACCCGGCCATTTCCTCGGGCACCGGCCGGGACGACCCGGCGCTGAAGACGGCTTGAGGAGACAGCCATGACCGTCAGCGTCGAAACCCAGAAGTTCATCGAAGAGAACAAGCGCCGCTACGAGGAGCTGAAGGCGGCCGGCCAGCAGCATGCGCCCAAGGCCCTGCCCGGCCCCACCCTGCGCGGCTCGGCAGCCATGATGCCCGGCGCGGTGCTGCACACGGAGACCATTCCCGGCGGCTGGTACTGGTCCACGCCGCTGAAGGCGGGCGAGGCCCTGCGCATCCATCTGGCGCACGGGCCGGCGGCGGTCTCCATGATCGCCTGGTCGGCCACCGACGCCTCCGAGCGGCTGAACTATGCCGACACGGTGAAGGTGCAGTGGACCTCGGCGCTTGGAAAGGGCCGCGTGCTGTTCTCCGACATGGGGCGGGTGATGTTCTCCCTCATCGAGGACACCACCGGCATGCACGATGCCCTCGTGGGCGGCTCCACCCCCGCCTCCAACCGCGCCCGCTATGGCGAGAAAGTGCTGCGCAACACGCGCGACAACTTCATCCTTGAGGCGCTGAAGCTCGGCCTCGACAAGCGGGACATTCCCCCCGCCTTGACCTTCTTCGCTCCCGTGCGCACGGACGCGGACGGCAATTTCCGCTGGATCGAGGACGCCCGCCAGACCGGCGATTTCGTGGACCTGCGCGCGGAGATGGACCTCATCGTCGCCCTTTCCAACTGCCCGCATCCCATGGACCCGGCGCCGGACTATGCCCCGCCCCCGGTGGAGGCCATCCGCCACCAGCCGCCCGCCCCCGCCGCAGATGACCTGTGCCGTACCGCCACCATCGAGGCCGTCCGCGGCTTCGAGAACAACGCGCGCTGAGGGAGGACGACATGACCCGGTTCTTTGCTTCTCCCGTCCGCGATGCGTCTTCTGCCCTGCGCGATTACTTCGTCCCCGCCAACGCCCCCTTCTCCTGCCTCGTGAAGGCCGGCGAGAGCGTGCGCATTGTCGATCTCGAAGGCCAGCAGGCGGTGGATACCTTGTTCTACAAGGCCGATGACTTTTCCGAGCGCTATTCCTCGCAGGATACGCTGCGCGTGCAGGGCTCGGCCTATATCTCCACAGGCACGAAGCTCATCTCCAGTGAAGGCAATGTGATGCTGACCGTGACGGCCGACACCTGCGGCCGGCACGACACCTCGGCGGGCGCGTGCTCGTGCGAGGCGAATACGGTGCGCTTCGGCCATCAGGTGAAGTATCTGCACGCCTGCCGCGAGAATTTCGTGCTCGAGGTGGCGAAGCACGGCATGACGAAGCGGGACATCGTGCCCAACATCAACTTCTTCATGAACGTTCCGGTGGAGCCCACCGGTGAACTCGCCATCGTCGACGGCATTTCCGGCCCCGGCGACTATGTGGAGATGCGCGCGGAGATGGATGTGCTCCTCGTCATCTCCAACTGCCCGCAGATCAACAATCCCTGCAACGGCTTCAACCCGACGCCCATTCAGGTGCTCGTGTTCGGCGCGGAGGGTTGAGATGTTCTCGAAAATCCTCATCGCCAACCGCGGCGAGATCGCGCGGCGGGTGATCCGCACCGCGCGGGCCATGGGCATCAGGTCCGTGGCCGTGCATTCGGACGCCGACCGCTTCACCCGCGGCGTGCTGGAGGCGGACGAGGCTGTCCGCCTCGGCCCGGCCCCGGCCGCCGAGAGCTATCTCAACGTCGATGCCGTCATCGCCGCCTGCAAGGCGACGGGCGCGCAGGCGGTGCATCCGGGCTACGGCTTCCTGTCCGAGAACGTGCGCTTCGCCCGCCGCCTCGCGGAGGAAGGCATCGCCTTCATCGGGCCGAAGCCGGAGCATCTGGAAGCCTTCGGCCTCAAGCACACCGCGCGCGAGCTGGCCAAGGCGAGCGGCGTGCCCCTGCTGCCCGGCACCGACCTCCTCGAAAGCGCCGAAGAGGCGCTGAAGGCGGCGGAGGCCATCACCTATCCGGTGATGCTGAAATCCACCGCCGGCGGCGGCGGCATCGGCATGCAGCTCTGCCACACGCCGGAGGAATTGCGCGACGTGTTCGAGCGTGTCCAGCGCACGGCCCGCGCCTCCTTCGGCGATGCCCGCGTTTATGTGGAGCGTTTCGTCTCCGAGGCGCGCCATGTGGAAGTGCAGATCTTCGGCGACGGCAAGGGCCGCGTGGTGGCGTTGGGCGAACGCGACTGCTCGCTCCAGCGGCGGAACCAGAAAGTGGTGGAGGAAACCCCCGCCCCCCTCCTCTCCGACACCGTGCGCGCCCGCCTCCACGCCGCCGCCGTCCAGCTCGGCGAGAGCGTCCGTTACGAGAGCGCCGGCACGGTGGAGTTCATCTACGACCCGGCCCGGCAGGAGTTCTATTTCCTGGAGGTGAACACCCGCCTGCAGGTGGAACACCCCGTCACCGAGGCGGTGTTCGGCATCGACCTCGTGGCGTGGATGATCCGCCAGGCGGCGGGCGAAGACCCCATCGCCGCTGCCGGACCGCTCACCCCCAAGGGCGCGGCCATGGAGGTGCGCGTCTATGCGGAAATCCCCCACGCCAATTTCCAGCCCTCCGCCGGCCTCCTCACCGAGGTGAAATTCCCCGCGTGGGCGCGCATCGACGGCTGGATCGAGACCGGCACGGAGGTGACGCCCTTTTACGATCCCATGCTCGCCAAGGTGATCGTGACCGCGGACGACCGGCCGGGCGCCATCGCCGCCTTGCAGAAGGCGCTCGCCGAGACCTCCATCTGCGGCATCGAGACGAACCTTCAGTATCTCTCTGCCATCGCCGCGTCCGACCTCCTCGCCTCCGGCAAGGTGGCGACGACGGCGCTGAAGGACTTCGCCTTCCGGCCCACGAGCGTGGAAGTGGTCGTGCCCGGCGCGCAGTCCAGCCTTCAGGAACTGCCGGGGCGGCTGAATTTGTGGCACGTGGGCGTGCCGCCGTCCGGCCCCATGGACGAACACTCCTTCCGCCGCGCCAATGCCCTCGTGGGCAATGCGGAGACCGCCTGCGCGCTGGAGATGACCGTCAACGGCCCGACCCTGCGCTTCCATGACGATGCGGTGGTGGCCATCTCCGGCGCCCATATGCCGGCCAAGCTCGACGGCGCGCCGGTGCCGCACGATGCCGCCTTCCCGGTGAAAGCGGGCCAGATGCTCGCCATCGGCACCATCGAGGGTGCCGGCCAGCGGGCCTATCTGGCGGTGGCCGGAGCCTTTCAGGCGCCCGTGGTGCTGGGCTCGCGGGCGACCTTCGCCCTCGGCCAGTTCGGCGGCCATGCCACCGGCACGCTGAAGGCAGGGGATGCCCTCCACCTCGCCCCCAAGGCGGAACGCCCCACCGGCCCGGCGGCGCAAGTGCCTGCCCCCGCCCCGCTCACCCGCGACTGGCAGATCGGCGTGCTCTACGGCCCCCACGGCGCGCCCGACTTCTTCCAGCCGGAGGACATCGCCGACCTGTTCTCAGCCACCTACGAGGTGCATTTCAACAGCGCCCGCACCGGCGTGCGCCTGATGGGGCCGACGCCCCGCTGGGCGCGCACGGACGGCGGAGAGGCGGGGCTCCACCCCTCCAACCTCCACGACAACGCCTATGCCATCGGCGCTATCGATTTCACCGGCGACATGCCCATCATCCTCGGCCCGGACGGCCCCTCGCTCGGCGGCTTCGTCTGCCCGGCGGTGATCGCCCGCGACGAACAGTGGAAGATGGGCCAGCTGAAGCCCGGCGACCGCGTGCGCTTCATTCCCCTGCCTCGGCCGGAGGACCCCATCGCCGGCCCGGCCATCATCGGCGCGCCGGAGGAGACCTCCTCCCCCATCCTCGCCATCCATGAGGACGGGCCGGTGCGCGTGGTCTATCGCCGGCAGGGCGACGACAATCTGCTGGTCGAGTTCGGCGACATGCATCTCGATGTCGCTTTGCGCCTGCGCGCGCACCTCATGGCCGAGGCGGTACAACAGGCGAAGCTCCCGGGCCTCATCGACCTCACCCCCGGCATCCGCTCGCTCCAGATCCATTATGACGGCGCGAGCCTGCCCCGCACCAAGCTGCTCGATGCCCTCGCGGAGACCGAGAAGGGCCTGCCGGCGGCTGAGGACGTGGTGGTGCCGAGCCGCATCGTCCATTTGCCCCTCTCCTGGAACGACCCGCAGGCGGAACTCGCCATGCGCAAGTATCAGGAGCTGGTGCGGCCCAATGCGCCGTGGTGCCCGGACAACATCGAGTTCATCCGCCGCATCAACGGGCTCGAAAACGAGCAGGCGGTCAAGGACATCATCTTCGGTGCCAGCTATCAGGTGCTGGGGCTTGGCGACGTCTATCTCGGCGCGCCGGTGGCGACCCCCATCGATCCGCGCCACCGCCTCGTCACCACCAAATACAACCCGGCCCGCACCTGGACGCCGGAAAACGCGGTGGGCATCGGCGGTGCCTACATGTGCATCTATGGCATGGAGGGGCCGGGCGGCTACCAGCTTTTCGGCCGCACCATCCAGATGTGGAACACCTGGCGCAAGACGCCCGCCTTCCCAGACAATCCGTGGCTGCTGCGCTTCTTCGACGAGATCCGCTTCTTCTACGTCTCCCATCAGGAACTGATGGAGGCGCGCGCCGCCTTCCCGCACGGGGCCTATCCCGTGCGCATCGAGGACAGCCGCTTCTCCTATGCGGACTATGCGGCGAACCTTGCCGCCAATTCCGGCGCCATCGCCGCCGGCAAGGCCCGCCAGCAGGCCGCCTTCGAGGCGGAGCGCGCGCGCTGGAAGGCGGAGGGGCTGGATAGTTTCGTGGTGGAGGACGGCGCCGGGATGCTCGGCGAGGGCGAGATGCCGGACGGCTGCTTCGGGGTTTCCGCCAACGTGCCGGGCAATGTCTGGAAGGTGCTGGTGGAAGAGGAAGCGGTGGTCGCCGCGGGCGACACCATCGCCATCATCGAGAGCATGAAGATGGAGATTTCCATCACCGCCCACGCTGCCGGCCGCGTCCGCGAGATCCGCGCCGCGCCGGGCCGCACCGTCCGCTCGGGCGATGTGGTCTGCGTGCTCGAAACCGTGTGAGGACCAAGATGACCAACGAGACCCCGCTCAGCGGCGCTCGCGCCTCTCTCCCGCCGGATGTGGTGCCCATCGCCGTGGTGGGCGCGCATCTTTCGGGCATGCCCCTCAACGGCGAATTGACCGGCGCCGGCGGCGTGCTGGTGAAGAGCTGCCGCACCGCGCCGGACTATCGGCTCTTCGTCCTGCCCGACACCACCCCGCGCAAGCCCGGCGTGGTGCGCGCCCCCGGCTTCACCGGGCCGGGGCTGGAGGTGGAGGTGTGGGCACTCGCGCCCGCCGCCTTCGGCCGCTTCGTCGCCGCCATCCCGGCGCCACTGGGGGTGGGCAAACTTCGGCTGGAGGATGGTTCCGAGGTGCCCGGCTTCCTGTGCGAGGCCCATGCTGTGGAGGAGGCGGAGGAGATCACCGCACTGGGCGGCTGGCGCGCTTATGTGAGCGGAGGGAGGGGTCTGTCCCAGGCATAGGACCGATAGGGCGGCCCTCACCGCCCTCGCGCCCCGGACGCATGCAGCGAAAGCGGAATGCGAGCCGGGGTCCAGCGCAAGGGATCGCCGAAGGCGCTTCCGAACCTGACCGCTCTCAGGCTTTGCCCCGCTACGCGGGAGTCCTGCGCTGGACCCCGGATCGGCGCTCCACCTTCGGTGTCGCTTGTCCGGGGAGCTTAAGGCCCGTTCCCCGAAGGTGATAAAATCCGTGCTGCGGCGCACGCACGGCCCCCACCGACGCCCAATCATTACTTCGTGATCCATTAAGACAGCTGAACAAGTGCTGAATCGCCGGCGTCTCCCCACACCGGCGATGCACTGCGGCCACGCCCGAGCCGCCTTTCTTTTCAACGTCATGCCCCGAAAACCGGCCGGCCTCGCAAATTGCGAAAGCGTGGCCGCATGTTTACGCTTCGGGAACGTCTTGTTCAGCCCCCATTAAGACAAGTAAAAATCCTTTTATTTCCGTGCTTTAGCAAAGTCTTCATTGGCACCTGCCATCTTCATCGAAGTTGGTTTGAGTAGCAGGTGCGTAGATATGACCGATGCCTATCGGCCGAGGGTCAAATATGTGATCGGGCCGGACGGGGGACCCCTGACCATCGCCGACCTGCCGCCGCCGGATACGCGGCGCTGGGTCATCCGCCGCAAAGCGGAGGTGGTGGCCGCCGTGCGCGGCGGGCTTCTCTCTCTCGAGGAAGCCTGCAAGCGCTACACCCTCACCGTGGACGAATTCCTCTCGTGGCAGGCCTCCATCGACCGCCACGGCCTGCCCGGCCTGCGCACCACGCGCATCCAGCACTACCGGCAGTAAAACCAGCGGCGCCGGTCGATGACCGGCGCCGTGTGGTTTTTGCGTTGCTTTCGCTCAGGCGCCGCGCGGGCTTTTTGCGTGTTTTCGCTCAAACGCCGCGCGGGCTTTTTGCGTGTTTTCGCTCAAACGCCGCGCGGGCTTTTTGCGTGTTTTCGCTCAAACGCCGCGCGGGCTTTTTGCGCTCCCGCGACGGGGACGCCCCGCCTCAGCCGTGCATCAGCGCGGTGACGTGGGCGGCGGCGGAGGTGGCGAGGCCTTCGAGGTCGTAGCCGCCTTCCAGCAGCGAGACCACGCGGCCCTCGCACTTCTTGTCGGCGATCTCCATCAGCCGGCGCGTGATCCAGCCGAAATCGGTGTCCACGAGGCGCAGCGAGGCGAGCGGATCGCGCACGTGCGCGTCGAAGCCGGCCGAGATCAGGATCAGGTCCGGCGCGAACGAGGTGATGCGCGGCAGGATGCGCGTCTCCATCGCCTCCTTGAACACCGCGCCGTCGTCGCCCGAGCGCAGCGGCGCGTTGACGATGGTGTTCACCGCCCCCGTCTCGCCCTGCGCCCCGGTGCCGGGATAGAGCGGCATCTCGTGGGTGGAGCAGTAGAGCACGCTGTCGTCGGCCCAGAAGATCTCCTGCGTGCCATTGCCGTGGTGGACGTCGAAATCCACGATGGCGACGCGCTGGAGGCCGTATTTCGCCTGCGCGTGGCGCGCGGCGATGGCCACCTGGTTCATCAGGCAGAAGCCCATGGGCTTGCGCGTCTCGCAATGGTGGCCCGGCGGGCGCATGGCGACGAAGGCGTTGGTGACCTTGCCTTCCATCACCTCATCCACCGCGAAGCAGGCGCCGCCCACCGCACGCAGGGCCGCTTCCCAGCTGCCGGGCGAGAGAATAGTGTCGGAATCGATGCGCACCAGCCCGTCCTGCGGCACGGCCTCGCCCATGGCGTCCACGAAATCCCCCGGATGCACCCGGATGATGTCCTCCCGATCCCCCCGCGGCGCGAGATCGCGCACGAGATGGGCGAACTTTTCCTGCTCGAAGATGCGATCCAGCACGCGGAGCCGATCAGCGCGCTCGGGGTGACCGGCAGGCGTTGCGTGGCTGAGACCAGCAGGATGGGTGACGAGCAGCGTGGACATGGATGGGAACGCCCTCCCTTGGCGCAATCTTTACGTTCTTTATTTTGCCATACCATATTCCAGCAGCACCGGGAGGATGTTGCGCCGGATCAAGACTATTGCCGCGCCGCGCCCCAATGGCCTCATCCCTTTGGGTGCGGCGTGGGCCCAACTACACCATTTCAATTCCCGTCCAGGCGGCGGGAGAACACGATGCGCGGCTCCTCCACATAGCCCTCGGCGGCATAGAAGCCGCGCACCTTCTCGTTGTCCGGGCGCACGAGGAGCATGAGCTTGGGGACGGCGCGGGCGCGCAGCCAATCCTCCACCGCGCGCAGCAGCGCCCGGCCGAGGCCCCGGCCCTGCAGGTCCGGCTCCACCGCGAGGTAATAGACCCAGCCCCGGTGCCCGTCGTGGCCCACCATGGCGGAGCCGAGAATGCGACCGCCGTCCCGCGCCACCAGGATGGTGGAATGCGGCCCGCGCCGGGCGAGCGCGATGTCGGCGTGGGGATCGTTCCACGGCCGGGTCAGGCCCGCCCGCTCCCACAGCGCGGCCAGCGCCTCGGTGTCGGCGTCGGAGGCATGGCCGATGGCGATGGTGAGGCCGTCGACATCGAGCGTCTGGGTGGTCATTGCGGCAACTCGCTCTGGGAGGGTCGGGGGGCGGCGGCGCGGGCGAGGCGGTCGGCGATGGCTTCGCCGAGTCCGTCCCGCGGCAGGGGAACGACGGCGATGGCGGGAACGCCCGACGCATCGAGGCTGCGCAGGGCGCCATAGAGCCGGGCGGCGGCCTCGGTGAGGCTGCCATCGGGGCTGAGGTCGAGAACGGTCGCCGCGCGCGCGATGCCCGGCGGACGGGCGCCGGCGAAGGTGAGGAGCGCTTCGCCGGCCATCACCTCGCCGGCGTCGAGCCGCAGCGCCGCGCGCGGGGCGTAATGGGAGGCGAGGCGGCCGGGGGCGGAGGGCGCGGCGTCGCTGTGCGAGACGGGGAGCAGCAAGGGCCGGCCCAGCGCCGCCTCGATCTCCTCCCGCGCGAGCCCGCCGGGGCGCAGCAGCATGGGATCGGCGCCGGTGCAGTCCACGATGGTCGATTCGACGCCAACCGGCGTCGGCCCGCCATCCAGCACCGCTCCGATGCGGCCGGAGAGGTCGTCCATCACATGTCCGGCCTCGGTGGGGGAGACATGGCCGGAGCGGTTGGCGCTGGGGGCCACCACTGCACCGCCGAAGGCCGCGAGCAGCGCCCGCGCATCAGGATGGGACGGCACCCGGAGCGCCACCGTGTCGAGCCCGGCGCGGGCGAGGTCGCACACGCTGGCCCCGCCGGCGAACGGCACCACCAAAGTCAGCGGTCCGGGCCAGAAGCGCGCGGCCAGAAGCGCCGCATCCGCGTTGAAGGCGCCGAGGCGGCGCGCGGCTTCGGCATCGGCGGTGTGGGCGATGAGCGGGTTGAAGGCCGGGCGGCCCTTGGCGGCATAGAGGGCGGCCACCGCATCCGGGTTCGCGGCATCGGCGCCGAGGCCGTAGACCGTCTCGGTCGGGAAGGCCACCAGCCCGCCCGCCGCCAAAAGCCGCGCGGCCGCCTCCACGTCGCCCGGCATATGGGCGTCGAGGAGCCGGGTGGAGCCTTCGGGAGCGGTCACGGCCATGGCTTGAAACCCGCGCCCCCCGACCAATGGGTCAGGGCACGCCTCTTGACGTAAGAGGCCGGCGCCGCGATGTGGGAGACCGGCAATCGCCGTGCTTAGAGCGCGCCCGCCGGGAGCGGTCAAGCCGGCGCCCCAAAACCTCAAGGGAGGGTTCCGTGAGCTATCGCGCGCCGGTGGAAGAGATCTCCTATTTCCTCAAGACCTCCACCTCGCTCCCCGAGCTGATGGCCCAGGGGGTCGTCGACCTCTCCTTCGACGTGGTGGACGCCGTGCTGGACGAGGCCGGCAAGTTCGCCGGCTCCGTCGTCGCCCCCTTCGACCGCGTGGCGGACAAACAGGGTTGCACCATCAAGGACGGCGCCGTGACGACGCCGGAAGGCATGCGCGCCGCCTATGAGGCCTGGACCGAGGCCGGCTGGTGCGGCGTCGCGGCCGAGGAGGAATTCGGCGGCCAGAACCTGCCCACCTCCGTCACCTCCGCGCTCACCGAATTCTGGAATGCCGCCTCCCCCGCCTTCGGCATCTGCGGGGTGCTCACCCTCGGCGCCATCGAGGCGCTCACCGCCCACGGCGCGCCGCAGCTTCAGCACATCTTCCTGCCGAAGATGGTGGCCGGCACCTGGACCGGCACCATGAACCTCACCGAGCCGCAGGCGGGCTCGGACCTTGCCGCGTTGCGCAGCAAGGCGGTGAAGCAGGCGGACGGCACCTACCGCATCTTCGGCACCAAGATCTTCATCACCTACGGCGAGCACGACATCGCCGAGAACATCGTCCACCTCGTGCTCGCCCGCCTGCCGGACGCGCCCGCCGGCACCCGGGGCATCTCCCTGTTCGTGGTGCCGAAGTTCCTGGTGAACGAAGACGGCAGCCTCGGCGCGCACAACGACGTGGTCTGCGCCGGCATCGAGCACAAGCTGGGCCTGCACGGCTCGCCCACCTGCACCATGACCTTCGGCGAGAAGGGCGAGGGCGCCATCGGCTACCTCGTGGGCGAGGAGAACCGGGGCCTCGCCTGCATGTTCACCATGATGAACAACGCCCGCCTCGCGGTGGGCGTGCAGGGCGTGGCGGTGGCCGAGCGCGCCACCCAGCGCGCCTTCGCCTATGCCAAGGATCGCAAGCAGGGCAAGGCGCCCGGCGTGGAGGGCTCCGCCCCCATCATCGCCCATCCGGATGTGAAGCGCATGCTGCTGACCATGCGCGCCGAAACCGACGCCGCCCGCGCGCTCTGCCTGAAGACCGCCGACGCGCTGGACCGCTCGCGCCTCCTGCCCGACCCCATCGCCCGCGCCGCCGCGCTGGCCGAGGCGAGCCTGCTGACCCCGGTGGCCAAGGCCTTCTCCACCGATGCCGGCATCGAGGTGTCGTCGCTGGGCATCCAGGTGCATGGCGGCATGGGCTATGTGGAGGAGACGGGCGC
Organism: Xanthobacter sp.; assembly: GCF_041911315.1. Classification (NCBI taxonomy): domain Bacteria; kingdom Pseudomonadati; phylum Pseudomonadota; class Alphaproteobacteria; order Hyphomicrobiales; family Xanthobacteraceae; genus Xanthobacter; species Xanthobacter sp. The sequence continues at coordinate 20,225 of NZ_JAYRPE010000013.1, read as the reverse complement.
TGCCCAGCACCTGCGCGATGCCCGCATCTTCGCCATCTACGAGGGCACCAACGGCATCCAGGCCATCGATCTCGTCACCCGCAAGCTGACCCAGGAAGGCGGCGACGTGGTGAACGCGCTGATCGCCGACTATCGCGAGACGGCGGAGGAGGTCTCCGCCCTCAACGCGCCCGACTTCGGCCATGCCGGCCCGCGCCTCGCCGAGGCGGTGGATGCGCTCGGCCGGGCGACGCGGGTGATGCTGGATCGCGTCGCCGACGAGCCGGCCAAGGCGCTGGCCGCCGCCACCCCCTATCTCAGGCTCTATGCCCGCGCGGCCGGCGGCGCCTTCCTCGCCCGCACCGCCCTCGCCGCTTATGCCGAGCGCGCCGGCGGCGCCACCGATCCCCGCCTCGCCGCCCGCATCGCGGTGGCGCGCTTCTTCGCGGAGAACCTCGCGGTGGAGGCGAAGGGGCTGGAAGAGGCCGTCACCGGCGGCGCCGGCGGCGTGCTGGACGCGGAAGCGGTTCTGGCGATCGGCTGAGCCCGGTCTCTACTCCGGCGGGCGGCTGTCGGAGCGCAGGCCGGAGCGCGGCAGCATCTGGCGGCGTGGGGTCTCGTGGGCGGCGTCCTCGGCATTGCGGGGGGCAATGCCCACCGCGCGCCAGGTGCCGCGTCCCGCGTCCTTCGCCGCATAGAGGGCCGTGTCGGCCTCGGCGATGAGGGCGGCGGCATCCAGCGTGCGGTCGTCCGCCACCGCCATGCCGAGGGAGAAGGACGCGGGCAGCACCAGCCCTTCCACCTCCACCGGCCGCGAGAGGTGCTTGTGGAGGCGGTCCGCCATGGCGGCGAACTCTTCCCGGCTCTTGCCCGCGGCGATGATGGCGAACTCGTCGCCGCCATAGCGGGCCACAAGGTCGCCGGCGCGAATGGCCGATTGCAGCCGCCGCGCCGCGGTGGTCAGCAGCAGGTCGCCGGCCATGTGGCCGTGCTGGTCGTTGACCGACTTGAAATAATCGATGTCGATGAGCACCACGGCGAACAGCGCACCGTCGCGCACGAGGCGGCGGCGCGCCTGCTCCAGCGCCCGGTCGAAGCCGGCGCGGTTGGAGAGGCCGGTGAGCGGATCGTGGGAGGCGGCGTGCTCCAGCGCGGCTTCCAGGTGCTTGCGCTGGGAGATGTCGGTGACGGTGCCCACCGCCCGCGTCGGCCGTCCCGCCGGATCACGCTCGACGATCTTGCCGCGCACCAGCACCCACAGCCAGCTGCCATTGCGGTGCCGCGCCCGCATCTCCGCCTGGAACAAGAGGTGGCGCCCCTCGGCATGGTCCTTCAGCGACTTGGCGACGGCGGGCAGGTCCTCCGGATGGACCATCTGGCTGTAGTCCGAGAGCCGCGTCGTCACGTGGTCGGGCTCGAGGCCGAGCATCCGGTGGGCGCGGGCGCTGAAGAACGCGGCGTCGGACGGCAGGTGCCAGTCCCAGATGCCGTCATTGGCGCCTTCCAGCGCATAGGCGAGGCGGCGGCGATCCTCCTGCACCTCGCGCTGCTGGCGGCTGCGCTGGGCCATGATGGCGGCGATCAGCAGCGCCGGCAGCATCACCAGCACGAGCCGCGCCTGCAGGCGCAGCATGGTGACAACGAGATCGGCCGAGGCCTGCGGCGGCGAGACCGGCTGCGGCCACACCTGGGCCATGCCCAGCCCCAGCACCGCGAGGGCATAGGCGCTGGAGGCCACCGCGGTGGCGAACAGGCCGAGGCGGAAGGCGAACCACAGGAGGATGGCGCCGCCGAGGTCGCGCAGCAGCGACTCGCCATAATAGGCGCTCGCGGCCAGCGTCGCGGCCAGCGTGAGGCTGGCGAAGGCCAGTTCCTCCTCGCGGGAGAATTTCGGGCGGTTGCCCTCGGAGCCGCGCAGGCCCTCGTCCTCGGCGCGACCGTGCCACAGCAGGAAGGGCGGCAGCAGCAGCAGCACGCTCGCCATCTCGGGAATCCACCAGCGCAGCAGCAGCGGTCCGAACGTGCCGTTGGTCTCGAGGAATTCGACGAAGGCGGTGATGATGGCGCCCGGCAGCGTGCCGGCCACGGCGACCACGCCGAGGCTCACCACCATGGGCACGCTGCGCAGCGCGCCGCGCTCCATGCCCGCACGCACGCAGCCCCAGCCCACCAGGGCGAAGGTCAGCGCGTTGGCGCAGCCGGTGGCCAGCGCCGAGCCGATGTCCTGCCCCTGCATCGACAGGTGGACGACCATGGAAACGAGGGCGACCACCGTCGCGAGCCGCCCCACCGCATCCCGGAACATGAGGAAATAGACGCCCACCGCCAGCGCATTGGTGGGCCAGACCGCCGGATAGACGCCGAGCCGGCGCCCCAGCTCGGTGAAGGCGATGACGAGACCGCCATAGAACAGGGCGAACAGGACGAGGTCGGTGAGAAGATCGACGACAGAGCCGCGCGGCTCAGGCGGGCCGTTGGGCGCCGCCGCATGCAGGGGGGCAGCCGTTTCCTGCGGCGTTGACGGCAGGCCGTCCGCTCCGGTGGGGCTGTCCTTGGCCTCGGGGACCGGCGGCTTCATCGTCGGCGGCCCCACAGGCTGCATGATGTACGGGCGCATCTCACCCTGATGAGGGCTGCCGGCCTTTCGAGCCGGCGCTGGATCACGGCGGAGGATCCCTCCTCTCCCCGTCGCGTGCACGACTTACGCGTCGGCCACCCTGCGTTTCAAGTGACATCGCGGCTTATGGGTTTCGCACGAATCGCAAAATGCAACAAACTGCGGTATCATGCGGTAGGTTCAACGGCCCGAGAAGCCGTCGAAGATGAAATCTGGCGCGCTGGTGTTGTGACGCGAGGGCACGAGGCGGCCGGCCCACAGCATGGAGACGTTCTGCGCGTCGGCGAAGGAGAGCACCGGCGCCTCGCCCATGAGGCCGCCGGCTCCGCCCTTGCCGGTGCCGAGGCTGCGCCACGCGACGCGGGCGACATCCGCATTCCCTTCCGTCACATACATGGAGCGCAGGGCGGCGAAGGTGCCGGGCGGGGTGCCGTCGAGCTGGACCTCAAGGCGCAGCTCATCCGAGCCCACCTTGACCACCTGCATCCGCGCCTTACCGCCGGCCGCGTAATGGAGCGTGAAGGTGCGGGTCTGCGGGGTGAAGCCCACCTCCTTCAGCCGCACGATGGGCCGTTCCGCCTGCTCCACCGGGCCGACGAGGAAGGAGGAGCCATAGGCGGTATCGCGCATGTGGGCCGGCGACATGGGGCGGGCGCGCATGTAGCCGTCCGGCGGGTAGATCACCAGCACCTCCTCGGCCTTGCCGTCCACGCGCATCCAGAGCTGCACCATGTGCAGGCCCTGCGTCACGTCTCCGCCGATGCGGACGGGCACCGTCGCTGCGCGCCAGAAGGAGGGAAAGATGAAGCCGGTCAGCCACATGTCCGGCGTCTCGAAGATGGTGATTCGCTTCGGCGCGGCGGGGGAGGCGGCGGCGGGATTGGCACCCGGCTTGGTGGCGGGGTTGGCGGCGGAGGGTGGCAGCGGCGCCTTCGCATCGGCCGGCACCACCGGGTCGCCGGACATGTCGCAGGTTTCCCAGTCCGGCGCGGTGTTGTCGGCCAGGAGCATGCCCACATAGGCGGGGTGCCGGACGCTGATGTTGAACTTTTGCACGTCGTCCGACACCAGCTTCAGCGTCACATTGTCGGTCTCGGCGCAGGTGGCGTTCACGCTCTCGTTGCGCACCGTGACGCCGAGGGGTTCCGCGCCTACCGATGCGACCGCCAGAAAGGTGGCGGCGAAGCCGGCGAGAAGCACGGCGGCCAGCTTGGCGCGGGCGGGCATGCAGGTGCCGCGCGAAACGCTGGGATCGAAGGCAGGCATCACGTTCTCCGCAACTCGGTCGGCCGGGGCTGCGCGGACCTTAGCAGCGCGATCCACCGGCGGGAAAGCGCGACCTCTCCCCGCGGCAGCATTCTGGTGGGCGGCGCAGGTGCGGCATGACGTAAGGGAAATTCTATAGCGCCCACCCCTCGCAAATCCCGCCGCCCCTCCCATATGTCCGTCGGCACACGCAGCGGTGCGCAAGTCACCGCGCGGGAGGATCGAGGACAGATGTCTAGATTTCGCAAGGGTTCGTGGATGGGTTCGCGCAAGGCTTCCGGGATGGTGGCGGTGGCCGTGGCGCTGGGGCTGAGCCTCGTCGTCGCCGATCAGGCCGACGCCCGGCAGGGCGGCTCCTTCGGCAGCCGCGGCACCCGGACCTACACGACGCCGGCGCCGACCCAGACCGCGCCGAGCACCGCGGCGCCCATCCAGCGCTCCACCACGCCGCAGCCCGGCCCGCAGACCACCAATCCCGGTGCCCGGCCGCAGACGGCGGGGCGCCCCTCCATGTTCGGCAACGGCTTCGGCGGCGCGCTCATGCGCGGCCTGCTCATCGGCGGCCTCGTGGGCATGCTGTTCGGCGGCGGCCTCGGCGGCATGGCCGGCATTCTTGGCCTGCTGCTGCAGGTGGCCCTCATCGGCGGCGCCATCTATCTCGTGATGCGCTTCCTGCGCAGCCGGAACCCCACCCCCGCCGCCGCCGGCTACGGCCGCTCCATGGCGGGCGGACCGATGCCCGGCGGGCCTTTGTCCGGTCAACCCACGGCCGGCTACGGCGTGGGTGGCGGAATGGGCGCCGGAATGGCCGGCGGCCCGGTTCCGCCCCAGCCCAACGCCGCGCCCGCGGCCCGTGGCGGCAAGACCGACGAGATCGGCGTGCAACCGGCGGACCTCGACACCTTTGAGCGCCTGCTCGCCACCATCCAGACCGCCTTCTCCCGCGAGGACCAGGGCGAGCTGAAGGCCAACACCACGCCGGAGATGTTCGGCTTCCTGGGCGACGAGCTGCGCGCCAATGCGGAGAAGGGCCTGCGCAACCAGGTGTCCGACGTGAAGCTCTTGCAGGGCGACGTGGCCGAGGCCTGGCGCGAGGGCATGCGCGACTACGCCACCGTGGCCATGCGCTACGCCATCAAGGATCAGATGGTGGACCGCACCACCGGCCGCGTCGTCTCCGGCAATCCCGCCGTCGGCGAGACCACGGAAATCTGGACCTTCGTGCGCGAGCGCGGTCCCTTCGGCGCCGGCCCGTGGCTGCTCAGCGCCATTCAGGAAACCTGAGCCGAGCCGCTTCACCGGAGCCGCTTTCGCCCTCCCCGCGAATTCAGAATTTACATCCGCCCGGGTCCACCCCCGGGCGGAACGCGCTATAAGGCGCCCATGCCGAACGTCATCACCGTCTCAGGCCTCAGTAAGACCTACGCCACGGGTCACACGGCCCTGAACAATGTCTCGCTGGACATCCGGCGCGGCGAGATCTTCGCCCTTCTCGGCCCCAACGGCGCGGGCAAGACCACCCTCATCTCCATCGTCTGCGGCCTCGTGAAGCCCACCGCCGGCACGGTCACGGTGTCCGGCTTCGACATCGTCTCCCAGTATCGCGAGACCCGCTCGCGCATCGGCCTCGTGCCGCAGGAGCTGACCGCCGAAGCCTTCGAGAGCGTGTTCGCGACGGTTAGCTTCTCCCGCGGCCTGTTCGGCAAGAAGCCCGATCCCGCCTATGTGGAGAAGGTCATCCGCAGCCTCTCCCTCTGGGAGAAGCGGGACTCCCGCATCATGACCCTCTCGGGCGGCATGAAGCGGCGCGTGCTCATCGCCAAGGCGCTGGCCCATGAGCCGGAGGTGCTGTTCCTCGACGAGCCCTCCGCGGGCGTCGACGTGGAGCTGCGCCGCGACATGTGGCGCCTCGTGCGCGAGCTGCGCGATTCCGGCGTCACCATCATCCTCACCACCCACTATCTGGAAGAGGCCGAGGAGATGGCCGACCGGGTGGGCGTCATCAATCGCGGCGAACTGATCCTCGTGGAGGAGAAGGCCGCGCTGATGAAGACGCTGGGCAAGAAGAAGCTCTCCGTGGAACTCTCCGCGCCGCTGGCCACCATCCCGGCGCGCCTTGCCCCGTTCAACCTGACGCTCTCCGACGGCGGCGGCTGCCTGACCTACACCTATGCCACGACCCCCGACGGCGCCGAGGGCCGCGACCACGGCATCGCCGACGTGCTGGAGGCGCTGGCCGCCGAGGGCATCGCCTTCCGCGATCTCCACACGCAGCAAAGCTCGCTCGAGGACATCTTCGTCAGCCTGGTGAGGCGCTCGTGAATCTTCAAGCCATCCGCGCCATCTACACCTACGAGATGAACCGCACGCGCCGCACCATCGGCCAGAGCATCGTCTCGCCCGTGCTCTCCACCTCGCTCTATTTCGTGGTGTTCGGCTCGGCCATCGGTTCGCGCATGTCGGAGGTGGGGGGCGTGCCCTACGGCGCCTTCATCGTGCCCGGCCTGATGATGCTGACGCTGCTGACCCAATCCATCAGCAACGCGGCCTTCGCCATCTACTTCCCGCGCTTCACCGGCACCATCTACGAGCTGCTCTCCGCCCCGGTGTCGCCGTTCGAGATCGTGGCCGGCTATGTGGGCGCGGCGGCGACGAAATCCGTGCTGCTCGGGCTCATCATCCTCGCCACGGCGGCGCTGTTCGTGCCCATGGAGGTGCGGCACCCGTTCTGGATGCTCACCTTCCTGGTGCTCACCGCCGTCACCTTCTCGCTGTTCGGCTTCATCATCGGCATCTGGGCGGACGGGTTCGAGCGCTTGCAGCTCATCCCCATGCTGGTCATCACGCCTTTGACCTTCCTGGGCGGCACCTTCTATTCGCTGGAGATGCTGCCGCCGGTGTGGCGCACCATCACTTTGTTCAACCCGGTGGTCTATCTGGTCGCCGGCTTCCGCTGGAGCTTCTTCGGCACGTCGGACGTGCGGGTGGAGGTGAGCGCGGCCATGACCCTCGCCTTCCTCATCGCCTGCCTCCTCATCGTGCGCTGGATGTTCCGCACCGGCTACCGGCTGAAGAGCTGATCCCCGAAAGGTCCACCATGTCTGAAGATTTCGCCCGCCCCACCTACAAGGCGTTCACCGAGCGCGCGCCGGACATCTATGCCGGCCTTGCCGCCCTCACCAAGGGCGTCGATGCCACCGGCCTCGACAAGGGGCTGACCGAGCTGGTGAAAGTGCGCGCCTCGCAGCTCAACGGCTGCGCCTTCTGCCTGAAGTTCCATCTCGGCGTTGCCCGCAAGGCCGGCGTCGCGCAGGAGAAGCTGGACCTGCTCGCAGCGTGGGAGGAGGCCTCCGCCTTCTCCGAGCGCGAAAAGGCCGCGCTGGCCTGGACCGAGGAGCTGACGCTGCTCGGCACCGGCGCCGCCTCGCAGGACGCCTGGGAGGCGGTGCTGGAGGAATTCTCGGCGGACGAGGCGATGTTCCTCACCGTTGCGATCGCCACCATCAACGCCTGGAACCGGATCGGCATCGCCTTCAATTTCGAGGCGTGAGGGGAAGAAACTGCCAGGGCTGACAGAGCGCCGGTCGATACCCTCACTTCCGTCATGGCCGGGCTTGTCCCGGCCATCCACGTCGGGCCGCAGGGGACCAAGTCAGCGATTCACTCCCGGCTGGACCACGTGGATGCCCGGCACGAGGCCGGGCATGACGCTTGTTGGGGCCGTGAGCGCTGTTCAGAAGCTCTACCGCCTCACATCCCGCCCATGCAGACGTACTTGATGTTCAGGTAGTCGTCGCAGCCGTACTTGGAGCCCTCGCGGCCGACGCCGCTCTCCTTCACGCCGCCGAAGGGCGCCACCTCGGTGGTGATGACGCCGGCATTCACGCCCACCTGCCCATACTGCAGCTGCTCGGAGACGCGGAAGGCGCGGCCGAGGTCCTTGGTGAAGAAGTAGCAGGCGAGGCCGTATTCGGTGTCGTTGGCGTAGGAGACGGCCTGTTCCTCCGTCTCGAACTTGAACAGCGGCGCCAGCGGGCCGAAGATTTCGTCGCGGGCGAAGGCCATGTCCTGCGTGGCGTTGGCGAGCACGGTGGGCTCGAAGAAAGTGCCGCCCAGCGCCGGCTGCTTGCCGCCGGTGAGCACGGTGGCGCCCTTGTCGAGCGCGTCCTTCAGCAGCCGCTCCACCTTGGCCAGCGCCCGCGTGTCGATCAGCGGGCCGGCCACCACGCCCGCGTCCACGCCATTGCCCACCTTCAGCTGCTTCGAGGCCTCGGCGAACTTCGCGGCGAAGGCGTCATAGATGCCCGCCTGCACATAGAAGCGGTTGGCGCACACGCAGGTCTGGCCCACGTTGCGATACTTGGAGGCGATGGCCTGCTCCACCGCGAGATCGAGATCGGCATCGTCGAAGACGAGGAAGGGCGCGTTGCCGCCCAGCTCCAGCGAAACCTTCTTCATGGTCTCGGCGGACTGCTTCATCAGCAGCTTGCCGACGGGGGTCGAGCCGGTGAACGTCACCTTCTTGACCGCCGGGTTGGAGGTCATCTCGCCGCCGATGGCCGGGGCATCGCCCACCACGATGTTGACGACGCCCGCCGGAATGCCCGCCATTTCCGCCAGCACGCCCCAGGCGAGGCCCGAATAGGGGGTCAGCTCGGAGGGCTTGCACACCACGGTGCAGCCCGCCGCCAGCGCCGCGCCGATCTTGCGCGAGAGCATGGAGGAGGGGAAATTCCACGGCGTCACCGCCGCGCACACGCCCACCGGCTCCTTGGTGACGAGGATGCGGCGGTTGGGCCACGGCGAGGGGATCACGTCGCCATAAAGGCGGCGGGCCTCCTCGGCGAACCAGCGCACATAGGCGGCGGAGCCACCGACCTCGCCCTTGGCCTCGGCCAGCGGCTTGCCCTGCTCGGTGGTGAGGATGAGCGCCAGCTCGTCGGCATTCTGGGTGATGAGGTCGGCGAGCTTGTGCAGCTTGGCCGCGCGCTCGGCGGCGGTGGTGGCGCGCCAGGTCTTGAAGGCCTCGGCTGCGGCCGCGATGGCGCGACGCGTCTCGGCGGCGCCGGCCTTCGGAATGGTGCCGATGATCGCGCCCGTGGCCGGATTGTTGACCTCGATGGTCTCGCCGCCATCGGCATCCACCCACGCCCCGCCGATCAGCATCTTGTCGCGCAGCAGGGTGAAATGGTGGGGCTCGGAGGTGAAGGCGGGCTGGGTGGCGGCCATGGACATGCTCCTTGGGTCTTGCTGCCTCCGGCCGTGGCATGCCGGAGGGCGCGCGCTCGTACCGGGCGCGGCGGCGCCCGTGGGATATACGATCAGCCGGGACCGGACCAGTGGGTCGGTATCAGCGCACGCAGATGTTCAGCGCACGCAGGTGATGGAGTGGAAGGGCACGATCTGCTCCTTCTGCCCGATCCCCACCGCCACCTGGCAGCGCAGATAATCCTTGCCGACGCTCAAAGGGGCAAAGCCGGTGATGGTGTTGCCGCCGACCACCTGGATGATGATGGCCTGACCTTCCTTGTGGCCGACGATGTCGAGCACGGCCTGGCGGAAATCGTCTTCCTTGTTCTGGCACTGCATCGCGTCCCTCCCGTGGGGAACCGGGCGCTCTCTTCCTTGGAGTAAGAGGGCGATTCACCGATCAAGTTGTTTCAACTTGATCGGATCGCGCTCTTCCGGCCCGGCGGACCGGCGCGCCTCTGGGAACTATAACGCCGCTTCGGCCGATCCGGTCATGCTCTAAACGCATGCGACATGCGGCGGCCATCTCCCGTTGATCCGCGTCAAGGGCGCCGTTGGGGAAGGGGCTAGAAGTTGAGCGTCTGCCCGCGGGAGCTTTGTCATGCTCAAGATCGCGATTCTCGTCTGGCTCGTGCTTGCCACCACTTTTGCGGGTGCTGCGGTGCTGGCCGTCCTGTCCATCCCTTCGCTGGCCGGGCAGGACATGCGCCTCATCCCCATCGCTGCCGGTGTCGGCGCGGTCGTGGCCATTCCGTTCGCGCTCATCATCGCCAAGCGCATCCTGGCGCTGACGGCGACAAAGGCCTGAGCGGCGCCGGGCGACGTTTCACACCGCGGAGGCGGCAGTTGACCGCCCCCTTCGGCCGCGGCCATTCTTTGCGTTTCCGTGAGGGGCGCAAAGGAAACGGCCGTGGGTTTTGATGTCGTGTTGGGATCGATGACGCTTGAGACCTGGGCGGCGTTCGCCGGGGCCTCGGCCGTCCTCCTCGTCATTCCCGGCCCCACCGTGCTCCTGGTGGTGTCCTATGCCCTCGGGCAGGGGTGGCGGACGGCGCTGCCCATGGCGGTGGGTGTCGCGCTCGGCGATTTCACGGCTATGACCCTGTCCATGCTCGGCGTCGGCGCGCTGCTGTCCGCCTCGGCGAGCGTGTTCCTCGCGGTGAAATGGGCGGGTGCGGCCTATCTCGTCTATCTCGGCATCAAGCTCTGGCGCGCGGGCGGGACGCTCGATGCGGCGCCGCGCACGGAACGCTCCGCGCCGCTGAAGATGATGGCCCACGCCTGGCTGGTGACGGCGCTGAACCCCAAGAGCATCACCTTCTTCGTGGCCTTCCTGCCCCAGTTCCTCGACCCGCACGCGGCCTTCCTGCCGCAGTTGCTGGTGTTCCAGGCGACGTTCCTCACCCTCGCCTTCCTGAACGCGCTCGCCTATGCGCTCGCCGCCTCCCGCGCCCGCCGCGCGGTGCGCAGCCCGCGTGTGCTCGGCGCCATCAACAAGGCGGGCGGCTCCCTGCTCATCGGCGCGGGGATCGCCACCGTGGCGGTGCGCAGCGGCAATTCGTGAGGCTCACCCCCGCGCGATGGCGTGGAAGAAGCTGCCGGTGACGCTGCCTCGGCGGCTGCCAGCCAGCCCGAGGGGGCGGCCTTCGGCGTCCGAGAGGTCGGCGAGGGGTTGGTCCTCTCCACGCGAGAGCACGGTTGCATAATGGAATTCGTGGCCGCGCACCCACGCCCCCTCCGGCCCCAGCGGCGATGGGGCGATGAGGCGCGCCTGCCGGTAGCCGAGATTCATGCGGCGCTTGGCGAAGCTGGTTTCCAGATCGACGAGGCCGAGCATGGCATGGCGCACGCCCTCCGCATCCAGGAGGCCGGCGCCCAGCGCAATGTAGCCCCCGCACTCCCCATGCACCGGCTTCCCCGCCGCCGCGAAGGCATGGACGCCGGCGCGGAAGCGCTCCGCCGCCGCGAGGCGCCCGGCGTGCAGCTCGGGATAGCCGCCGGGCAGCCAGAGCGCATCGCAGGAGGCATCCGGCGCCTCGTCCGCCAGCGGCGAGAAGGGCACGATCTCCGCCCCCTGCCCCCGCCAACCGGCCAGCATGTGGGCATAGACGAAACCGAAGGCCGCATCCTGCGCCAGCGCGATCCGCTGGCCCGGCGGCGGCAGCAGCGCATTGCTGTCCCCCTGCCCCTCCCCCGCCCCGGCCCCGGCCTGAAGCGGCGCGGCGGCGGCGATGATGCCGTCGAGGTCGAGATGGGCTTCGGCGAGATCGGCCAGCGCCGCGAGGCGGGCCGGCAGATCGTCTGTCTCCCCCGCCTGCACGAGGCCGAGATGGCGTTCGGGCAGCACGATGTCGGTGGCACGCGGCACCGTGCCCAGCACGGGCACGCCGAGGGGCGCGACCGCCTCCCGGATCATCCGCTCGTGCCGCTCGCTGCCCAATTTGTTCAGCACCACGCCGGCGATGCGCACCGCCGGATCATGCCCGATGAAGCCGCGCAGCACCGCCGCCGCCGTCTGCGACTGGCCGGAGACATCCAGCACCAGCAGCACCGGCAGGCCCAGACGGGCCGCCACATCCGCCCCCGCGCCGGTGCGGCCTTTTTCCACCGCCACCCCGTCGAACAGGCCCATGGCCCCCTCGCCGATGACGATCTGAGCCCCCTCCCCCGCCAGCCCAGCGAGATGATCGAGCAGCGCCGGGGGCATGGCCCAGCTGTCGAGGTTCAGCCCCGGCCGGCCGGTGGCGGCGGCATGGAAGGCGGGGTCGATGTAATCAGGCCCCGACTTGATGGCGCGCACCGCCTTGCCCCGCCGACGCAGCGCCGCCAGCAAGGCGAGCGTCACGGTCGTTTTGCCCGAGCCCGAGCGCGGGGCGGCGATGAGCAGGCCGCGGGGCGCATCACTCATGACGCGCACCCTTCCTTGCCGGCCCCCGGACGGCTATCACGGAGCCCATGAACACGGGCGACACCGCCGACGACGCACCCGACAGGCCGCTCAAGCGCGGCTGGACCACCGGCACCTGCGCGGCCGGCGCGGCCAAGGCGGCGTTCGCGGCGCTGGTCACGGGCGACTTTCCCGATCCGATCGAGGTAGAGCTGCCCTCCGGCGCCCGCCCTGCCTTCGCCCTCGCCATGCATGATCGCGGCAGTGAGACGGCCACCGCCGGCATCGTGAAGGATGCGGGCGATGATCCGGACGTGACCCACGGCGCCCTCGTCCGCGCCACCGTGCGGCGCGGCGCGGCGGGTGCGGGCATCACCTTCAAGGCGGGCGCCGGTGTCGGCAAGGTCACGCGGCCGGGCCTGCCCATTCCGCCCGGCGAGCCCGCCATCAATCCCGTGCCCCGCCGCATGATCGCCGCCGGCATCGCGGAGGTCGCCGCCGCCCATGGCGTCGCGGGCGATGCGGAGGTGGAGATTTCCATCGAGGATGGCGCCGCGCTGGCGCTGAAGACGCTCAACCCGCGCCTCGGCATCGTCGGCGGCCTGTCGGTGCTGGGAACGACGGGCATCGTCGTGCCCTATTCGTGCGCGGCGTGGATCCACTCCATCCATCGCGGCATCGATGTCGCCCGCGCCATGGGGCTCGATCATGTGGCCGGCGCCACCGGCTCCGCTTCCGAGGCGGCGGTGGCCAAGCTGCACGCCCTCGATGAGGTGGCGCTCATCGACATGGGCGATTTCGTCGGCGGCATGCTGAAATATGTTCACGCCCACCCCGTGCCCAAGGTGACGGTGGCCGGCGGCGTCGCCAAGATGACGAAGCTCGCGCAGGGTTTCCTCGATCTGCATTCCAAGCGCGGCAGCGCCGACCTTCCCGCCCTCGCCCGCCTCGCCGCCGAGGCCGGTGCCGACGCCGATCTCTGCGCCCGCATCGCCGGGGCGAACATGGTGGCGGAGGCCTTCCAGATCGCGGGCGCGGCCGGCTTCCCGCTGGGGGATTGCGTCGCCCGCGCCGCCTGGGCCACCGCCGCCCGCGCCCTCGACCGGACGGAGGTGCTGCTGGAAATCACCGTCTTCGACCGCGACGGCGCCCTCATGGGCCGCGCGCCGCTCCTGCCCGCCAAAGGACCCGCAAGGCGCTGAGCGGCGGATCATTCACCACCCCCGCGAAAGCGACGGACATAGGCCGTGTCGTATAGCGCACTCTCGCGGAAATCCTCCGCGGCCAGCGCCCGCCCCACGAGGATCAGCGCCGTGCGCGGGATGGGATCAGCGGCGAGCTTGTCCGCGATATCGCCGAGCGTGCCCCGCACCACCCGCTCGTTGGGCCACGTCGCCCGCGCCACCACCGCCACCGGGCAGTCGGCGCCCAGCACGGGCACCAGCTCCGCCACCACCTGATCGAGCGCATGGATGGCGAGATGGATGGCGAGCGTCGCCCCGGTCTGGGCAAAAGCCGCCAGCTTCTCCGCCTCCGGCATGGCCGAGGCGCGGCCTGAGACGCGGGTGATGACGAGGCTCTGCGCCACCTCCGGCACGGTCAGCTCGCGGCCCAGCACCGCGGCCGCCGCCGCGAAGGCCGGCACGCCGGGCGTCAGCGTGTAGGGAATGCCCCGCCGCTCCAGCCGGCGCACCTGCTCGGCCACCGCGCTATAGACGGAGAGGTCTCCCGAATGCAGCCGCGCCACGTCCTCCCCGGCCTCGAAGGCGCGGACATATTCCGCTTCGATCCGGTCGAGATCGAGCGGCGCCGTATCGACGATGCGCGCGCCCGGCGGGCACCAGCCGAGCATTTCCGCCGGCACGATGGAGCCGGCATAGAGGCACACCGGGCAGCGGGCGATGAGATCGCGCCCGCGCACGGTGATGAGGTCCGCCGCGCCGGGGCCCGCGCCGATGAAATGGACGGTCAAACCACACCCTCCCGCCGCGCCAGCGCGCAGGTGACAGGCCCGAGCGCGAGGCGCGGACCCAGCAGCCGGCCATGAGCCCCCGCCGCCGCCAGCGCGGCCGTTTCTGCGGCGGAGGGCACGCGCAGCAGCGCCACCACCCGCTCGGAATGGGTCTTCGCCCGGCTGGAGGCGGCCTCGAGCTGGCTCTGCGGCACCAGCACCAGAGGCAGGCCGAGCAGCGCCGCCGCCTCGCTGATGCCCGCCTCGCCGCCCTTGATCGCCGGGGTGGCGACGAGGGATACGTCGTCCCGCCCAAGCTCGGCGCGCGCGAGGGCGGCGTCGAAGGCGGCGATCACCTCCTCCACCGATACCCCCCGCTTCGAGCCGATCCCGGCCACGATCATGCGCCCTCTCCCTGCCGGGATTTTTCCCAGCGCCATTGCGTCACCGGCATGGCGGGCCGCCAGCCGGTCATGCCCTTCACCGCCACCGAGCGCGCCAGCGAGATGCGCGTGAGCGTCCCGCCGAGGCGGGCCTGGGCGGCGATCAGCAGGGCCTCGGTTTCCAGCGTCACCGCATTGGCCACCATCCGCCCGCCGGGCTTGAGTGCCTCGCGCGCGGTGTCGAACACGCCGGGTTCGCTGGCCCCGCCGCCGATGAAGATCACATCCGGCGTGGGTAATCCGGCAAGGGCGCTCGGTGCCGCACCCTCCACCACCTTCAGGTGCGGCACGCCGAGCTTATGGGCGTTGCGACCGATACGGGCGGCGCGTTCCGCATTCCCCTCGATGGCGATGGCGGCAAGCGAGGGATGCGCCAGCAGCCATTCGATGGCGATGGAGCCCGCCCCGGCGCCAATGTCCCACAGCAATTCCCCCCGCCGGGGCGCGAGCGAGGAGAGGGTGAGGGCGCGCACCTCGCGCTTGGTGATCTGCCCGTCATGCTCGAACAGATCGTCCGCAAGGCCGGCAGCGAGCGGCAGGATGGGCGCGTCGGGCGCCGCCCGCACCTCCAGCGCCACCACGTTGAGGGCGGCCACATCGGCAAGGTCGAAACCCTCGGCCGTGGCGCTGCGGATGCATTCCGCTGGCCCGCCCAGCGCCTCCAGCACCGTGAGGCGCGAGGCGCCGCAGCCGTGAGCCGTGGCGAAGGCCGCCACCTGCGCCGGGCCCTCCCCGTCCGAAGTCAACAGCAGCAGCTTTGCACCGTCCTGCAGGAAGGGACGCAGGCGCGCCAGCGGGCGGCCGTGGAGGGAGACCATGTCCACCTCCTGCTGCGCCCAGCCAAGCCGCGCGGCGGCCAGCGCGAAGGCGGAGGGGGCGGGAAAGGCGGCCATCTCCCGCGCAGGCACATGGCGCGCAAGGCTGGCGCCCACGCCGTAGAGAAACGGATCGCCCGAGGCCAGCACGCACACCCGCCGCCCGCGCGCCGCCAAGACCCCATCGAGGCTGAAGGGGCTCGGCCACACCCGCGCCTCGCCCGTCACCAGATCCCCGGCCAGCGCCAGATGCCGCGCCCCGCCGAACACAATGGCGGCAGCGGAAACGGCGGCGCGGGCGGCGGGGGAGAGCCCTTCCGCCCCATCCTCGCCGATGCCGACGATGGACAGCCAGCGCCCGGCCGAGGCAGTGTCGGCGGCGATGGAAACCCCTGCCTCAGCCATGACACCCCACATCCTTCTCCTCGGCGGCACCGGCGATGCCCGCGCGCTTGCAACCCGGCTCGCGCCCCGCACGAACATCCGCGTCACGCTCTCGCTTGCCGGCCGGACCGAAAACCCGGCGCCCCAGCCGGTACCGGTGCGCGTCGGCGGCTTCGGCGGGCCGGCCGGGCTGGAAGAGTATCTCAAGGCGGAAGGCATCGCCGCCGTCATCGATGCGACGCATCCCTATGCGGCGCGCATGTCCTTCAACACCGCGCTCGCCTGTGCGGCTGCGGGCGTGCCCCTGCTCGCGCTGCGCCGGGCGCCATGGCAGCCCCAGCCAGGCGACCGCTGGCGCGAGGTGGCGGATGTGCCGGCCGCCGTGGGGGCGCTGGGGAAGGTGCCCCGCCGGGTGTTCCTCGCCCTCGGCCGCAACGAGGTGCGGGCCTTCGAAGCGGCGCCGCAGCATGTCTATCTGGTGCGCAGCGTCGATCCCGTCACGCCGCCGCTCAACGTGCCGCAGGCCGAATACGTGCTCGGACGCGGGCCGTTCGGTGAAGCGGAGGATCATGCGCTGCTCAAGGCCCACGGCATCGACACCATCGTTGCCAAGAACAGTGGCGGCAGCGCCACCTATGGCAAGATGGCGGCGGCGCGGGCCTTGGGCATCGAGGTGATCCTGATCGCCCGCCCGCCGGTGCCGGACGTCACCGCCGTGGAGCGCCCGGCCGAGGCCGAGGCCTGGCTCGACGGCATCCTCGCTCACGGCGCGGGCGCCGAGCGCGGCGCATAGACGAGGGGCGACTTCCCCTCGCGCGACACGATGCGCGTCTCTGTGGTGCCGATGAGGACGCAAGTCGCCATGTCCGCCCGCGCCGGATCGGCTTCGGCCAGCGTCGCAAGCGCGATGCGCTCGTCGTCCCGCCCCGCCGCGCGGCCGAACACCACGGGCACGGAGCCCGGCAGCTTTTCCCGCAGCAGCTCGAACGCGCGGCCGAGCTGCCAGGGGCGCGCCTTGCTGATGGGATTATAGAGGGCGATCACGAAGCCGGCCTCGGCGGCGAGCGCGAGGCGCTTTTCCACCAGCGGCCAGGGCTTGAGATTGTCCGAGAGGGAGATGGCGCAGAAATCGTGCCCCAAAGGCGCGCCGCAGCGGGCGGCCACGGCCAGCATGGCAGTGACGCCGGGGACGATCTCGACGTCCAGCGCCCGCCACTCCGCCGGCCCATGCTCGATTGCCTCGCACACCGCCGCCGCCATGGCGAACACGCCGGGATCGCCACCCGACACCATCACCACCTTCGCCCCGGCCACGGCCGCCTCAAGGGCGGCAGAGGCGCGGGCGATCTCCTCGCGATTGTCTGAAGGCCGCCGCTCCTGCTCCGGCCGTTCCGGCAGGCGGGCGAGATAGGGGACGTAGCCGAACAGGATGTCCGCCGCCGCAACAGCTTCAGAGGCCTCCGGCGTCATCTGCCGCGCCGATCCCGGACCGAGGCCGACCACCGTCAGCCGCCCGCTCACGCCGCGCGCTCCCAGCCGGGCACCAGCACGATGGCGAAATAGGGCGCGCGCTCGTCCGCCCGCTCGGCGAGGGGAATGAGCGCGCAATCGGCCATGGTGCCGCGCTCCACATAGACCGCCCGATCGAGCCGGCCGGCAGCGGCGAGCGCGCGGCGGATCTTCGGCAGGTTGCGCCCCACCTTCATGATGACCGCCGCATCCGCCTCCGCGAGGCGCCGCGCCAGTTCCGCCTCATCCAGCGTGCCGGGCAGCACCATCAGTACGTCGTCGCCCTGCGCGATGGGCGCGCCGGCTTCCGACCAGCAGCCGGACATGCCGGTGACGCCGGGGATGACCTGCGTCTGGAACCGTCCGGCGAGACGCACATGGATGTGCATGTAGGAGCCGTAGAAGAGCGGATCGCCCTCGCTCAGCACCGCCACCGTGCGCCCGGCCATGAGATGCTCGGCCACCGCGGCGGCGGAGGCGTCGTAGAAGGCGCCGATGGCCGTGCGATAGGCCTCGTCGTGCCGGTGGATTTCGGTGGTGACGGGATAGAGCAGCGGCAGCTCCACCGCGCCGGCGGGAAAGTGTGCGGCGGCCACGGTGCGCGCGTGGCTGACATTGCCGGCCTTGGCGAAATAGCCCACCACATCAGCGCTTTGCAGCGCCTTCACCGCTTTGAGGGTGAGCAGATCGGGATCGCCCGGGCCGACGCCTACGCCGATGAGATGTCCCTTCACAGCCCGGCCCTCGCAAGCGCATTCACGGCAGCGGAGGTGATGGCGCTGCCGCCCAGCCGCCCGCGCACGATGGCGAAGGGCACGCCGCGCGGATCGTCCGCCAGCGCATCCTTGGATTCCGCCGCGCCCACGAAGCCCACCGGCATGCCGAGGATGGCCGCCGGCTTGGGCGCGCCGCGATCGAGCATCTCCAGCAGGTGGAAGAGCGCGGTGGGCGCGTTGCCGATGGCGACCACCGCCCCGGCGAGGTGATCGCCCCACAATTCCAGCGCGGCGGCGGAACGGGTGGTGCCGAGTTTTTCCGCCAGCGCCGGCACCGCCGGATCGCGCAGGGTGCAGATCACTTCGTTGCCGGCCGGAAGCCGCGCGCGGGTGATGCCGTGGGCCACCATCTGCGCATCGCACAGGATGGGCGCGCCGGCCTGGAGCGCCGCGCGCGCGGCGGCAACCGCGCCGGGGCCGAACACGAAGTCCCGCGCCGCCTCCACGAGGCCGCAGGCGTGGATCATGCGCACCGCCACGTCCTCCTCGTCCGCCGAAAAGCGGGAGAGGTCGGCTTCCGCGCGGATGATGGCGAAGGATCGCTCGTAGATGGCCGTGCCGTCGCGCACGTAATCGAGGGGAAGGGTCATTCTGCGCGGCTCGTCACGTCGTCTTTTCCGGCCCGTCTGTTGTCGCCGTGCCCGCCCACAGGCCCGCCAGATCCAGGCGGGCAAGGAGCGCACGTGTCGTTTCACCCGGATTTCGCCGGGCCGCCAGCGTCGCGGCGAGGGATGCGACAGCGGCGGGAAGGTCCGCCGCCAGCCGCACCGGGCGCGCCGCGCCGGAGGCAGGGCCGTCATGCACCAGTGCGGCGCCGCCGTCCATGCCCACGAAGGCGAGGGTCGCCGGCGCGGGGTGGGCGCAGCCCTTGGTGCAGGCGGAGAGGTGCATAGACACCGTCCCATCCAGCAGCGGCGCGAATGCCTGCGCCAGCACCGGCGCGAGCGCACGGGCCGGGATGTGGGCGGAGGCGCAGGCCGGCGCCCCGGCACAGGCGGCGACGGCGGCGCGGGGATCGCCGGCAGCCGTGATGCAGCCAAGGGCGGCGATGCGCGCGGCGAAGGCATCGACACCGGCTGGCGAAAGCCCGGTGGCGAGGAGCGTGCGCTCGGGTGCCGGACGCAGGTCCCGCACGCCGGTCGCTTCCGCCGCTTCGGCAAGGGCCTCGAACTGCGCGGCATCCCCCGCCCCGAAGGGCAGGCCGAAGCCGAAGGCCAATGTGCCATCGGCCAGCGGAATGCGCCCCAGCGGCGGCGCGGCTTCGGCCACGCGCGCCCGGCCGCCACATCCCGGCAGATCGGTGGCGCGGGCCGCACGACCCAAGGCGGCGATGGACGCGAGCGCGGCCAATGCCTCGGCCGCCGCGTCGCCCTCGGACAGCACGCGGGCCGGCCCATTGCCGATGGTGAGCGCCCAGTGTCCCGGCCAAGCTGCGACGAGGCGCACATCCGCCTTCTGCCCGGCGAGGCTGACGGCGCCGCCGCCCTCCACCACCACCGACACCTTCGGCCCCAGCTTCCCCACCAGCGGCTGCGCGCCGGCGATGATCGGGGCGGCCAGCTTGTGCCCATCCGCGACCTCGGTCGGGTCCATCCCGCCCAGCGGCGAGACATCCGCCGCGAGGCCGAGGCGCGGCGTGATGCCCAGCGCCAGCACCGCATCCTGAAGCAGCGGCACGGACTCTTGCGTCAGCCCGCGCACCTGAAGGCTGCCGCGCGCCGTCACCTCCATCATCCCGTTGCCGAGGCGGCGGGCAGCGTCGGCCAGCCCGCGCAATTGCGCCAGGGAGAGCCGGCCATCGGATGGGACGAGGCGCAGGATGAGGCCGTCGCCGGTCTCCATGGGCGCGAGGAAGGCCGGGCAGGCGCCGCGACGGGTGGGGGGGATCGGCGTCATTCCGCAGCCTCCCGGCCGGCTTCGGCGCGGAGGGCGTCGAGATCGCTGTCGAGATCGTTGCGCCGCGCATGCCACAGGCCGCGCCGCCGCGCATCGGCGAAGCGGCGGGCGATGGCGCGGGCGGCGGCGGGGTTCTGCGCGAGCAGGAAGGCGCGCACCTCAGGGTCCATCACATAGGCCGCGTGGAGGCGGTCCAGCAGCGCAGAGGGCACCTGCTCGGTGGTCTCGGCGAAGGCGACGAGGCGGTCCACCGTCTCCGCCAGCTCCGAAGCGCCGCGCGGGCCGTGTCGCATCTGCCCGGCGATGAAGCGGGCGGAGACGCGCCCGTGCACCAGCCGCGTCAGCGCTTCCTTGAGCGGTCGGGCGCGGGGGCGGTCGGGATCGGTGGTGTCGAGCACGACGAGATGGGCCGAGCGGCCCAGCGCCGCGCCGGCCGCCGCGAAGCCGCCCAT
>NZ_JAYRPE010000012.1:0-114549 GCF_041911315.1 Xanthobacter sp. | reverse complement strand
GTGCTGCGCACGCTGACCGAGGAAGAGCGCAACGCCCGCGCCAGCGCGCTGGCCGACGCCCGCGTCCGCGCGGTCGAAGAGCAGCGCATGGCCGAGGAGCGCCGCGCGGCCGAGGAGGAGGCCCGTCGCCGCGCCGAGCGCGAGCGTGCCGAGCGCGCCGAGCGTGAGGCCGCCGAGGCCCGCAAGCGCGAGGACGAGGCCCGCCGCGCCCAGGAAGAAGACAAGAAGCGCAAGGCCGAGCAGGAAGCGCGCAAGCGCTTCGGCGGCGAGGAGCAGGGCGCGAGCGCCCGTCCCGCCGGCACGACCACCGCGCGTCCGCTCACCCCGCGTCCGGCTGGTACCACCGCTCCGGCGGAAGGTGGCAGCGAGGAAGAGGAGCGCCGTGGGGGCGGTGCCGTGCGCCGCGGCCCCGCCGCGCGTCCGGTCGCCCCGGTCAAGGTGCCCCGTGCCCCCGCCGGCCAGGAGAAGCAGCGCGGCCGCCTGACGCTCGTCACCGCCCAGTCGGGTGAAGAAGAGCGCCAGCGTTCGGTCGCCTCGTTCCGCCGCCGCACCCAGCGCATGACCGGGCACCGGCAGCAGGAGAGCAAGGAAAAGATTGCCCGCGAGGTGATCCTGCCCGAGACCATCACCATCCAGGAACTCGCCAACCGCATGTCGGAGCGGGCCGTGGACGTGATCCGCATGCTGATGAAGCAGGGGCAGATGGTGAAGATCACCGACGTGATCGACGCCGATACCGCCGAGCTCATCGCCGAGGATCTCGGCCACACCGTCCGCCGCGTGTCGGAGAGCGACGTCGAGGAAGGCCTGTTCGATACCCCGGACGCCCCCGAGACCCTGCTGCCGCGCCCGGCCGTCGTGACCATCATGGGCCACGTCGACCACGGCAAGACCTCGCTGCTGGATGCCATCCGCAAGGCGAACGTGGTCTCCGGCGAGGCCGGCGGCATCACCCAGCACATCGGCGCCTACCAGGTGACCGCGCCCTCGGGCTCGAAGATCACCTTCATCGACACCCCCGGCCACGCCGCCTTCACCGCCATGCGTGCCCGTGGCGCCAAGGTGACGGACATCGTGGTGCTGGTGGTGGCGGCCGACGACGGCGTGATGCCCCAGACGGTGGAAGCCATCAACCACGCCCGCGCGGCGCGGGTGCCGCTGATCGTGGCGATCAACAAGATCGACAAGCCCGGCGCCAAGCCCGAGCGCGTGCGCTCCGAACTGCTTCAGTACGAAGTGCAGGTGGAGAGCATGGGCGGCGAGACGCTCGAGGTGGAGGTCTCCGCCAAGGAGCATCTCAACCTCGACAAGCTCCTGGAGGCCATCGCCCTCCAGTCGGAACTGCTCGACCTGCGCGCCAATCCGAACCGCGACGCCGAAGGCACCGTGGTGGAAGCAAAGCTCGATCGCGGCCGGGGCCCCGTGGCCACCGTCCTCGTCCAGCGCGGTACCCTGCACGTGGGCGACATCGTGGTGGCCGGTGCCGAGTGGGGCCGCGTGCGCGCCCTCATCTCCGATACCGGTGCCACCGTGGACGCGGCCGGCCCCTCCCTGCCCGTGGAGGTGCTGGGCTTCAACGGCACACCGGAGGCGGGTGACCGCCTCGCGGTGGTGGAGAATGAAGCCCGCGCCCGCGAGATCACCGATTACCGCCAGCGCCAGAAGCGCGAGAAGGCGGCGGCCCGTTCCGCCACCATCCGCGGCTCGCTGGAGCAGATGATGAGCCAGGTGAAGGCTTCGGGGCGGAAGGAATTCCCCCTCATCATCAAGGGCGACGTGTCGGGCTCGGTGGAAGCCATCATCGGCGCGCTGGAGAAGGTCGGCAACGACGAGGTGCAGGCCCGCATCATCCATTCCGGCGCGGGCGGCATCAACGAAAGCGACGTGACGCTGGCGGAAACCTCCGGCGCCGCGATCATCGCCTTCAACGTGCGCGCCAACAAGGAAGCGCGCGACGCGGCCGATCGGGCGGGTATCGAGATCCGCTACTACAACATCATCTACGACCTCGTGGATGACGTGAAGAAGGCCATGAGCGGCCTGCTCGCGCCCATCAACCGCGAGACCATGCTGGGCAACGCCCTCATCAAGGAGATCTTCCTGGTCTCCAAGGTGGGCAAGGTGGCGGGCTGCCAGGTCACCGACGGTATCGTGGAGAAGGGCCAGCACGTGCGCCTGATCCGCGACAACGTGGTGATCCACGAGGGCAAGCTTGCGACGCTCAACCGCTTCAAGGATGCGGTGAACACCGTGAACGCCGGCCAGGATTGCGGCATGTCCTTCGAGAACTACCAGGACATGCGCGCGGGCGACGTGATCGAGTGCTACCGCGTCGAGGTGATCCAGCGCTCGCTGTGACCTGACGACGGGCGCAACGCTCGACGTTTCCGCCTCCGGTCTCTTCCCCGAACGGGAAAAGGCCGGAGGCGTCGACGCTTAACCGGAACGGTACGGTCCAAGCCCGTCCGCTCCACAATCGAGGAGAAGGCGCCACGGCTTTGCCGGCGCCGAACGAAGCAGAAGCAAAAATGAAACCCGATACCCGCACGGGAGGCGGCCCCTCCCAGCGCATGCTGCGCGTGGGCGAGCTTGTCCGCCACGCCCTGGCCGACGTGCTGTCCCGCGGCGACCATATCGATCCGGTGCTCGCCGGGCACATCATCACGGTGCCCGAGGTGCGCATGTCGCCGGACCTCAAGATCGCCACCTGCTACGTCATGCCCCTCGGCGGCAAGGACATCACGCCCGTCATCAAGGCGCTGGCCGACAATGCCCGCCGCCTGCGCACCGAGGTGGCGCGGCGCGTGGAGCTGAAGAGCGTGCCCGAGCTGCGCTTTCGCAAGGATACGTCCTTCGACGAGGGCGCGCGCATGGACGCCCTCCTGCGCTCCCCCCAGGTGCAGCGCGACCTCGATGCCCTTGAGAGCCATTCCGAGGACGCGCCCGACCAGACTCCGACCGACAAAGAGACCGACGCCGAATGACCGTCCGAGCCACTGCCGAAGCCGCGGCTGAAGCCGCCGCCGAGCCCATCGTTGAATCCGTTGTCGAGACCGCCCTCGCTCCTGACGCGGCCGAAGCGCCTCCCGCCGGCGACGCCCCCCGCGCCAGCCGCGAGCAGGACAACCGCCCCCGCGCGCCCAAGCGCGACCTCGATGGCTGGGTGCTGCTCGACAAGCCCACCGGCATGACCTCCACCCAGGCGGTAGCGGTGGTGAAGCGCATCTTCGGGGCCAAGAAGGCCGGACATGCCGGCACCCTCGACCCGCTGGCCTCCGGCTGCCTGCCCATCGCCTTCGGCGAGGCCACCAAGACCGTTCCCTATGTGATGGACGGCCGCAAGACCTACCGTTTCACCGTGCGCTTCGGCACCGAGACGGACACGGACGATTCCGAGGGCAAGGCGGTGGAGACCTCCGATCTGCGCCCCTCGGACGACGAGATCATCGCGGCGCTGCCCACTTTCCGCGGCGAGATCATGCAGGTGCCGCCGGCCTATTCGGCGCTCAAGATCGGCGGCGAGCGCGCCTATGACCTCGCCCGCGAGGGCGAGGAGGTGAAGCTGGAGGCGCGCCCCGTCACCATCTTCCGCATCGAGCTGATGGACCGTCCGGACGCCGACCATGCGGTGCTGGAGGCCGAGTGCGGCAAGGGCACCTATGTGCGCGCCATCGCCCGCGACCTCGGCCGCATGCTGGGTTCGCGCGGCCACATCTGCCAGCTGCGTCGCGCTTGCGTCGGGCCGTTCCTGGAGGAGCGCCTCGTGCCCCTCGACGAGCTGCGCGACCGCGCCGAGGCCAGCGAAGAGGCGCTGATGGATGCGCTCGATCCGGTGGCCGTGGCGCTGGAGGAGATCCCCCAGCTCAACGTCACGCCGCAGGAGGCCCATCGCCTGCGCTGCGGCCAGAGCATCATCCTGCGGGGCCGCGACGCCCCCATCGTCGAGGGCCATGTGGCGGTGTCCTGCCAGGGCGCGCTCATCGCCATCGGCGACGGCGAGAACGGCGAGGTGTTTCCGCACCGCGTGTTCAACTGGGGCAAGTCCTCGGGCAAGTCCTCGAACCGGCCGCCCCGCCGCAACCGCTGACGCCCGTTTCGCAAAGCGAAGCATACGGCATATCTCTTGCCTTCCTTCCGTGGGGCTTACTCACGGAAGGACGATAGATGCTGCGTTTCCGGACGCTTCGAACCTCTCTTGCCGCCGCGCTTTTCCTCGGTCTTGCCGGGGCGGCGCCGGCGGGCGCGGAGAGCGTGGTCCGCTATGGCATCTCCATGGCGGACATTCCGCAGACCACCGGTCAGCCTGATCGTGGGGCAGGTGCCTATCAATTCACCGGCTACACCCTGTACGACCCGCTGGTCGCCTGGGAGATGAACGTGGCCGACCGGCCCGGCAAGCTGGTGCCCGGCCTTGCCACCGAGTGGAAGGTGGACCCGGCCGACCCCAAGAAGTGGCTGTTCACCCTGCGCAAGGGCGTGAAGTTCCACGACGGCTCGGACTTCAATGCCGATGCCGTGGTGTGGAACCTCGACAAGGTGCTGGACGAGAAGGCACCCCAGTTCGACAAGCGCCAGTCCGCCCAGGTGAAGACCCGCCTGCCGTCCATCGCCTCCTGGCGCAAGGTGGACGACATGACGGTGGAGATCACCACCAAGGACGTGGATTCGTTCTTCCCCTACCAGATGCTCTGGTTCCTGGTGTCGAGCCCGGCCCAGTACGAGAAGCTCGGCAAGGACTGGGACAAGTTCGCCCAGAACCCCTCGGGCACGGGCCCCTTCAAACAGGACAAGCTGGTGCCGCGCGAGCGGCTGGAGCTGGTCAAGAACCCCGACTACTGGGACAAGTCCCGCCTGCCCAAGACCGACCGGATGATCCTCATCCCCATGCCGGAGGCGCTGACCCGCACCAACGCGCTGCTCGCCGGGCAGGTGGACCTCATCGAGACCCCCGCGCCCGACGCCGTGCCGCAGCTCAAGGCTGCCGGCATGAAGATCGTGACCAACGTCACGCCCCATGTGTGGAACTACCACCTCTCCATGCTGCCCGGCTCGCCCTGGACCGACATCCGCCTGCGCAAGGCGCTGAACCTCGCGGTGGACCGGGAGGGCGTGGTGGAGCTGATGAACGGTCTCGCCCAGCCCGCCAAGGGGCAGGTGGACAAGACCAGCCCGTGGTTCGGCAAGCCCACCTTCGACCTCAAATATGATCCCGAGGCCGCCAAGAAGCTGGTGCAGGAGGCGGGCTATTCCAAGGAAAAGCCGCTCAAGACCACCTTCATCATCGCCGCCGGTGGCACCGGACAGATGCTGTCCCTGCCCATGAACGAGTTCCTGCAGGCGAGCTTCAAGGAGATCGGCATCGATGTGGAGTTCAAGGTGGTGGAGCTGGAGGCGCTCTACACCGCCTGGCGCAAGGGGGCGAAGGACCCGATGAACGAGGGCATCACCTCGAACAACATCGCCTATGTCACCTCCGACCCGCTGTACGCCCTCATCCGCTTCTTCGATTCGCGGCAGGTGGCGCCGGTGGGCGTGAACTGGGGCTATTACTCGAACCCCAAGGTAGACGCCCTCATCGACGAGGCGAAGCGCACCTTCGACACCAAGAAGCAGGACGAGCTGCTCGCCCAGGTGCACCAGCAGGTGGTGGACGACGCCGTTCTGGTCTGGGTGGTGCACGACGTGAACCCGCACGCCCTCTCCCCCAAGGTGAAGAGCTTCGTGCAGGCCCAGCACTGGTTCCAGGACCTCACCACCATCGGCCTCAACTGAGGCCTTCTCAGCTGAGGCCTTGGGCCCAAACGCAAAGGGCGCCCCGTGGGGCGCCCTTTTTTCGTTCTGGAGCGGAGATCAGAGGATCTGCGCGGCGTCGTCGAAGGCGAGGCGCGGCAGGCGGGGCATCACCTTGGAGGCATCGCCATGGCCGATGGCCGCGATGAAATTGGTCTTGGTGGTGCCACCGGGGAAGAATTCCGCATCGACCTTCGCCGCGTCGAAGCCGGAGACGGGGCCGACATCGAGGCCGAGCGCGCGGGCGGCGAGGATGAGATAGGCGCCCTGCAGCGAGGAATTGCGGAAGGCGTGGGGCTCGATCATCCCGGGATTGTTGATGAACAGGTCGCGGAACTGCGGGTAGTGCGGAAACAGCTCGGGGATCTTGTCGTGGAAGTCGAGGGCGTAGCCGATGATGGCTACCACCGGCGCGGCCAGGATCTTGTGGTTGCTCTCCGGCAGGGCAGGGCGCAGGCGCTCCTTGGCTTCCGGGGTGGTGAGGAACACGTAGCGGGCCGGCTGGGTGTTGGCGGAGGTCGGGCCGTACTTCACCAGATCATAGAGGGCGCGCACTTCCGCCTCGCTGACCGGGGCATCGGTCCAGCCATTCTGAGTGCGGGCGGAAAGGAACAGGCGGTCGATGGCGGCGGCATCGATGGCCGGGGTGACGGTCTGCGACATGGGGGGCATCCTGTTTGAACCGGCGAGGGCGCGGAGGTGCGCGGGTGGTGCTCAGGACGTAGGACCGCACCCCCGCGCCGGCAACGGCCCCGCTCCGCAAGAGGCCATTGCATCCGTGCAATGCCGTAACGGAAGGCGCGATTCATCACCGGGACTGATCGGATCGCCACTTCATTTGATGGCGCACGGGCGCGCCGAGGCTCTATAAGTCGCGCCGGCGCACCCGCCGATTTCCCTCCGCGCCGCCACCCCGCTTCGTGCCCGCGAGCAAGCCATGATGTCCCCTGCTGCGCCCGTTTCCGCCTTGCCCGTGGAAGATCCCTATCTGGAGCGCGTGCGCGAGCATGTCCGCGCGCTGCCCGAAAGCGGGATCGTCGAGGTGATGAACTACGGCCGCGACCGGCCCGGCATGATCCCGCTGTGGGCCGGCGAGGGCGATGTGCCCACCCCGCCTTTCATCTGTGAGGCGGCGGCCGCCGCCCTCCACGCCGGCGAGACCTTCTACACCTGGCAGCGCGGCCTGCCGGAACTGCGGGCCTCCATCGCCCGCTACATGAGCGCCCTCTATGGCGTGCCGGAAACGCCGGAGCGCTATTTCGTCACCGGCTCGGGGATGCAGGCGATTCATGTGGCCGTGGCCCTGGTGGCCGGGGCGGGGGACGAGGTGCTCATTCCCTCCCCCACTTGGCCCAACGCCGCGGCTGCGGCGCAGAAGGCGGGCGCGCGCCCCGTCTACGTGCCCTTCAATTATGGGCCGGAGGGCTTCACCCTCGATCACGACCGGCTCGCCGCGGCGGTGACGCCCGCGACTCGCGCCATCTTCCTCAACACGCCGGCCAATCCCACCGGCTTCGTGGCGACGCTGGACGACCTGAAGGCGGTGCTTTCGCTGGCCCGCCGCCACGGCCTGTGGATCATCGCCGACGAGATCTACGGCCGCTTCTATTATGGCGAGGAGGGGCGGGCGCCGTCCTTCCACGACATCATGGATGAGGAGGACCACATCCTCTTCGTCCAGACCTTCTCGAAGAACTGGGCCATGACCGGCTGGCGCATCGGCTGGCTGGAGGCGCACCCGCGCCTTGGCCAGATCATCGAGAACCTCATCCAGTATTCCACCTCCGGCGTTGCCGCCTTCATGCAGCGCGGCGCCATCGCGGCGCTGGAACAGGGCGAGCCGTTCGTCGCCGAGCAGATCGCCCGCGCCCGCCGCGGCCGTGACCTCGTGGGCGATGCGCTGCTCGCCACCGGTCGCGTGGACCTCGTGAAGCCCCCCGGCGCCTTCTATCTGTTCTTCGGCATCGAGGGGCGGCGCGACGTGCGCAGCTTGGGCCTCACTTTGGTGGACGAGGCCAATGTGGGCCTCGCCCCCGGCACCGCCTTCGGCCTTGGCGGCGACGGCTTCATGCGCCTGTGCTTCGCGCGGGGCGACGCGCAGCTCGCCGAGGCGAGCCGGCGCCTTGTGGCGTGGCTGGAGGGGACTCGGCTGGAACGGACCCGGCCTGCGGGATCGGACGCCGCGTGAGGGGATTGCCTTTCAGGATGCGCTCGGCCGCCTCGGCGGCTGTAACGCTGGGGGCCGGCGCTCTCGGCGGCGGGATCTTCGCGCTTCTGGGCCTGCCGGCGGCGTGGATCTCGGGCTCGCTGGTCGCCTGCATCGGCCTCGCGCTGGCGGGCGTGCGCATCGACGTCCCGGAATGGCTGCGCTTCCTCGCCTTCGTGGTGCTCGGCACCTCCATGGGCACCATGCTGACGCCGGAGACCTTCGCCCGCGCCGCCACCTGGCCGGTGAGCATGGCCTGCCTCGGCGCCAGCGTGCTCGGCACCATGGCGGGCGGCACCCTCTTCCTCACCCGCGTGGCTGGCTGGAGCCGGGAAAGCGCCTTCTGGGCCTCCGCGCCCGGCGCCTTCGGCACCGTGGTCGCCATGGCCGCGGACACCAGCGCGGACCTGCGGCAGGTCGCCTTCGCCCAGACGCTGCGGCTGTTCCTGCTGGTGGCGGCCCTGCCCAACGTGCTGGCCGCGCTGGGCATGACGGCGGGCGGCGTGCCGCCACCGCCCCATGTCTCGACCCTCGGCGAGATTGTCGTCCTCTTCGTCGTCTGCACCGGCGCGGCCCTGCTCGCGGCGCGGTTGAAGCTACCGGGCGGCTTGATCCTCGGTGCGCTCGCCGGCAGCGCCGTGCTTCATGCCACCCGCCTGTCCACCGCCGTGCTGCCGGCGGAACTGCTCATCCCGGCCTTCGTGGTGCTGGGGGGCAGCGTGGGCGTGCGCTTCATCGGCACGTCGCTCGCCACCATCCGGGCCTATGTGCTCGCCTCGCTTGGGGCCTTTCTGGTGGCGGTGGCGATCTCCACCCTGTTCGCCTTGCTGGCCGCATGGCTGACGGGCGACGATCTCGGCAAGCTGGTCACGGCCTTCGCGCCGGGGGCGCTCGAGGCCATGACGGCCCTTGGCTTCGCCATGGGCTACGACCCGGCCTTCATGAGCGCGCACCATCTTTTCCGCTTTGCCGGGCTCTCGGTTGCGCTTCCCGTGGCGGCCCGGCTGATGTTCGCCGCCGCCGAGGAGGCGGGGCGGGACCACACGCAATAGTGTCCTGAAACCTCCCTGTCCGATGTTGCAGTGCAGCGTCGGCGGTATCACACACTCGCCGGGCTTCCGCATGGGGAAGTGTGTGTTGGAGATGACGCCTTGCGTACCCTTGATGACCTCGCCCTGCTTGTGGGACGGATCTTCCTTGCGGCCCTGTTCCTGCCCTCGGGCATCAGCAAGCTCAGCAATCTCTCCGGCTTCACCGGTTTTCTGGCCGGCAAGGGAGTTCTCCTGCCGCAGGTGCTGGCGCCGATCGCGGCCGCGACCGAGGTCGTCGGGCCGCTGCTGCTCATCGTCGGTCTGTTTCCGCGGGCGACCGCCATCTGGATGGCGGGCTTCACGGTCGTCGCGACGATGATTTCGCACATGTTCTGGACCTTCCCCGATGCGGCAGCCCAGGCGGCGCAGCAGACCCAGTTCCTCAAGAACGTGGGCATCATCGGCGGATTGCTGATCTATTTCGCCGCCGGCCCCGGCGCGATCAGCCTCGGCCGGAAGAAGGTCGCCTGAGGACGCCGCGAAGCTCAGCCTTCGCCATAGCGGTGGAGTTCGGAGCCGTGGCGCCTCAGCCACGCCTCCGCGTCCTTGCGGTTGGGGCAGACCTGCTCCACCAGCCGCCAGAAGCGCACCCCGTGGTTCATCTCCAGGCGGTGCGCCACCTCGTGGGCCGCGAGATAATCCAGCACGAAGGCCGGCGCGAAGATCAGCCGCCAAGAGAAGGAGAGGTCGCCCCGCGCCGAGCAGGAGCCCCAGCGGCTCGCCGTGTCGCGCAGCGTGAGCCGGCCGACCTCGACGCCGAGCGCCTGCGTATAATGCTTCACCGCGGCGGCAAGGTCGCGACGGGCCTCCTTCTTCAGGAAGTCCAGCACGCGGCGCCCCATGTGCGGCGCCTCGCCGGCGACGCAGAGGGTGGGCATGCCGCGGACGGCCGGCTCGATCCACACCGTTCCGCGCGCATCGGGGCGGTGGACGATGCGGTGCGGCTCGCCGCGCAGGGGAATGACGGCACCATCCTCGAACGGCACCGCCTCCGGCAGGCGCACGAGGCGCACGCGCACCCATTCGCGATGCCGTTCCACGAAGGCGCGGGCGAAGGAAAGTGCCACATGGGGCGGGGCGGTAAGGGTCACGTCCCGGGAGGTCGCCCGCACCCTGAGCGTGAGCCGGCGCGCCTGCGGATGGCGGCGAACCGCGACCCGCAGCGTCTCGTCGTCAAGCAACAGCTCGATCGTCTCGACGCCGGGCGTCAACGACGATTTGCGGTCCTCATTGCGAGTCTGGCGGCGAAACAGCATTGGGCAGCCGGGGCGAAGTTACCTCCGGTATCTTCCCAAGAATTTCGCCGCGCCGCCAGTACTAAGTCGGCGCAATCCGGGGATAAAGCGCGGTCACATTCTTGTTGAGGGCGAACACGTCCGGCTCTTCCTCCCCCGCGGCCTCCGGCGCCGGGCGGTCCGGCATGGGCCGGGCCCGTCCATCTTTGCGGAATTCCTGAGAGAGGATGAAGTCGGAAATGCGCGGCGCGATCTCCGAGCGGAAGCGCGAGCCGTTGAAAACGCCGTAATGGCCGACGCCCGGCTGCTCCCAATGGGCGCGCATGTCCTCGGGGATCAGCGGGCACAGCTTGTGCGCGGCCTTGGTCTGGCCGATGCCGGAGATGTCGTCCTTCTCGCCTTCCACCGTCATCAGCGCGACGCGGCGGATGAGGTCCGGCTTCACCACCTGCGAATGATGCATGATTTCGCCCTTGGGCAGGGCGTGGGTGATGAAGACATTCTCCACGGTTTCCAGGTAGAAATCCGCGGTCAGGTCCATGACGGCGAGATACTCGTCGTAGAAATCGCGGTGCTTCTCGGCCGAGTCGCCGTCGCCCTGCACCAGGTGCCGGAACAGGTCCCAATGGGCCTGCAGGTGCCGGTCGAGGTTCATGGACATGAAGCCGTTGAGCTGCAGGAAGCCCGGATAGACCTCGCGCAGCGCGCCGGGATGCGGCCACGGCACGGTGGTGATGACGTTGCGGCGGAACCATTCGATGCCGCGGTCCTGGGCCAGCGTGTTCACCGCGGTGGGGGCCTCGCGGGTGTCGATGGGGCCGCCCATGAGCACCATCGACTTGGGCACGAAGGGATCTTCCTCCGCTTCCATGCGGGCGATGGCCATCATCACCGGCACCGCCGGCTGGCACACCGCCATGACGTGGCAGTTGCCGCCCATGCGGTGGAAGATGGAGATCAGATAGTCCACATAGTCGGACAGGCTGAAGCGGCCTTCCGACATGGGCACCAGCTTCGCGTCGATCCAGTCGGTAACATAGACGTCGTGGGTGGGCAGCATGGCCTCGACCGTGCCGCGCAGCAGCGTGGCGTGATGGCCGGACACCGGGGCTACGATGAGCAGGCGCGGCTGCGGACGGCGCGGCGGATATTCGAACGCGCGCTCGAAATGCAGCAGCCGGCAGAACGGCCGCTCCCACACCGTGTTCACGTGCACCGGCACCGTCTGGCCGGCCGCGGAGGTGTGGGTGATGCCCCAGTCCGGCTTGCCGTAGCGGCGGGTGGTGCGCTCGAACAACTCGCATGCGGCCGCCATGGACTTGCCGATGGTGGTATGCGAGACCGGGTTGATCGGATTTTTCAGGAACAGCCGGCTGGCGTCCGCCATGGCGCGGGATGGGTTGAGCGCAGCATAGCCCATCTCGTACATCCAATAGAGCGGAGTCGAGAGCCCAACGTCGCCTTGACGCGGCAGCCGGGTAGCACTTGCGAACTCGCCGATTGCCATGAGTGGTCCTCACCGTTACTGGCTGCCTAGAAAGGCGGCACGTTGACGCAAGCGTGAGCCGACTTCCAAGGTTGGTCAATGCCGACAAAAGACATAGGCCGCTATTGTTCCGCTGCTATGGCAGTAGGGTCACTATTCCCTTTCGTGAGGCTCGCTTCCACACATCGGGACACCGGAATCGTTACTCCATGACCACCGCCTTTGTAACGCCGCCCCATGGCAGATCGTTCGGCCTGCGCCTCGACACCCTGATTCGCCTGCGCTGGCTGGCGATTTCCGGCCAAATTGCGGCGCTGGTCGTGGTCAATCTCGGCCTCGGCTTCCCGCTGCCGCTGACGTCCTGCCTCGCGGTGGTCGGCCTCTCGGCGCTGGTGAACGTGCTCCTGCGGGTCAAGTATCCCGTCGCCCGCCGGCTCGGCGACGCAGCGGCAGGCCCTCTGCTCGCCTATGACGTGCTTCAGCTTACGGCGTTGCTGTACCTCACCGGCGGGCTCAAGAACCCGTTCGTGTTGCTTTATCTCGCTCCGGTGATGATCTCGGCCACCGCGCTCGCCTGGAGCACGACGGTGATGCTCGGCATCCTGGCGGTGGCCTGCGCCGGCTCTGTGGGCCTGTGGACCCGGCCGCTGCCGTGGGCCGGTCCCGATGTGCCGGTGCTGCCGGATCTCTATCTCGCTGGTATTTGGGTGTCCCTGTCGGTGGCAGTGGGGTTCATCGGCATGCATGCGTGGCGGGTGGCGGAGGAGGCGCGGGAGCTGGCCGATGCTTTGGCCGCCACAGAGCTGGTCTTGGCCCGCGAGCAGCACCTCACGGCCATCGATGGCCTTGCCGCAGCTGCTGCCCACGAATTGGGCACGCCGCTCTCCACCATCGCCCTGGTGGTGAAGGAGATGCACCGCTCCATCGGCGACAACAGCCCCTACAGCGAGGACGTGGCGCTGCTGCGCGACCAGGTGGCGCGCTGTCGCGACATCCTGCAGACGCTGACCTCGCTCAGGTCCGGCGACGCGCCGTTCGACCGCATGCCGCTGGCTTTGCTGCTGGAGGAGGTGGTGGAGCCGCACCGCAATTTTGGCATCACCATCGCGGTCTCGGTGAAGGATGATCCCGACGCCCCGGTCATCGCCCGCAATCCGGGCCTCCTCTACGGCCTCGGCAACCTCGTGGAGAATGCGGTCGATTTCGCCGCGACACGCGTGGACATCAGCGCCCAGTGGACCCCGTCGGGCCTCGACATCGTCGTCGCCGACGACGGGCCGGGGTTCTCGCCGGAGATTTCCGGGCGCATCGGCCAGCCCTACGTCACCTCCCGCGCCCGCGAGCGGCAGGATGCGGACCTCGAGGCGGAGAGTGGCCTCGGTCTCGGCTTCTTCATCGCCAAGACGCTGCTGGAGCGCACCGGGGCCAACCTGACGTTTGAAAACCGCATCCCGCCGGCCACCGGCGCGGTCATCGGCATCCACTGGCCGCGCAAGGCGCTGGCGATCGAGGTGGATGGGGACGCGACAAAGGGACGCGCATTGGATTAATCTACGGGCGTATCGGCGTAAAAGCCCCGGAGCTCGTGCTTGTTTGCCGGCATTGCCGATGAGGGATTGAGGAAGACGCGATGAACGAGATGCCTGAGGTGGGGGACGACCGGTCGGTTCTGATCGTCGATGATGATCGGTCCTTCCTCCAGCGCCTCGCACGGGCCATGGAGGCCCGCGGCTTCGAGGTGGCCACCGCCGAGACGGTGGCGGACGGCCTCGCCCGCGTCGAAACCTCGGCCCCCGCTTATGCGGTGGTGGACATGCGGCTCGGCGACGGCACCGGTCTCGACGTCATCTCCGCGCTCAAGAAGCACCGTCCCGGCGCCCGCGCCATCGTCCTCACCGGCTACGGCAACATCGCCACCGCCGTCACGGCCGTGAAGCTCGGTGCCGTGGACTATCTCGCCAAGCCCGCCGATGCGGATGACGTGGTGGCGGCGCTGCTCGCCAATGCCGATCACAAGCCCACTCCGCCCGAGAACCCCATGTCGGCGGACCGGGTGCGCTGGGAACACATCCAGCGGGTGTATGAATTGTGCGGCCGCAACGTCTCAGAGACCGCCCGCCGCCTCTCCATGCACCGCCGCACCCTGCAGCGGATTCTGGCCAAAAGGGCGCCGCGCTAGCGGAGCCCGCTCGGCAAGAGCCGGTCTTTGCCGTCACGCAGTCTTGCGCGTCGGCCACGTCATGGCGACGACACCCGCAACGACGCAGGCGAGGCCGATCCAGGCGTCCGGTGCCAGCGTCTCGCCAAGGCACAGGACGCCGATCGCCACGCCGATGGGCACCCTGAGATAGGCCTGCGCCGTGGTGCCGATGGAGCCGAGCGTCCGCACCAGCCGGAAATAGATGACGAACGCGAGCGCGGTCGAGAAGACCGACAGCAGCCCCAGCGCGACGAGGGAGCCGGCGCTCGGCGCCAGTGTCCAGGGCCGGTCCACCGCGATGCTGACCGGCAGGAGCACCGCCGCGCCGCAGAGCAGGGAGCCCGCCGCCGGCATCATCGGGTCGAGCCCCTTGAACGACCTGCCGAAGATGGCCGCGCCGGCATAGCAGACCGTCGCCGCGACGATGGCGAGCTGGGCCCACACTTGCTGGCCAAATCCCCCCAGAGCCCCGAAGCCGACGATGAAGCCCGTCCCCGCAAGACCTGCCGCAACGCCGACGAGCTTGCGGGCGGTCACGGCTTCATGCCGGGTCACGAGGGCCGTCAGCAGGAAGGCGAAGATGGGGGAGGTGGCGTTGAGGATGGTGGCGACGCCCGCGTCCACGGTCTGCTCGGCCCAGGCGATCAGGGTGAACGGCACGACGCTGTTCAGCCCGGCCTGGAACAGGAAGCGCGCCCAGGTGGCCCGATCCTGCGGCAGCTGCATGCCGCGCGCCCGAAGGATGACCGCGAGGAGGGCTCCGGCGATCAGGGTCCGGGCGGCGATGAAGGTCAGCGGCGGGATGGTTTCCACCCCGACCTTGATGAAGGTGTAGGACGCACCCCAGAGCGTCGAGAGCACCAGAAGCAAAAGCAACTCGATACCGAATCGTGTCCTGCCGGCCATGGTGATCGCGTCCCTCACTCAACATTCCACGGCCTCTCTAGCGGGGGAAAGCGCGGGCATGCTTCGGCCGGGGCCGAAGCATCCGGCGGTGACGCGGGCGGCGCGGGCGGCTAGCGTTCCGGCATGTCGAACATGGTTTCGGGAAATACCGTTGCCGAGGTCGCCCGCCTGATCGGCGACGTGGCGCGCGCCAACATCCTCTCGGCATTGATGGGCGGGCAGGCGCTGACGGCGGGCGAACTGGCGCACCGCGCCGGCGTGACGCCGCAGACCACGAGCGGCCATCTGGCGCGGCTCGCCGAAGCGGAACTGGTCAAGGTGGAGAAGCAGGGGCGCCACCGCTACTATCGCCTCGCCTCGGCGGATGTGGCACAGGCGCTTCACGCTTTGATGACCGTCGCGGCGGGTGGGCCGAAGCGCCATCGTCCCATCGGTCCCAGAGATGCCGCGCTGCGGCTCGCCCGCACCTGTTACGACCACATGGCCGGCCGCCTTGCCGTGGCCCTCGCCGACAGCCTCTGCACCAACGGCCACGTGGTCCTCACCGACGGTGCCGGACTGGTGACGGACACGGGTCGCCGCCTCCTTTGCGATTTCGGCGTCGCGCTCGACGATGGGGCCAAGGGCCGGCGGCCGCTCTGCCGCACCTGCCTCGACTGGAGCGAGCGCCGGCCCCACCTCGCCGGCCGTCTGGGCGCGGCGCTGCTGGATCGGGCGCTGGATCTTGGATGGGTGCACCGCGCGACGGACAGCCGCGCGCTGCGCCTGTCGCCGGCTGGGGAACGCGGCTTCTCCAGCGCCTTCGGCCTCCCGCCCGGCTGGCGCGACCCACCGGCGGCGTGACTGCAATCCCTACACGTCCGCGCGCAGCAGGTCCGGGTCGTAGAGCACAGCGAGCCGCGTCGCGGCGGCGCGGGCGAAACGCAGGGTCAGCGCCTTGCGGGTCGCGGCCGGCAAAGGATGGAGCGGTGCAGGCCTGAGGCATTCGGCGCCGAAGGCGTCGGCGACGAACAGGCCGGTTTCCTCGGGCAGAATCTCGACGGGAAAGTCCATCGGCACCGCGAACATCAGCCGGTCGCAGAAATCCCGGTATTCGTGCCATTTGGCATCGGTGCGGAAGTCGATCACCGACGACTTGATCTCGATGATGGTGATCTCGCCCTTCGGCCCCATGGCGAGGATGTCGGCCCGCCGTCCGCTCACCAGCGAGAATTCCGGCAGCCCGGCCATGCCGGCCAGCGCCAGATGGCGCAGCACCCCGCGCTGGACCGCCCTTGCGGTCTCCGACTGGCGGCCGTCCGGCCGCGGCTCGGGCAGGAGCGCGCGCATGGCCGCCTCAGGACAGCGCCTTCATCGCCTCTGGCTCCTCGATGGAGGAGGGGGGCGAGAAGGCGCGCTTGATGGCGGCGTTGAGTTCGCCGCCGAACACGAAGATGGAAGCGGTGAGGTAGAGGAAGACCAGCGCGATCATCACCGAGGCGAGGCCGGCATAGGTGGTGACATAGTTGGCCGGGAATTCCGCCAGATAGAAGCCGAAGGCGGTGGCGGCGACCAGCCACATGACGAGCGTCACCAGAATGCCGGGGGCGACCTCGGCGAGCTTGCGCCGTCCCGCCGGCAGCCACAGGTGCGCCACCAGCAGGGACACCACCAGAATGATGGAGGTGGCCCCGAAGCGCAGCAGGGTGATGACGCGGGAAAAGGGCGCCAGCGCAGGCACCTGCGCCACCGCCGTCTGCCACAGCAGCGGCCCCAGCACCACGAGGAAGGAGAGGGCCAGCATGGCGGCGGAGGCGATCAGCACGTAGCCGATGGATTCCAGCCGGAGCCAGTACCAGGCGCGCATCTCCTTCATACCATAGGCGCGGTTGAGGCCGATGCGCAGGCTCTCGATGCCATTGGAGGAGAAATAGAGGGCGAGGACGACGCCATAGGTGAGCACGTCGGTGCGCACCTGGTTCACCACGTTGTAGATTTCGCGGGAGATGGGCCCTGCCACCTGCTCCGGCCAGGTCTCCAGGATGAGCTGGATGGTCTCCTGCGCCAGCGGCCGAAGGTCGAGGAAGCCGGCGAGCGCGGTGACGAAGATGAGGAACGGGAACAGGGACATGAGCGCGGACAAGGCGATATGGCTGGCGATCGCCCAGCCGTCGTCGGCGGAGAACGTCCAGAACGCATCCAGAACGATATGGTAGATGCGCCGCAGCATGTGGTCTCCCGTTTCAAGTCAAATCGGGCTTTCCGGCCGGAATGGCAAGCGCCGGCCGTGCCCGTCCACCGTCCGGCTGGTGGCGGCCGGCCCCTTCGGCTAGACAGCGAGGACACGGCGCCATCTGATCCGGCGTCCGGACCCGCCGAGATCTCCCATGCCGCGCCAGCCCAATTCCCCGGCTGAACCGCCACCGGCTGAATCCCCGGCCGCCGGGCGTTCAGAGGTCGCGCCCGAGGATGCAACGCCGGAAGCCGCATCGGGCGTTCCCACGCTGCGGGATCGGCTGGGCAAGGTCATTGCCCTCGCCCACCTCAAGCTCGCGCTTCGGGCCACCATCGCCGGCATCGTCACCTATCTTCTGGCGGAGCAGTTCTCCCTGCCCAACGGCTATTGGGCGGTGCTCACGGCCGTGCTCGTGGTGCAGGCGACATTGGGCGCCAGCCTGTCGGTGGCCATCGACCGGGCGCTGGGAACGCTGGCGGGCGGCGTCGTCGGCGTCGCGGGGGCGATGGTGGCCGGACCCTCCCAGATCCAAACGCTGGTGGTGCTGTCGCTGGCGCTGTTCATCGCTGCGGCCATGGCCGCCCGATCGCCGAGCTT
Source organism: Xanthobacter sp. (assembly GCF_041911315.1). Classification (NCBI taxonomy): domain Bacteria; kingdom Pseudomonadati; phylum Pseudomonadota; class Alphaproteobacteria; order Hyphomicrobiales; family Xanthobacteraceae; genus Xanthobacter; species Xanthobacter sp. The sequence continues at coordinate 96,823 of NZ_JAYRPE010000012.1, read as the reverse complement.
CAAGCTGGCGCCGGTGACGGTCATCATCGTCATGCTGGCCCATCCGGGCGATGTCGCGCCATGGCTGGCGGGGCTGACGCGGGTGGCGGAGATCACGCTGGGCGGGGCGGTGGGCCTCCTGTGCGCCATCCTCATCCTGCCCGAGCGGGCGCTGGGGAAGCTGTTTCCCCACTGCGCCAAGGCGCTGCGACTGACCGCGCGGCTGCTGGACCTCGGGCGCGGCGGCCTGCTGGGGCAGGGGATCGATCCATCGGTCATCGACCAGCTCAACGCCGGGGCGCGTCTCGCCTTGCGCGCGGCCGACCTGCGCCTCGTGGAGGTGCGGGCGGAGCAGGCCGGTCGCCTGACCACCCAGACCGATCCCGCGCCTGTCGTGCGCGGCGCCCGGCGACTGTGGCATTCCGCCATCATCCTGCTGCGCAACGCCGACCGGCCCTTGGACGAGCCCGTCGCCGGCCTCGTCTCTGCGGCCCTCACGGCTGCGACGACGACGCTCTCCGCCCAGATGTCAGCCATCGCCGACCGGCTGGACGGCCTGCCCGTTGCCGACCTTGCCACCCGTGCCGATGCGGCCAGCGCGGCCGTGGCGGCGCTGGAGGCGCGGGTGGAGGAGCTGAATACCCAGGGCGCCTTCGGTGCGGTGGGCTCGGAGACGCTGACGGCCCTGTTCTCGGCGGTCTCGGCCTGCGTCCACATGCGGGAGAACCTCGAGGAGCTCGCCGCCCGCCTCGCCGAGGTGCAAAGCGAGACGCCCTGACGGCCGGCTTCCGCTCGGTCCCCTCACGGCGAAAGTCGGATCGACCGTGGCGGCGGATGCCGTATCAAGGCGCATGCGCCGCACCATTTGCGGTGCGGTGTCTGATCCGGGCCGATCCCGGCTTTCGTAATCAGGCGTTGCCTTGGCCCGGTTCCGGGGCAAGGATAGGTCAATTGCGCAATGCACAATCAAAGGGGAGAGTTCATGTCCGCCAGCGCCGCCGTTCAGTCCGTGCCCACCGGGGAATTCGACGCCGTGGCGCTCGGGCGTGTCGCGACCGACAGCCTGGAGAAGCTGCTGGCCGAGGCGACCTCGCTGGTGAAGGCCAAGGTGACGGACGGCGGGCGCATCTCTTCCGCTCTGCTGGAGAAGGAGCAGCGTGCCACCCACGGCCTCGCGTGGCTCGCGACTTATGTCTTCTCCGTGCGCGAGCTGGTGCACTATGCCGACCGCCTGACCGAGATGGGCAAGTTCGGCGACACCGAGAAGCTGATCGTGCAGATCGGCCTCGGCGAGTACGTCGCGCAGATCCTCGGCGGCATTCCCATGAGCCAGGGCGAGATCGTCCGGCTCCCCGATCTCTATGTCTCCGGCGCGACCATTGCGGCGCTGGCCGCAGAGCCGGCCATCGCGGCTCTGGTGGAGAACGGCAACACGGCGGCCAGCCGCGCCGCGCTCGCCGACATCATCCGCGACGCGCACCTCGCCGGCACCATCGGCGAGGCGGGCCTCGACGAGACCACGGAGGCGATGCGCACCGAGATGCATCGCTTCGTGGAGGCGGAGGTCGCCCCCCACGCCCACGAGTGGCACCTGAAGAACGAGTACATCCCGCTGGAGATCATCTCCCAGCTCTCGGAAATGGGCGTGTTCGGCCTCACCATCCCCGAGGAGTTCGGCGGCCTCGGCCTGCCGAAGGAGGCCATGTGCGTCGTCACCGAGGAGCTGTCGCGCGGCTATATCGGCGTCGGCTCGCTGGGCACCCGCTCGGAGATCGCGGCGGAGCTGATCCTCGCCGGCGGCACGGATGAGCAGAAGGGCCACTTCCTGCCCAAGATCGCCTCGGGCGAGATCCTGCCCACGGCGGTGTTCACCGAGCCCAACACCGGCTCGGACCTCGCCTCGCTGCGCACCCGCGCGGTGAAGGAGGGAGACGTCTACAAGGTCAACGGCAACAAGACCTGGATCACCCATCCGGTCCGCGCCGACATCATGACCTTGCTGGTGCGCACCAATCCGGCCGAGCCCGGCTACAAGGGCCTCTCCATCCTGCTCGCCGAGAAGCCGCGCGGCTCCGACGAGAACCCCTTCCCCGCCGAGGGCATGACCGGCGGCGAGATCGAGGTGCTCGGCTATCGCGGCATGAAGGAATACGAGATCGGCTTCGACGGCTTCACCGTGCCGGCGAAGAACCTGCTCGGCGGCGAGGAGGGGCAGGGCTTCAAGCAGCTCATGACCACTTTCGAGAGCGCCCGCATCCAGACCGCCGCCCGCGCCGTGGGCGTGGCCCAGGCGGCCCTGGAGGTGGGCCTGAAATATGCCGAGGAGCGCATCCAGTTTGGCAAGTCGCTCATCAACTTCCCCCGCGTCGCCGACAAGATCGTGATGATGGCGGTGGAGACCATGATCGCCCGCCAGATCACCTACTTCGCCGCCCGCGCCAAGGATGAAGGCCGCCGCACGGACCTCGAGGCCGGCATGTCCAAGCTGCTCGGCGCGCGCGTCGCCTGGGCGGCGGCGGACAACGCTCTGCAGATCCACGGCGGCAACGGCTTCGCGCTGGAATATCCGGTGTCGCGCATCCTGTGCGACGCGCGTATCCTCAACATCTTCGAGGGCGCGGCGGAGATCCAGGCGCAGGTCATCGCCCGCCGCCTGCTGGACGGCGGCAACTGAGCAGCCGGGCACGGATGTGGCCCTGCTGATCGCCGACGCCCAGCCGCAGGACGAGGCCGCATGGCGTCGCCTGTGGGCGGGCTACAACACCTTTTACGAGACCGAGGTGGGGGCGGACATCACCGCCCGCACCTGGGCACGCATCCTCGATCCTTCGGTGCCGATCATCGGCCGCATCGCACGGCGCGGGGAGGAGCCGGTCGGCTTCTCCAACAGCGTCCTGCACGAGGGCACCTGGGTCGCCAACCCCGTCTGCTATCTGGAAGACCTGTTCGTGGATCCCGCCTGCCGCGGCGGCGGGATCGGCCGGGCGCTGATCGCGGACCTCGTCCGCATGGGCAAGGAGAGGGGCTGGTCCAGCCTCTACTGGCACACACGGCAGGACAACCCCGCCCGCCGGCTCTACGACAGCTTCGTCGCGGCGGACGATTTCGTCCGCTACCGCATGGACCTGTGACGCGGCTCAGGCGAGCCGCGCCGCATTGATCTGCGCATAGGTGGCGAGCGAACGCGGCGCATGGCCCGTCAGGGTCTCCACATCGGCGGTGATGCGCGCCGTCCAGCCCTCGCGGACGGGGTGGAAGAGCGTGGCGAGGAAGCGCGCATAGGGCTCCGGCACGCCCGCGCCGGTGAGGATGCCGACGAAGGCATCATCGCTCACCGGCGTGTAGGCGATGGACTTGCCCGTCACCCGCGCGAGGATGGCCGCCGCCTCGCCATAGGTCAGCGCCTCGGGGCCGGTGAGGTTGAAGGCCTTCCCATCGAAGCGATCCGTGGTCAGGGCGGCCGCCGCGCTTTCGGCGATGTCGCGGGCGTCGATGAAGCTCGTCTTGCCCTCGGCCGCGGGAAGGGCGATCACGCCGTGGTCGATGCCGGCCTTCCAGAAGGTGTGGAAATTGTCCGCGAACCAGTTCGGCCGCAGGATCACGAACGGCGTGCCCGAGCGCTCCAGCGCCAGTTCCACCTGCCGGTAGGGGATGGCGTCGTCCGCATCGACGCCGAGGGCCGTCATCAGCACCACCTTCACCTTGCGGGCGGCCGCGGCCTCGATCACGGGCAGGAGGCGGGCGGTGATGTCGAGGGAGCCGGTGGGCGCCAGCAGGAAGAGCCGGTCCACGCCGGCGAAGGCTGTGGCGAAGGTAGATGGATCGTCCATGTCGAGCGCCACGCCCTGCGCACCGCCCACGGCCTTGCCCGTGCGGGATGCCGCCTTCACCTGCAGGCCCTTCGCGAGAAGGGCCTGCACCAGGGGCTGGCCCACGTTGCCGTTGGCCGCGAAAACCAGAATCTGACCCGACATGATCGCTCTCCTGCTCGCCGGCGCACGGTGGCGCGGGCATCCAAGGATAGGTTTCCATTGGAAACCAGCTTCCGATCGGATACATACTCCTGGTCGAGCGAGCCCAAAAGAGAGCACCTTGAACTCACATGGTCACTTCCGGGAAACCGCAGAACGCGCCTGAGCCGGCCGGCGAGAGCTGCCGTCTCCCCTGGCCCTTCGATGTCTATGAGGCGCAATGCCCGACGCGCATGGTGCTGGACCGCATCGCCGACAAATGGGCCGTGCTGATCCTCGACCGGCTGCGCGACGGCCCCGTGCGGTTCAATCACCTCAGACGGGACATCAAGGGCATCTCGCAGAAGGTGCTGTCGCAGACGCTGAAGAAGCTGGAGCGCGACGGGCTCCTCTCGCGGGCGGTCTTCCCCACGGTGCCGGTCACTGTGGAATATGCGCTCACCCCCCTCGGCCGGACGCTGACCGACGCGGTGGCGGCTATCGCCCACTGGGCCGAGCGCAACATGGAGGCGGTGCTGGCGGCGCAGGCCGCCTATGACGCCCGGGCGGGAGGAGACCCAGGCTGACCGGTGAGGCGGGGCGCTAGTCCGCCGCCTCGTCCGCGTCCTCTTTCCCCGGCACATATTCCAGAATGTCGCCGGGTTGGCAGCCGAGGGTTTCGCAGATGCGGGCGAGCGTGTCGAAGCGCACGCCGCGCACCTTGCCGGACTTGAGCAATGAGACGTTCTGCTCGGTGATGCCGATGCGCTCGGCAAGCTCGCGCGAACGCATCTTGCGGCGCGCCAGCATCACGTCGAGATTGACGATGATGGGCATGGTGCTCCCATAGCCTCCCCGCTCAGACGAAGCTCGCGTTTTCTTCGGCGATGCGCGCGGCCTCGCGCATGACCGCCCCCACCCCGATGACGAGCAGGCCGACGATCACCGCCACCACGTCATGGCTGGAAATCGAGACGGCGATGGCGCGCGCGCCCGGCGGGTTGTTGAGGGTGAGGGCGATGCTTAGTGCGACCCCGACGAAGGGGGCGATCAGGCCCTGGAGCGCCACCGCCGCGCCGAAGCGTTCCAGTCGCACTGCGAGCAAGGCGGAGATGAGTTCGCCGCGGCCGAAATCGCGGAAGATCTGGCGCACCTGAAGCAGGCCGTAGGCGAGGATGCCGAGCGGGATCGCGGAAATCGCGAGGCCGGCGGCGAGGCTCGCGCCATCGAGGGCGATGGGATGCCCGGCGAGGCCGATGCGCGGGACGATCACCCGTTCCACCAGCCCCGGCGACAGCCAGATGCCGAGGCCGGATGCCACCAGCAGCAGGAGGATCACGAGGGTTGCGACCGACAGGGCGCGCCCGAGGCGCACCACGCGATGGAGTTTGGGGTCGAGGGGCGGAGGGGACATCAGTAGCCTTTCCTTGACGCATTCATTTTTTATCGTAAAACAGTAATTATTCAACCCAAAATGAGAGATCGGATGCGTTTCTTTCTCGCCCATGCCTGGCCCTTGCGGGCGCTCGCCTTGCTGGTGCTCGTTCTGTCGGTTGGCGCCTGCTCCCATGTGCCCATCAGCTCACTGCCGCAGCTGGCCACCCTCGATCTCGAAACGGCGGACCTGACCGTCCTGCGCGCGGCCGTACGCGCGCCCAAGGAGATCGTGGCGGTGCCCGGCGGGGCGTTCGTGGTCATGTCCTACTGGCGCCAGGGTGATGAGGCTCGCAAGACGACCGTCCAGGCGCTGCTGGAGGTGGAGACGGACCCGAAGGCCCTCGCGGCGCTCAAGGAGGAGGAGCGCGCGGGCATGCGCATCACCCTGTTCCGCCTCACCGAAGAGGGTCGGCGCAAGCTGGAGGCGGCGCGCAGCGAGGCGCTGGCGCTGAAATCGGACGAGCTGGCGAAGGGACGGCGCGCCAGCGGATCACTCGCGGTGTCGGCGGAGGGATGCGTGCGCAGCGCGCTGCCGGCCGGGCCGCTGCTGCTCAGCACCTATCTCAGGCTGAAGCCGGGCGGCAATTTCGTGACGTTGATCCAGGACATCGATCTGCGAACGCTGCTGGCGCAGGCCGGCTCCGACGAGAGCGCCATGAAACCCTGCGCCAATTGAAGTCCTGCGCGAATTGAAGTCCTGCGCCAGTTGAGCGGGGCTTTAGGCCTCGCCGGCCGGCGGAATCTCCACCTCCATCGCCTCGTGGCCGGTCAGGCGGAAGAAGGCGCGCAGGGCGTCCGGCGTGAGCACGGTGGTGCGGGCGTTGGTGAGCGGGTGGCAGCCCACGAGGTCGGCGCGCATGAGCGCGGCGTCGATGGCGAAGCGGACCCGGCCTTCGGTATCGTTGGCGAGGGCGAGCAGGCTCACCGAGCCGGGAAGGATGCCGAGATGCTCCATGAGCGCCTCGGGCGAGGCGAAGGAGAGCGAGCCCTTGGCCCCCAGCGGGCCGCGCAGCGCCTTGAGGTTCACCGGGGTATCCTCGGCGAGCGTCAGCAGGAAATAGGTCTTCTTCCCGTCGCGCAGGAACAGGTTCTTGGTGTGGGCGCCGGGAATGTCGCCGCGCAGCGCCTGGGATTCGGCCACCGTGTGGACGGGCGGATGCTCGTAGGTGGTGCCGGAAATGTCGTTCTGCGCGAGAAAGGCGAGAAGGGTGTCGGGCGTGTGGGGCATGGGCCGGTCGGTCTTGGCGGGGAGACGCCAGCCTTAGACCCGCGCGGCCGCTTCGGGCAAGCGCTCCGGGAACAACACGCCGCCGGCCTGGAAGGCAAAAAAAGGCCGCCGGCTCGCCTGGAGCCGACGGCCGGTCTGGTTCAGCGCAGCTGGGTGAGGCAGGCGCCGGCCGCCTCGGCGGCGGGACGGGCGTTGCTCATGGAGAGCGCACCGGACTGCACCAGAGCCTTGGTCTTCTCGGTGACGAGCGCACGCGGATCGGCAGCGCCGGCAAAGCCGGGCGCGGCGGCGGCATAGACGGCCTTGGCGTCGGGGCCGAGGCCGGCGGCGCACTGGTCGGCCGCGGCCTTGTCGGCGAGCGCGGGGGCGGCGCAGGCGAGGGTCAGGGCAGCGGCGCAGAGCAGGGACTTCATGGGATGTTGCCTCCAGTGAATTTCAGGACGCACGCGATCAGCGCACGCCGACGCGGTTGACCGGGCCGCCGGCATTCACGCCGACTCCGGGCGCGACACCGACACCGGGCGCACCGACGCCGACGCCGGGGGTGACGCCCACGCCGGGGGCTCCGGCACCCGGCACGCAGCCTGCGGGATAGCCGGGTCGGGTGCAATGAACCGCAGCGCGCGCTGCAGGAGCGGTGGGACGGGCGACGCAGCCCTTCGGAACGCCGACCGCCCTGCAATAGACCACGGCACCGGCGGGGGCGGTCGTCGCGAGGGTGACGACGGCGGCCGGCGGCAGTGCGGCGAGGGTGGCGGCGAGAAAAGCGGAACGTGTCAGCAGGCGCAGTCGCATGGCGGCCTCGGCATCCTTAACAGACACCTGTGCGTGACGCCCGGGTTGACATCGCGCCGAGGTGACTTCGGGTCAGCTAGGCGTCATCCTGTAATACCGCAATGGCGATTCTTGGCCCGACTGGCGGCGAGACGTTGCGGGACGATATGTCGGAGGCGCGGGTGCTGGGGCTGGTGGCGGTGCGGGCAGGAGCGGCCGTGGACTGGCTCGACACGGCAGGCATTGCCAAAGCGCGAGGCGCCATCATCGCCCATCCCGCCTTCCCGCGGGCGGTGGCGCAACTTGTCGGCGAAATCAGCGCGCTCTACAGCGGCAACCGGCTGCTCAACCGCGTGCTCAGTGATCGCGGCCGCAACATGTTCGGCCTGATGGTGCTTTATCTGGATGCCCTGCCGCCGGAAGAGGGGGGAGGGCTCACGGCGGCGCGGATCGTCGCCCTGTGTACCTCCACCGGCCTGTGCAGCCGGGGCCGCGCGAAGGCGATGCTCGCACTCATGCGCTGGGGCGGCTATCTGGCGTCTGCGGCGCCGGCCGAGGATCGCCGGGTGAAGCCGCTGATGCCGCAGGAGAAGCTCGTCGCGCTCCAGCACCGGCGGTGGCGCCTCGTGTTCGAGGCCGGCAAGGCACTGGATCCGGAACTCGCCCGGCTCGCCCCCCGCCTCGCGGACGCAGCCTTCACGCGGGTTCTCGCTGTGTTGCTGGGCGAGGCCTTCCTCTCCGGCTTCCGGCCCGTTTCCGCCGCCCCGGAACTGACCGATCTGGTGGACCGCGACGGCGGCCTGATGGTGCTCCTCGCCCTCTTCACCGCCGAATCCAACGGCGAGGAGCCGCCGTCCATCGCCAATCTCTCGCGCCGCTTCCACCTGTCGCGGGCCCATGTGCTCGATCTGCTGCGGCTCAGCGAGGAGCGCGGGCTGGTGGAGCGCGGCATGCGTGGCACCGGCTGCCTTTCCCCGCTGGGGCGGGATGCGATCGAGCGCTTCTTCTCCTCCATCTTCGCCGTGATGTCCGGTGCCGCCCGCGCCGCCGAGGCCCGTCTTCACGGCGCGTGAAATCACCTTCGCCCGGAACGGTCTTTCGCTCCTGCACAATTTCCTTAAGACTAAGGTCGAAAGAGACGTGCGCCGCAGCAGCGGACGAGTCCGGGGGAAGTCGGATGACGAATTTGGCACTTTCGAGCGGCATCGCGCCGCGCGCAGAGGACGTGAAGGACCAGCCGCTGCGCGACGACATCCGGCTGCTCGGTCGCATTCTCGGTGACACCGTCCGCGACCAGGAAGGCGACGAGGTGTTCGACCTCGTGGAGCGCATCCGCCAGCTTTCCATCCGCTTCCACCGCGACGACGACCAGGCGGCCCGCGATGAACTGGGTACCCTTCTGGGGGCACTGCCGGCCGACCGCTCCCTCGATACCATCCGCGCCTTCAGCTACTTTTCCCACCTCGCCAACATCGCCGAGGACCAGCACCACATCCGCCGCAACCGCGCCCACGCCATCGCCGGCTCGGCGCCGCGCGCGGGTAGCCTCGCCTATGCCTTCTCCCGTGCGGAGCAGATGGGGATCGGCCGCGAGGCGCTGGCGGATTTCTTCTCGGGCGCGCGCATGAGCCCGGTGCTCACCGCCCACCCCACCGAAGTGCGGCGCAAGAGCACGCTCAACCGCGAGATGGAAATCGCCGCCGAGCTGGATCGCCGCGAGCGCGTCGTGCCCACCCCGCGGGAGCGGGACGAGGGCGAGGAAATCCTGCGCCGCGCGGTGCTGACCCTGTGGCAGACGGCCCTGCTCCGCCGCATCAAGCTGACCGTGCTGGACGAGGTGGCGAACGGCCTCTCCTATTACGACTACACCTTCCTCACCGAGGTGCCGCGCCTCTATTGCGCCATCGAGGACCGTCTCGCCGAGGCAGGCGACGAGGTGCAGTTGCCCTCCTTCCTGCGCATCGGCAGCTGGATCGGCGGCGACCGCGACGGCAACCCCTTCGTCACCGCCGAGGTGCTGAAGGAGACCGTGCGTCTGCACCGCGACCGCATCCTCGCCCATTACGAGCAGGAGCTGGTGGCGCTCGGGGCGGAACTGTCCCTCGCCCAGCGCCTCGTGACCGTATCCGATGCCCTGACGGAGCTCGCCTCCCGTTCTCCGGATCGCTCGCAGGAGCACCGCGAGGAGCCCTATCGCCTCGCCCTCGCCTACGTTCTGGAGCGCCTGCGCCAGACTGCCCGCAAGCTGCGCGGGGAGCCGCTGGCGACGGCCGAGGGCCTCGCGCCCTATGCCACGGCGCAGGCGTTCCGCGCCGACCTCGACGTGATCCACGACTCGCTCGTGGCCAACGGATCGAAGGTGCTGGCCCGCGGGCGGCTGCGGCTGTTGCGGCGGGCGGCGGACTGCTTCGGCTTCCATCTCGCCTGCATCGACCTCAGGCAGAACTCGGACGTGCACGAACGTGTCGTGGCCGAGCTGCTGGAGAAGGCGGCGCCCGGCACCAATTATGCGGGCCTCGACGAGGAGGCGCGCATCGCGTTGCTGCTGAAGGAGCTGGCGACGCCCCGGCCGCTCGCCTCGCCCTTCATCGCCTATTCGGACGAGACCTGTTCCGAACTCGACATCCTGCGCGAGGCGGCCGCCGCGCACCGGGCGCTGGGCCGGGAGGTGATCCCCAACGCCATCATCTCCAAGGCCGAAGGCGTCTCCGATCTTCTGGAGGTGGCGCTGCTGCTGAAGGAAGTCGGCCTCGTCTCCAGCGACGGAACGGGCGGCCTCGCCAGCGCGGTGAACATCATCCCGCTGTTCGAGACCATCTCGGACCTGAAGGCCTGCGCCAAGGTGATGGACCGCGCCTTCTCGCTTCCCGCCTATCGCAAGCTGGTGGCAAGCCGTGGCGCCGAGCAGGAGGTGATGCTCGGCTATTCGGATTCCAACAAGGACGGCGGCTTCGTCACCTCCGGCTGGGAATTGTACAAGGCGGAGATCGGGCTGATCGAGGTGTTCGGCGCGCACAATGTGCGCCTGCGCCTGTTTCACGGTCGCGGCGGCTCGGTGGGACGCGGCGGCGGGCCGAGCTACGACGCCATCCTCGCCCAGCCGGGCGGCGCGGTGAACGGGCAGATCCGCATCACCGAGCAGGGCGAGATCATCGCCTCCAAATATTCCAACCCGGATGTGGGGCGGCGCAACCTCGAGATCCTCGTCTCGGCGACGCTGGAAGCCTCCCTGCTCCAGCCGCAATACAAGGCGCCGCGCACCGAATTCCTCACCGCCATGGAGGACATCTCGGACACGGCGTTCGCCGCCTATCGCAACCTCGTCTACGAGACCGAGGGCTTCGAGGACTATTTCTGGTCTTCCACCGTCATCAACGAGATCGCGACGCTGAACATCGGCTCGCGTCCGGCCTCGCGGGCCAGAACGCGCTCCATCGAGAAGCTGCGCGCCATTCCGTGGGTGTTCTCCTGGGCGCAGTGCCGGCTGATGCTGCCGGCCTGGTATGGCTTCGGCACCGCGGTGGAAGCGTTCGTGGCGCGCCGGCCGGACTATGGCCTCTCCTTCCTCAAGGCCATGCAGCACGAATGGCCCTTCTTCCGCACGCTGCTGTCCAACATGGACATGGTGCTGGCGAAGAGTTCCCTTGCCATTGCCTCGCGCTATGCCGAGCTGGTGCCGGACGTGGAGCTGCGCACCGCCATCTTCGGCCGCATCCGCGCGGAATACGAGCTGACGCTGAAGCATCTCCTCGCCATCATGGACCAGCAGAAGCTGCTGGAAGGCAATCCGCTGCTGGACCGCTCCATCCGCAACCGCTTCCCCTATCTCGATCCGCTGAACCACCTGCAGGTCGAGCTTCTGCGCCAGCACCGCGCCAGCCCCGGCGACGACAAGGTGCTGCACGGCATCCAGCTCTCCATCAACGGCATCTCGGCCGGCCTGCGCAACTCGGGCTGAGGACGGCCGCGACCTGTTCCGTTCCGGCACAGGCCGGAGCGGGCGGCGGGGACGCAGCGGGAACGGGGCGTGACCGAATCGGCCGCGGACGGATTTTCCGGGTTCGTTCTCTCACCGATGGCACTTCCCTCGGGCGGGCTCTTCCCTGTGGCGTCGCTTGGCGCTCTAATCGAAACGATTAAGGCAGGCCCGACGAAAAGGCCCACGCCCCAACAGAAGCAGCCCAAGGGATTTCGTATGCCCCTCACCCTCGGCGTCATCGCCGACGACTATACCGGCGCCTCCGACCTCGCGAACACGCTGTCAAAGGAGGGCGTGCGCACTGTCCAGACCATCGGCGTGCCAGACGCTGCGCTGGCGCTGCCCGATGCCGACGCGGTGGTGGTCTCGCTGAAAAGCCGCTCCATCCCGGCGGACGAGGCGGTGGCGCAGTCGCTGGCGGCCTATGCGTGGCTGAAGGGGCGGGGTGCGTCCCACATCCTGTTCAAGGTCTGCTCCACCTTCGATTCCACCGACGAGGGCAATATCGGCCCCGTCACCGATGCCCTGCGCCTCGCCACCGGCGCCGCCATCGTGCCGGTGACGCCGGCGTTTCCGGAGACCGGGCGCACCGTCTACATGGGCCACCTCTTCGTGGGCGACGTGCCGCTGAACGAGAGCCCGCTCAAGGACCATCCCCTCAATCCCATGACGGATTCGGACCTGAAGCGCGTGCTCGCCCGCCAGAGCGCCGGCCGGGTCGGGCTGGTGCCGCTGAAGGATGTGGCGGCGGGGGCTGATGCGATCTCCGCCCGGTTGGAGCAACTGGCGCTGGAGGGGCGCACGGCGGCTATTGTCGACGCCGTGTTCGACCGGGATCTGGAAGCGGTTGGCATCGCGGCGGCGGCCCTGCCGCTGTCCACCGGCGCCTCGGGCCTCGGCCTCGGCCTGGCGCGGGCGCTGATCGCGGACGGGCGGGTGCTCCGGCAGGAGAGCGATGGGGCGGCGCTGGCGGCCGGCATCGGCGGATATGCGGCGGTCGTTGCCGGCAGCTGCTCCAAGGCGACGCTGGAGCAGATTGCCGTCGCCGAAGGCCAGATGCCGGTGCTGCGGCTCTCCGCCGAACGGCTTGTCACCCATCCCGAGGCGGAGGTCGCCGCCGCGCTGGAGTGGGCGAAGGCGCGCCTCGCATCCGGGCCGGTGCTCATCGCCGCGAGCGGAGCGCCCGAGCAGGTGGCCGAGGTGCAGGCCCGCTTCGGCCGCCATGCGGCGGGCGTTGCCGTCGAGCACGGCACGGCGGCCATTTCCGAAGGACTGGTGGCGGCCGGCGTGCGCCGCCTCGTGCTGGCCGGCGGGGAGACATCGGGGGCGAGCGTGGACCGGCTGAAGATCCCCGCCTTCCTTGTCGGCCCCGAAATCGCCCCCGGCGTGCCGCTGCTGCGCACCGAAGGCCAGCCGGGCGAACCCATGGTGCTGGCGCTGAAATCCGGGAATTTCGGCGGGCCCGACTTCTTCGCGAAGGCGCTGGGCATGATGGGCGTGGGTCACTGAGCCCCGGACAAGCGACAGCAGAGCTGGAGCGCCAATCCGGGGCCCAGGGGAGAGTGCGGCGTAGCCGACCAAACGTGTGGGGCGGCTTGGATAAAGCCGCCTTCGGCGCCCCCTTGCGCTGGGCCCCGGCTCGCATTCCGCTGACGCTGCATGCGTCCAGGGCGCGAGGGGGGTGACTACTCCCCCGGCTGAAGCGCGTGGGGCGCGGGAGCGGCCGGCGTGCTCCCCACGGCGCCGTGGCCGTGCTGGGTCAGCGGCCGGTTGCCGGCCAGCCCGCGCAGCATCACGTAGAAGACCGGCGTCAGGAAGATGCCGAACACCGTCACGCCGATCATGCCGGCGAACACCGCCGTGCCCATGGCCTGCCGCATCTCCGCACCCGCGCCGATGGAGGTGACGAGCGGCACCACGCCCATGATGAAGGCGAGGGAGGTCATCAGGATGGGGCGGAGCCGGAGCCGGCTCGCCTCGATGGCGGCCTGGACCGGCGTGCGGCCCTCGAATTCCAGCTCGCGGGCGAATTCCACGATCAGGATCGCGTTCTTCGCCGAGAGCCCCACCAGCACCACGAGGCCGATCTGGGTGAAGACGTTGTTGTCCCCACCCGCGAGCCACACGCCGGTCATGGCGGCAAAGAGCCCGGTCGGCACGATCATGATGATGGCGAGCGGCAGGACGAGGCTTTCGTACTGCGCCGCCAGCACCAGGAAGACGAGGAAGATGGCGAGCGGGAACACGAACACCGCCGAATTGCCGGCCAGGATGTCCTGATAGGTCAGCTCGGTCCATTCGAAGGAGAAGCCCTTGGGCAGCGTATCCTTCGCGATGCGCTCCACCGCCTGCTGCGCCTCGCCCGAGGAGAAGCCGGGCGCGGCGCCGCCGTTCACGTCGGCGGAGAGGAAGCCGTTGTAGCGCATGGCCCGCTCCGGCCCCGCCGATGAGCGCACCTTGAGCAGCGCGGAGAGCGGGATCATCTCGCCGGTCTGCGAGCGCACCTTCAACGTGCCCACGTCCTCGGCACGGGCGCGGAAGGGGGCGTCGGCCTGGACGCGCACCGTGTAGGTGCGGCCGAACTTGTTGAAGTCGTTCACGTAGGACGAGCCGAGATAGATCTGCATGGTCTCGAACACGTCGGTGACGGCGACGTTCAGCTGGCGCGCCTTCACCCGGTCGATGTCGGCGAAGAGCTGCGGCACGTTCACCTGAAAGGAGGAGAACAGGCCGGCCAGCTCCGGCGCCTGACGGGCGGCACCGAGGAAGGCCTTGGTGGCCTCGTCGAGGGCGGCATAGCCGAGGCCGGCGCGATCCTCGATCTGGAACTTGAAGCCGCCGATGGTGCCGAGCCCCTGCACCGGCGGCGGCGGGAACATGGCGATCATCGCATCCGGGATGCCGGCGAACTTGCCGTTCAGCTTCATGGCGATGGCATTGCCGTTCAGCGACGGGTCGCGACGCGCCTCGAATTCGTCGAGGCCGACGAAGACGATGCCGGAGTTGGACGAGTTGGTGAAGCCGTTGATGGAAAGGCCCGGGAAGGCGATGGCCGACTTCACGCCTGGCTCCTTCAGGGCGATGTCGCTCATCTTGCGGATCACCTCCTCGGTGCGGTCGAGGGTGGCGCCGTCGGGCAGCTGGGCGAAGCCCACCAGATACTGCTTGTCCTGCCCCGGCACGAAGCCCGGAGGCACCGCCTTGAACAGCACGCCGGTGAGCGCCACCAGCACGATGTAGAGGCCGAGCATCAGCACCTTCTGCCCGATCACCCGGCGCACCACGCCGCCATAGGCGCCGGAGCCGCGCACGAAGGCCTTGTTGAAGCCGCGGAAGAACCAGCCGAACAGCCGGTCCATGACGCGGGTGAGCCAGTCCTTCGGCGCATCGTGACCCTTCAGCAGCAGCGCCGAGAGGGCCGGCGAGAGGGTCAGCGAGTTGACGGCCGAGATCACTGTCGAGATGGCGATGGTGAGGGCGAACTGCTTGTAGAACTGGCCCGTGAGCCCGGTGATGAAGGCGAGCGGCACGAACACCGCGATCAGCACGAGGGCGATGGCGATGATGGGGCCGGACACCTCCCGCATGGCCTTGTAGGTGGCCTCGCGCGGGGAGAGCCCGCCCTCGATGTTGCGCTCCACATTCTCCACCACGACGATGGCGTCATCCACCACGATGCCGATGGCGAGCACCAGGCCGAACAGCGTCAACGCATTGATGGAGAAGCCGAACACGTACATCACCGCGAACGTGCCGACGATGGAGACCGGCACCGCCAGCAGCGGGATGATGGAGGCGCGCCAGGTCTGGAGGAACACGATCACCACCAGCACCACCAGAGCGATGGCCTCCAGCAGCGTGTGGATCACCGCCTCGATGGAGGCGCGCACGAACTGGGTGGTGTCGTAGACGATGGAATAGTCCACGCCCTCGGGCATGTTCTGCTTGATCTCCTCCATCACCCGCCGCGTGTCGTCGGCGATGCGGATGGCGTTGGAGCCGGGCGCCTGGAAGATCGGCACCGCCACCGCCTGGGTGTTGTTGAGGAGCGAGCGCAGGGCATATTCGGACGCGCCAAGCTCGATGCGCGCCACGTCCTTCAGAAGCACGATCTCGCCGTTGGTGCCGCTCTTCACCACGATGTTGGCGAACTCCTCCTCGTTGGCGAGGCGGCCCTGGGCGTTGATGGAGAGCTGAAGATCGAGCCCCGGCGCGCCGGGCGAGGCGCCGACCACGCCGGCCGCCGCCTGCACGTTCTGGGCGCGGATCTCGCGCACCACGTCGGCGGCGCTAAGGCCATGCTCGGCCACCTTCTGCGGGTCGAGCCAGATGCGCATGGAATAGTCGCCGGCACCGAACAATTGCACCTGCCCCACGCCGTCAATGCGGGCGAGGCGGTCCTTCACGTTCAGCACCGCGTAGTTGCGCAGGTAGGTGGTGTCGTAGCGGTTGTTGGGGGAGATGAGGTGAACCACCATGGTGAGGTCGGGCGAGGACTTCACCGTGGTGACGCCGAGACGCCGCACCTCTTCCGGCAGGCGCGGCTCGGCCTGGGAGATGCGGTTCTGCACCAGCTGCTGCGCCTTGTCCGGGTCGGTGCCGAGCTTGAAGGTGACGGTCAGCGTCATGATGCCGTCGGTGGTGGCCTGGCTCGACATGTAGAGCATGCCTTCGACGCCGTTGATGGATTCCTCCAGCGGGGTCGAGACGGTCTCGGCGATCACCTTGGGATTGGCGCCGGGATAGGTGGCGCGCACCACCACCTGCGGCGGCACCACCTCGGGATATTCCGAGATGGGCATGGCCCGCATGGCGATGAGGCCGGCGAGAAAGATTAGGACGGAGAGCACGCCGGCGAAGATCGGGCGGTCGATGAAGAATCTGGACAGGTTCATGGAACCCTCCCGCCTCGGGGCGGCTGGATGAAAGGGGCGGAACGCGGGACGCAACCGGCCGTCCCCGCAGCGGTCTGCGCGCGGGATCGGTCCGGCAATGGGGGTGAGAGGGGCTGCACCGGACGAGGGGGCGTTTACGCCCGGCGCAGCCCTCTCCCGACCCCCTCCGTGCGGGGAGGGGGCGAGGCGAATTCGCTGGAGGCCTTCCCGGTTGACGCCGGGAAGGCGGCTCGTGTCAGTTCGTGCGGGTCGTCGCTGCCTCGCTCACCCGCATGGGAACGGGCTCGGGCGTCACCGCGGCGCCGGGGCGCACCCGGTGCAGGCCGTTGACGACCACGCGCTCGCCAGCCGACAGGCCGTTGGTGACGACGCGCAGGCCGTCCACCGGGGCGCCGAGCGTCACCTCGCGCCACACCGCCTTGTTGGAGGCATCCACCACGAAGACGAACTTCTTGTCCTGGTCGGTGCCCACGGCGCGCTCGCTCACGAGCACGGCGGGCGCGGCCTTGGGCTGGCCCATTTCCAGCCGCACGAACTGGCCGGGCAGGAGCCGCCCGTCCGGATTGGCGAAGCGGGCGCGGACGCGGACCGTGCCGGTGCGCGGATCGACCTGGTTGTCCACCAGCTGCATGACGCCTTCCACCGGCGGCGTGCCGGCGGCGACGGTCATCAGCACCGGGATCTGGTCGAGCCGGTCGGCCACGTCACCGCCGCCGCCGAGGCCGGCAAGGGCACGGGCGACGGTTGCCTCGTCGGCGCTGAAGCTGGCGTAGATGGGATCCACCGAGACGAGGGTTGTGAGGACCGGCGCACCGGGGCCGGCGGCCACGAGGTTGCCCACCGTGATCTCCGACTTGCCGACGCGGCCCGCCACCGGCGCGCGGACCTTGGTGTAGGAGAGATTGAGCTTCGCCGCGGCGAGCTTCGCCTGCGCGGCCCTGAGCCCGGCCTCGGCGGCGCGCTGGCCGTTGAGGCGCTCGTCCAGGGTGCTCTGGGAGAGCGTCTTGGTGGTGAACAGCTTCTCGCCGCGTTCCAGTTCGTTGCGGGCGAGTTCGAGCCGCGACTGGACGGAGGCGACTTGCGCCTCGGCCTCGGCCACGTCGGCCTCATAGGGTTCGGAATCGATGGAGACGAGCAGTTCGCCCTCCCGCACCAACGCACCCTCGCGGAAATGCACCGCCTTGATGGCACCGGCGACGCGGGAGCGCACTTCAACCCGCTCCACCGCCTCCAGACGGCCGGAGAAGGTGTCGAACAGGCGGGTGTCGCGCTGCTCGACGGTGGCCACCGAGACCGGCACGGCCGGCGGAGCCGCCGCCGCCGCAGCGGCGGGCTTGTCGGCGTGGGCGCCGCCCTCCTTGGGCAGGCCATAAAGCACGCCGAACACCGCGAAGAGCGCGGCGGTGCCGAGCAGCAGGGCTTCCCGGAGGCGGGACTTCTTCGCGGCGGGCTTGGTGGCGGCGGACTCAGGGGTGGGGGGCGTGTCGTTCGGGGCGGAAGTCTGGGCGGAAGTCTGGGCGGTCATGGGGGCAGTCCTTGGCGGTCGGTCTGTCAAAGGACGGCCGGATCGGCCTTGAGCCGACCGGACCGTGAAGCGGGACGCGTTGAAACGAAGAAATCGCGGAACAGGTCGCGCATGGCGCCCGTCCAGGCGGCCGGTTTCGGCGCCGGACACGAAATGCTGTCTGGCCATTCGGTCGGCCCCTTCAGGATGTGCACGCAGGTCGGCACACCGGCGGAGGCGAGCGCGTCGGCGTAGCGCCGGCTCTCGTCGCACATGGGACAGTCCTCCGCGCTCACGACCAGAGCCGGCGGCAGGGCGCCGAGCCGGGAGGAGGCGAGGGGCGCGGCATAGGGATGGGCCGCCTTCTCGGGCGAGCCGAGATAGGTCTGCCAGCCGTCCGCCCACTTGCAGCCGCAGCTGCCGGCATCGGCGCGGCGGATGGAGGCGGTGGCGAGGCTGGGGTCGAGCATGGGCGAGACGAGGATCTGCCCGGCGATGGGAGGGGAGCGCTGGTCACGCGCCATCATGGCGAGGCCGGCGGCGAGGTTGCCACCCGATTCCTCCCCGGCGAGATAGAGCGGCGCGCCGCGCCCCGCGAGGGCGGCCCGGCGGCGGTAGACATCGGTGACGGCGGCAAACAGCGCGGTCAGGGCGAAGGGGAAGGGGTGCTCGCAGGCCAGCGGATAATCCGCCGAGACCACCACCGCCCCGGCCGCCGCGAGGATGCCGGAGATATAGGCCCCGCACTCCAGCGTGCCGCCAGTGAAGGCGCCGCCGTGCAGGTGGAAGACGAGCGGTGCCGACCCTTTCTCCGGCCGCGACCCATAGAGCCGCGCCGGCAGCGCGCCGGTCCCGGTCTCGAGGGTGATGGTCTGGCTGGTCGGGGTCATCTGTCTCGTCCTCTTGGGCGGTAAGCCATTCCCCGGCTCTCACGCCCTTGTGCGATGCGGAAACCATATTGGCGATCTAGAAGGGGATAAATCGCCAGTTCGTGAGTTCATTGTTCATGACTGGGAACAATGACGCATTCAAGGGCCTCGCATGGACCAGCTTGCTGCAATGCGCGCATTCACCCGGGTTGTGGAAACGGGCAGCTTCACCCGTTCCGCCGATCTCCTGAGGATGCCGAAGGCGACGCTCACCAAGCATATCCAGACGCTTGAGGGGCACCTGCAGACCCGCCTCCTCAACCGCACCACGCGCCGGGTGACGGTAACGCCGGACGGGGCGGCCTATTACGAGCGGGCGCTCGCCATTCTCCACGACATCGACGAACTGGACGGCTCTCTCTCCTCCGCGCAGGCGGTGCCGCGCGGCAAGCTGCGCATCGACATCTCGCCTTCGCTGGCGACGCGACTGCTGATGCCCGCCTTGCCGGATTTCCTGGAGCGCTATCCCGACATCGCGCTGGACGTGGGTTGCACCGACCGGCCGGTGGACCTCCTGGGCGAAAACGTGGACTGCGTGATCCGTGTCGGCGAGATTCAGGACCCGAACCTCGTGGCGCGGCGCATCGGCGTCCTGCGCTTCGTCACGGCGGCGTCGCCCGGCTATCTCGCGCGCTACGGCACGCCCCGGCATCCCCTCGATTTCGAGGAGACGCACAAGCTCATCCGCTACTTCAGCCAGCAGAGCGGGCGCTACCACCCCTTCGACTTCACGCGCGGCGACGAGGTGGTGGAGCTGACCGGGCGCTACAGCGTCGCCACCAATGACGGCAACGCCTATATCGCCGCCGCGCTGGCCGGGCTCGGCGCGGTCATGTCACCGGTGTTCCAGGTGGAGGAGCACCTCGCCTCGGGGGCGCTGGTGCCCATCCTCACCGACTGGGCGGCCGGAGAGATGCCCATCCACGTGGTCTATCCGCCGAGCCGCCACCTCACCAGCCGGCTGCGCGTGTTCGTGGACTGGGTGGCCGAACTCTTCGCCCGCTCCGAGGTCACCCGCCGTCGGGCGGCGTGAGGGTGGCGCGGTCGGTGTCTTCTTTCCAGCTCCCTTTCTCGCCGTCATCGCCCGCCTTGTGCGGGCGATCCACGGTGGGGCGAGGCGGGTGCTGGACGCCCATCACCGGACGACTGGCGGGGTGGATGGCCCGGACGAGCCGGGCGATGACAGTCCTGCGGGGATCGTTCGGGACGGTAATTCCTCAATCGTCCGAATAGCGCTGCTCGGCCCACGGGTCGCCGCGCATGTGGTAGCCGCGCTCTTCCCAGAAGCCGGCCTTGTCGCGGGCGATGAACTCGATGGCCTTGATCCACTTGGCGCTCTTCCAGAAATAGAGATGCGGCACCACGAGGCGCGCCGGGGCGCCGTGTTCCTGCGTCAGCGGGCGGCCTTCCCAGCTGTGGGCGATGAGGGCGTCCTCGGAGGCGAAATCGGCCAGCAGCAGATTGGTGGTGTAGCCGTCATAGCTGTGCAGCATCACCGCCGTGGCGTGCGGGGCGGGGCGCACGGCTTCCAGCAGGTCGCGGGTCAGCACCCCTTCCCAATTATTGTCGTAGCGCGACCATGTGGTCACGCAGTGGATGTCGCTGAGGCTGCGGCTCTGGGGCAGGGACGAGAAGGCGGCCCAGTCCAGCGAGAGGGCGGTCTCCACCGCGCCGGTCATGTCGAGGCGGAAGGATTCCCGCGTCACCACAGGCTGGAGCCCGAGGTCGAGCACCGGCCAGTCGCGCACCAGATGCTGGCCGGGCGGCAGGCGCTCGGCATCCGGGCGGGCGATGCGGCCGGTGAGGAAGCGGCCTTCCTCGGCCCAGCGTTGCTTGGTGGTGGTGAGCTTGGTGTCGGGGGGAAGCGCGTCTTCGCTCATGGTGGGCAGCTCCAGGCGAACGGAGCCGCATGATGCCACGTCGCCGGCCATCGGGAAATCGCCCGGCTTGCCCTGCCGCCGCATGTGTGGGAGAGGCACGCCCGAAGGACCGGTGACACCATGAGCATGGCCGAGACCAGCGGGGCGGCCCCCGCCGCATTCCCTGATCTTCTGCCCGCCTTGCGGCCGCTCCTGCCGCAGCTGCGCGGCACGCTGAACGCCAATGCGCCGCTCGCCGATTTCACCTGGTTCCGTGTCGGCGGCCCGGCCCAGCTCCTGTTCCTGCCGGCCGATGCCGACGACCTCGCCTATTTTCTGTCCCACATCCCGGCGGACCTTCCGGTCACGGTGATCGGCCTCGGCTCCAACCTCATCGTGCGCGATGGCGGTGTGCCCGGCATCGTGATCCGCCTCGGCCGCGGCTTCACCGACGTGAGCGTCGAGGGCACGCGCATCGTTGCCGGCACCGGCGTGCCGGATGTGAAGGTGGCGCGCGCGGCGGCGGATGCGGGGCTTGCCGGCTTCTCCTTCCTGCGCGGCATCCCCGGCGCCATCGGCGGCGCGTTGCGCATGAACGGCGGCGCCTACGGCGGCGAAACCAAGGACGTGCTGGTGGAGGCCGAGGGCGTCACCCGCGCCGGGCAGAAGGTGCGGTTCACCAATGCGCAGATGGGATTCACCTACCGACATTGCGGCGTGCCTGATGACGTGATTTTCACCCGCGCCACCTTCGAGGGCCGCCCCGGGGATCCCGCGGAGATCGCGGCCGAGATGGCCAAGATCACCGAGAGCCGGGAGGCGACCCAGCCCATCAAGAGCCGCACCGGCGGCTCCACCTTCAAGAACCCGCCGGGGACCAGCGCCTGGAAGCTGGTGGACGCCGCCGGCTGCCGGGGGCTCACCATCGGCCGTGCGCAGGTGTCGGAGCTGCACACCAACTTCCTCATCAATCTCGGCGGCGCCACGGCGGCGGAGATCGAGGGGCTGGGCGAGGAGGTGCGCCGGCGGGTGAAGGACAATTCCGGCGTGACGCTGGAATGGGAGATCAAGCGCATCGGGCTTCCGCTCTCCCCCGCCTGAGCCATTAGCAAAACCTAAAACCGGACCGCGCCATGGTGCTGGCGCAAAGCTGCTCTCTTCAGAGCAGGCGCCGGCGCGCGCCGGTAACGGAACGGGAATGACGTCGATGGCCAAACACGTGGCGGTGCTGATGGGCGGATGGTCCTCCGAGCGGGAGGTCTCGCTCAATTCGGGCGCCGCCTGCGCCGCCGCCCTGGAAGGCGCCGGCTACCGCGTGACGCAGGTCGACGTGGGCCGCGATGTCGCCGAGGTGCTGGCGCGTCTCAAGCCGGACGTGGTGTTCAACGTGCTGCACGGCGCGCCGGGCGAGGACGGCACCATCCAGGGCATCCTCGAAATCCTGCGCATCCCCTACAGCCATTCCGGCGTGCTGGCCTCGGCGCTGGCCATGGACAAGGCTCAGGCGCGCATCATGCTGGCCGCGGCCGGCGTGCCGGTGGCGAAGGGCGGGCTGGTCAGCCGGGCCGCGGCCGCCAAGGCCCATGCCATGGAACGGCCCTACGTGCTGAAGCCCAATACCGGCGGCTCCAGCGTCGGCGTCTTCATCGTGCGCGAGGACCAGGAGCACCCGCCGCAGGAATTGACGCGCGAGGACTGGACCCTCGGTGAAAATCTTCTTGTGGAGGAATTTATTGCCGGGCTCGAGCTGACCTGCGCCGTGATGGGCGACAAAGTCTTCGATGTCATTGAAATCGAATCGACCCAGGCGTTTTACGATTACGAAAGCAAGTATGCACCGGGCGGCTCTCGTCACATCCTTCCCGCGCGCATTTTACCCGAAATTTACCAACGGGTGCAGATGTTAAGCCTCACGGCGCATCGAGCTCTCGGGTGCCGGGGGGTGTCGCGGAGCGATTTTCGCTTCGACCCGTCGAAGGGCGATGCCTCTGGCCTCGTCTGTCTCGAGGTCAACACCCAGCCCGGCATGACGCGGACGTCTCTGGTGCCAGAACTGGCCGCTCACGCGGGCATCTCATTCGGCGAGCTTGTGACATGGATGGTGGAGGACGCGTCGCTGGATCGCTAGGACCCCGCCCCGGCGCGGGCAGGCGACCCCCGCAGCGCCCCGGTGCAGGCTATGGGGCAAGGCCCGATGCCGCGCCCCGCGCCCCGGCGCCGCCCCCTGGGCGGCACAAGCGCCTCGCCATCGATCCCCGGCCCGCCAGCCGCCTCGCGCTTTTCCTGCGCCGTCTGTCGGTGCGCATGTCCACCTCGCGCTTGGGCCGGCGCAGCGCCAGCCTCCTCGCCATCGCGGTGATCGGCGGCTTCTCCGCCTACGGCACGGTGCTCGGCGGCCATGTGGAGGAGGCGAAGGGCATCGCCATCGACGTGGCGGACGCCGCCGGCAACCTCGCCGGCTTCAAGGTGAAGGAAGTCAACATCTCCGGGCACAATCACGTCACGCCCGCGCAGATTCTGGAGACGGCGGGCATCAAGTCCTCCACCTCCATCCTGTTCCTGAACGCGGACGAGATGCGCGCCCGGCTCGAATCGCTGCCGTGGATCGCCAGCGCCAGCGTGCGCAAATTCTATCCCGACCGGATCGAGATCGCGGTCTCCGAGCGCCAGGCCTATGCGCTCTGGCAGATCAACGGCGAGCTCAAGGTGATCGCCCGCGACGGCACGCCCATCGCACCCTATTCGGACGATCCGCGCTACGTGCAGCTGCCCATCGTGGTGGGCGAAGGCGCGCAGAATCATGTGGGCGAGATCGTCGATGTCCTCGCCCGCCTGCCCGCCCTCAAGGAGCAGGTGCGCGCCGCCATCTTCGTCGCGGAGCGACGCTGGACGCTGAAGACGCGCAACGGCATCGACGTGCGCCTGCCGGAAGAGAATCTGGAGGGGGCCCTCGTCGCCCTCATGGACCTCGACCGCGAGAAGAAACTGCTCAGCCGCGACATCACCATCGTCGACCTGCGCCTGCCGGATCGCGTGGTGGTGCGCCAGTCCGACGCTGCCGCCGCCGCCCGTGCCGAAATGCTCAAGGCCCGCGCCAAGTCAAAGAAGGGAGGCCCCGCATGAGGGGACGGCTCGCCCAGGGCTTCGCACCCAAGATGCGCCCGCTGCCGCCGAAGAAGGGCGGCATCGTCGGGGTGCTGGACATCGGCACCAGCAAGGTGGTCTGCGCCATTGCCCGCCTGAAGCCGCGCGGCGCATCGGACGTGCTGACGCGCCGTACCCACGCCATCGACGTGCTCGGCATCGGCCACACCCGTGCCCACGGCATCAAGGGTGGCGCGGTGGTGGACATGGCCAAGGCGGAACTCGCCATCCGCCAGGCGGTGGACATGGCCGAGCGCGCCTCGGGCGTGCAGATCGCCTCGGTGGTGGTCGGCGTTTCCGGCGGCCGGCTTGCCTCCCAGCATTACGAGGCCGCGGTGCGCCTCTCCGCCCCGGCGGTGGAGGAATTCGACATCCGCCGCGTGCTGGAAGCCGCCTCCACCTACGCGGTGGGCGACGGCCGGGCCGTGATGCACGCGCTGCCGGTGGGCTATTCGCTGGATGGCCGGCGCGGCATCGGCGAGCCGTGCGGCATGCTCGGCCGCGAGCTTGGCGCCGACATGCATGTCATCACCGCCGACCTCACCGCGCTGAAGAATCTCGTGCTGTGCGTCGAGCGCTGCCATCTCTCCATCGAGGCCATGGTGGCGGCGCCCTATGCGGCGGCGCTCTCCTCGCTCACCGACGACGAGATGGAGCTGGGCGTCACCCTCATCGACATGGGGGCCGGCACCACCACCTTCTCCATCGTCGCCGGCGGCCATTGTCTCTATGTGGACGGCGTGGCGCTGGGCGGCCAGCACATCACCAACGATGTCGCCCGCGGGATGCCCGCGCGCCTCGCCGATGCCGAGCGCCTGAAGGCGCTGCACGGGGCCGTGGTGGCGGTCTCCTCCGACGACCACGACATGCTGACCGTGCCGCCCTTGTCGGGTGATTCGCGCGACCAGCCGCACATGGTCCCGAAGTCCCGGCTCGTCACCATCGTGAAGCCGCGGGCGGAGGAAATCGTCGAACTGTTGCGCGATCGCCTCAGGGCCTCCGGCCATGCCGGGGATGCCGGCCGGCGCATCGTGCTCACGGGCGGCGCGGCGCAGCTTCAGGGGCTTGCCGATCTCGTGGCGCGGGTCATCGGCCCGCAGGTCAGAATCGGCCGCCCGCTTGGCGTTTCCCGTCTTCCCGAGGCGGCGCGCGGTGCGGCCTTCGCGGTGACGGCAGGTCTTCTCGTCTATCCGCAGGTGGCAGGGCTCGAACACTTCGAGCCGCGCCGGCGGCAGGCGGCAGTGGGCGAGGGACCGGGCTATTTCGGTCGCGTTGGCCGCTGGCTGAAGGACAGCTTTTAGACATGGTTAACGAAAGCTGCCGTAACAAAGAGGTCATCAAGGATTCGCGAGCGGCGGACAGGGCCGATCGGGACGGAGCAATAGCATGACGATCAACCTTCAGATGCCCGACATTCGTGAGCTTCGTCCCCGGATCACGGTGTTCGGTGTGGGCGGCGCCGGCGGCAACGCCGTTAACAACATGATCACCTCCGGGCTCCACGGCGTGGAGTTCGTGGTGGCGAACACCGATGCCCAGGCCCTCGCCCTCACCAAGGCCGAGCGCGTGGTGCAGATGGGCGTGGCGGTGACCGAGGGTCTCGGCGCCGGCTCCCAGCCGGAAGTCGGCCGCGCCGCCGCCGAGGAAGTCATCGACGAGATCCGCGATCACCTGTCCGGCTCGCACATGGTGTTCATCACCGCCGGCATGGGCGGTGGCACCGGCACCGGCGCCGCCCCCGTGGTGGCCCGCGCGGCCCGCGAGCTCGGCATCCTGACCGTCGGCGTGGTGACCAAGCCCTTCCACTTCGAGGGCCAGCGCCGCATGCGCGTCGCCGAGCACGGCATCAGCGAGCTGCAGAAGAGCGTCGACACCCTCATCGTCATCCCGAACCAGAACCTGTTCCGGGTGGCGAACGAGAAGACCACCTTCGCCGACGCCTTCGCCATGGCCGACCAGGTGCTCTACTCGGGCGTCGCCTGCATCACCGACCTGATGGTGAAGGAAGGTCTCATCAACCTCGACTTCGCCGACGTGCGCGCCGTGATGCGCGACATGGGCAAGGCCATGATGGGCACGGGCGAAGCCTCCGGCGACAAGCGCGCCATCCAGGCCGCCGAGGCCGCCATCGCCAACCCGCTGCTGGACGAGACCTCCATGCGCGGCGCCGGCGGGCTGCTGATCTCCATCACCGGCGGCAAGGACATGACCCTGTTCGAGGTGGACGAGGCGGCGACCCGCATCCGCGAGGAAGTGGACCCCGACGCCAACATCATCCTCGGCGCGACCTTCGACGAGATGCTCGACGGCATCATCCGCGTCTCCGTGGTGGCCACCGGCATCGACCCGGCGGTGATCCCCGAGCAGCTGCAGCCGGTCGCCGACCGCTTCCCTGATCTGGGTGGTCGCAAGATCTCCAACGCCGGCCGGGCTGCCGTCGAGGCCACCCGCGAGGCGCAGATCCGCAGCGCCGTGGCCGCGATCCAGGCCGAAGACCTGATCGCCATGGAAGACGCCGCCCAGAAGGGCCAGGCGCCGCAGGCCTATGCGCCCCAGGCCTATGCCCCGCCGGCTCAGTCCCAGCAGGCCCCGGCCGACCGCGCCGTCGCCATCGACGACGTCACCATCCGCACCGCGCCGCCCAAGCCCACCTATTTCGCCGAGCCGGAGCCCGCGCCCCAGCCCGCGCCGATGGTGGAGGACGAGTTCGCCCCCTACATCCCGCCGGCCGGCCAGCGTCCGCGTTCGCCGCGCATGCCCCGCGTCGACGAGCTGCCGCTGCCCGCGCAGAACCAGATCCGCGCCCAGCGGGGCGAGCCGCCGGTGGAGCAGGCCCAGCCGGACAAGAAGCGCATGACGCTGCTGCAGCGCCTCGCCCACGTCGGTCGCCGCGAGGAGCCGGAACCCGAGCCCGCGCGCCGCGAGCAGCCCAGCATGCGCGCTCCCGAGCGCCGTCCCGAGCAGCAGCGTCCCGATCCCCGCGCCGAAGGCCGTGGCGAGCCGCGCGATGCCCGCCCGACCATGCCCCCGCGCGGCGGTGAGCCGCCGGTGTCCGAGTTCGCCAAGCGTCCGCCCATGCGTCCGGCCGCCGAGGTGCCCTCGCGTCCCGGCCCGCACCATGACGACGACCAGCTGGAAATCCCGGCCTTCCTGCGCCGCCAGGCGAACTGAGGTCCGGCGAACGGACGTTCGATGAAAGTTCGGCCGGCACTGGTCTCCCCGGTGCCGGCTGCCGGCCCCCTGCCGCCCTTTTCGCGGCCAATCCGCGGCAACCGATCTGCTCGCCCACGGGCGGCTTCGAGACGCCCGGACCCTGTGGCTTTCGCGCCACATCTCTCCCGATTCGATTGCCCGGGACCCTCCGAACGGCTGTAACAGAGGCCTGTCCGGTGCCCTGAAACTTGCCACTAACTATTTGATAGTTAATCAGAAATTGAGAAAGGGCGTTCGTAACAGAGGGTAAGCAAGCGTGATTTGGCGTCACCCCCCGTGACGACTAGGGTGCACCCATCCTGAGGGACCGACTCGCCGACCGTGTTGACAATTTCTTTGTACAACCGGGGCGAAAGTTGGGACCCAAGGTGAAGGTTTGAGGGAAGGAGTGCGGCAGGCGGGACACACCCGTTAGCCGGAAACTTCCCCGAAACGGGACGCACCAAAGATGCAGACCACTCTGGCTCGCGAAATCGCACTCAAGGGTGTCGGCGTTCACGCCGGGGTCGAAGCGACCATCACCCTGAAGCCCGCGTCCGCGAACACTGGTGTCGTCTTCATCCGCTCCTTCGCCGATCAGGCGCCCCGCAAGGCCACCGTCAGCCGCCGTTCCGTTCAGGCCACCGACCTCGCCACCGTTCTCGGCGATCGCTCCGGCGCCCTTGTCTCCACCGTCGAACACGTCCTCGCGGCCCTGAGCGGCCTCGGCGTGGACAATGCCACGGTCGAGATCGACGGCCCCGAAGTTCCGATCCTCGACGGCAGCGCGGGCGATTTTGTGGCCGCCATCGACGCCGCCGGCGTCACCGAAGTGCGCGGCCGCCGCAAGTTCCTCAAGGTGCTCAAGCCCGTCCGCGTCGAGAACGGCGCGTCCTTCGGTGAGCTTCTGCCCTACGAAGCCGGTTTCCGCCTCGAGGTGGAGATCGAGTTCGGCCACGATCTGATCGGCCGCCAGCGCTTCGCCGCCACCATGTCTCCGGCCGTGTTCCGCCGCGAACTGGCGCCCGCCCGTACCTTCGGCTTCCTCAGGGATGTGGAGCGCCTGCGCTCTGCCGGCTACGCCCGCGGCGCCGCCCTTGAGAACACTGTCTGCCTCGACGAGAGCGGCGTGCTGAACCCCGAGGGTCTGCGCTTCTCCGACGAGTTCGTCCGCCACAAGGCGCTCGACGCGGTGGGCGACCTTGCCCTCGCCGGCATGCCCCTGCTGGCCCGCTACCGCTCCTTCCGCGGCGGCCACAAGCTGAACTTCCAGGTGGTGGACGCCCTGCTTGCCGACCGCGCCAACTATGCCCTCGTCGAGGCTCCGGTCCGGCCCGTCCGCGACACCGTGGGCGCCGAGATGGGCGTCTCCAGCCCGGTTCCGGTGTTCGCCCCGGAAATCTGATCTTCCAGTCGGGTCTTCTTCATCCTGAAGCTGCGGCGCCCCCTCGGGCGCCGCTTCTGTTTTGGCCTGGGCCGGTCGCCTCGGCCCGGAGGGCGAGGCCGGCCGCGCGCTTGCGAAGTCTTAACCCCGTTCCGATTTAGATGCCGCTCGCCCTCGCGCAGCGTGAGCCGGCGTGGCGGGGCGGCCACACTCTCGCCGCCGAAGGCACGCGCGAGCGCTCGCCGCCACATTGCCGACTGAAAGCACCGATAGCGCGGAGGGGCTGTTTTCCTGCCGTGGCCATGGGCGCGGGGGTCGAGGTATTCCGGACGCGCGCAGGCAGTGCCTGCCGTGGCCCGAAATGGGGGGAAACGAGCAGGGAGCGTGTCGAGGAGTGGGGCGGATGTGCCCGGCTGGCGGTGTGCCGGCCGTGCGGTTTTCCCCGGCGCGATCCTTCGGTTACAAGCGGCGCCTTGAGGCGCGGGACGGAAGCTGAACCGTGATGCGATTCTTGAACGATGTCCTGCCCATGCGCGCCCTCCTGCGTGGTGCCGCGCTGACGGCTGCGCTCGTGCGCGGCGGGATGCTGGTGCTTGCCGTGGCCATGGGTCTCCTCGTCTCCGGCTGCGCCAGCGACAAGGACGACACCATTCCCCCCGACGAGCCGGCCGAGAAGATCTACAATGAAGGCCTGACCCTGCTGCGCCGGCAGGAGCCGGAAAAGGCGGCCAAGCGCTTCGAGGATGTGGACAGAACCCACCCCTATTCGGAATGGGCGCGCAAGGCGCTGCTCATGACCACCTATTCCTATTTCGAGGCGGGCAAGTACGACGAGGCGATCGGCGTCGGAAAGCGCTACATTGCGCTCTACCCGGGCTCGGCCGACGCCGCCTACGCCCAGTATCTCGTCGCTTCGGCGCTCTACGAGAACATTCCCGACATCACCCGCGACCAGCGCAAGACGCGCCAGGCCCTCGACGCGCTCGAGAACGTGGTGCGCAAGTATCCCAACACCGAGTACGCCGCCACCGCCAAGCGGAAGATCGAGGTCGCCCGCGACCAGCTCGCCGGCAAGGAGATGGCCATCGGCCGCTACTATCTGGAGCAGCGCAACTACACGGGCGCCATCAACCGCTTCAAGGTGGTCGTGACCCAGTACCAGACGACCCGGCAGGTGGAGGAAGCCCTCTATCGCCTCACCGAGTGCTACATGGCCATGGGCATCGTCGGCGAGGCGCAGACGGCCGCGGCCGTGCTTGGCTATAACTTCCCCGACAGCTCGTGGTATAAGGACGCCTACAAGCTGGTTCAGTCCGGAGGGGCCGAGCCGCAGGAGAACAAGGCGTCCTGGATCAGCCAGGCGTTCAAGAAGATGGGGCTTGGCTGATATTCCATGCTGGCGACGCTCTCGATCCGGGACATCGTCCTTATCGAGAAGCTCGATCTCACCCTGTCGGAGGGCCTCACGGTCCTGACCGGTGAGACGGGTGCCGGCAAATCGATACTGCTCGATGCCGTGTCCCTCGCCCTTGGCGGGCGGGGCGACGGCGCCTTGGTGCGGCACGGCCAGCCCAAGGGGCAGGTGACGCTCACCTTCGATCTCTCCGCCGACCATCCAGCCCACGCCATCCTCGCCGCAGCCGAGCTGCCCGACGAGGGGCCGCTGGTGATTCGCCGCATCCAGATGGCCGACGGGCGCACCCGCGCCAGCGTCAACGAGGAGGCGGTGAGCGTGCAGACGCTGCGCCTCATCGGCGCGAGCCTCATCGAGCTGCACGGCCAGCATGACGACCGCGCCATGGTGGACGCCGCGAGCCACCGGCTCCTGCTCGATGCCTTCGGCGCCCTCACCGGCAAGGTCACAGCCGTGGGCGACCTGTGGCGCGCATGGCGCGCTGCGCTCGCCGAAGCGAAGGACGAACGGGAGCGGCTGGAAATCGCCGCCCGCGAGGCCGACTTCATTCGCCACGCGGTGGAAGAACTCTCCGCGCTGGGCCCGGAGCCGGGCGAGGAACTCGCCCTTTCCGAGCGGCGCACCGCCATGATGCGCTCGGAGAAGATCGCCGGTGATCTTGACGAGGCGCTGGATGCGGTCTCGGGCGGCAGTTCGCCCGTGCCTTCGCTGGCCGCCGCCGTGCGCCGGCTGGAGCGCCGGGCGGGCGACGCCCAGGCGCTGGTGCGTCCGGCCGTCGAGGCCATCGACCAGGCGCTTGATGCACTGGAGACGGCGCGCCAGCATCTGGAAGCCGCCCGCGCCGATGCCGACTTCGATCCGCGCGAGCTGGAGCGCATCGAGGAGCGGCTGTTCGCGCTCCGGGCGGCCGCCCGCAAGTATCATGTCAGCGCCGACGATCTGCCGGCCCTCGCCGCCCGCTATCAGTCCGATCTGGAGCGCCTCGACCGCAGCGCCGCGACGCTGGCGCGGCTGGAAGCGAGCGTGACCGAGGCTGAGGCCGCCTATCGGACCGCCGCCGAGGACCTTTCCCGCGCGCGCCACAGCGCCGCCGCCGTGCTCGACAAGGCGGTTGCGGCGGAGCTGCCGCCGCTCAAGCTGGAGCGGGCGAGCTTCATCACCCGCGTCACCACCGACCCCGCCGCGGCGGGACCGGGCGGACAGGACCAGGTGGAGTTCTGGGTGCGCACCAATCCCGGCACGCGACCCGGCGCGCTAATGAAGGTGGCCTCCGGCGGCGAACTGGCGCGCTTTCTCCTGGCGCTGAAGGTGGTGCTCGCGGATCGCGGCTCGGCCCCGACGCTGATCTTCGACGAGATCGACACCGGCGTGGGCGGCGCGGTGGCGGACGCCATCGGCCAGCGCCTCGGCCGTCTCGCCGAGCGGGTTCAGGTGCTGTGCGTGACCCACGCGCCGCAGGTGGCCGCCCGGGCGCGCAACCACCTCCTCATCGCCAAGGCGAGCGCCCTGGACGTGGTAGACCCGGATGCGCCGGTGACCACCCGCGTCAACGCCCTCACCGCCAGCACGCGGCGCGAGGAGATCGCCCGCATGCTCGCCGGCGCGACCGTGACGCAGGAGGCCCGGGCCGCCGCCGATCGCCTGCTGAAGGCGGCGCGCTAATCTCTTCCTTGACCGCCTCTCAGTCCGAATCCGGCTTCGATTGCCGCATGGATTTCACCTGACCCCGCCGGTCCTTGGCGGCAAGGCGCCGCTCCTTCGAGGCGAGGGTGGGGCGCGTGGGCCGTCGCACCGGCATGACCACGGTGGCGGCGCGGATCAGCTCCACCAGCCGCTCGATGGCATCTTCCCGGTTGCGTTCCTGGGTGCGGAAGCGCTGGGCCTGGATGACGATGACGCCATCCTGCGTCATGCGCCGGCCGGCGAGGCGGGCGAGGCGCATCTTCACGCCCTCCGGCAGGTTGGGCGAGCGCGCCGCATCGAAGCGCAGCTGAACCGCGCTCGATACCTTGTTGACGTTCTGCCCGCCCGGCCCGGACGCGCGCACGAAGGCGAGCTCGATCTCGTCCTCGGCGATGGCGATGCGGGGCGTGATCTCGATCATGGCGCCCTCTCCTGAGGGCGCAGCTTATGCACGGCCCGGCGCGGCCTGCCAACGCTCAGATGGCGTGGCGATTCGCGGTGGGCCCGAAATGCTCCACATAGCGTGGGCTGATGACCGAGACCGGCAGGATGATGAGCACATCCGTGGTGCCGAACTGGTGGTCCACCACGGCGCCGTCGCCGACGAAGCCGCCGAGCCGCAGATAGCCCTTGATGAGGGGCGGCAGCGCCTGCAGCGCCTTCTTCATGTCGATGTCGGCCTTGGCGATCCGGTTCATGGAGACGTGCCGTCCCTCGACGGCCCGCGCGCGCCACTCTTCCGGGGCCATGGCGTTGTGGTGCAGGAAGGACAGCGGCAGGTCGAGTTCGGCCGGGTCGGTGCCCTCGAGGCTGGCGCAGCCGAACATGGCGTCGATCTTGTTGCGCAGGATGTAGGTCCACACCCCGTGCCACAGCAGCTCGACGGTCCGCTTGTTGCGGTAGGGCTTGAGCACGCAGGAGCGGCCGAGTTCCAGGAAGCGCAGGGTCGGATGGGCGGCGATGACCCCGCCCACATCGAACTCGCCCTGGGTGTAGAAACCGCCGTGGCGGTTCGCCACCTCCTGCCGCAGCAGGCGATAGGTGCCCACCACCTTGGGCTTGCGCCGGCCGAGCACGATCTTCCCGGCGTCGTGGTCCAGCACGAGGATGTGGTCGCAGATGGTGTCGAAGCTGTCCATGTCGCGCCGGGCGAGGCGCGTGGTGGCGTCGGGGGTGGCCGACATCTCCTCGTAGAACACCTTGTAGCGCAGGCGCTGGGCGCGGCGCACGTCGCGCGCGGTGCGGGCGAGCCGCACTTCCAGCGCGCCGAGCCGGCCGAGGACGATGCTTTCCGGCGCGGTCGGCACGGCGTCGCGGTGGCGCAGGCCGGAATAGGCGCGGAAATCCGTCACCAGCTTCTGCGGCGCCGGCATGGCAGGGCGCGCACCGGGTGCGGCGTGCTGCGGCCGCAGGAAAGGGAAGGCACCGGGCTCGGTCCCGAACATGGGCGCGGCGCCCTCGCGACCGAAATCCTTCTTCAGGTCCTTGGCGAAATCGCGGGCGAAATCCCGCGCCGCGTCGCGGGCGACGTCGAAGCCGCGGCCGAACAGGGCTGGCAGGTTGAAGCCGGGATCCGGCTGTCCCATTCTTTTCATCGCAACGAGCCCCACTCCGGGCCGCCGCCGACGGCGGGCGTGCCTCACCCAACGCTTGGTATCGCTCCTCCGCCCGTGCGCCGTCCAGAGCGTAACTGCCCGGCCGACGCGCCGCACTGGCTGCGAGGAGCGACCTGGAAGTTGCCCCGCTTCAGGCGGGTGCCCAGGACTTGAACGCCAGCATCACCATAGTTTTCCGACGCGATTGTGACAATGGGTGGACCCGCCGCGCCAGCGCCTCGCGATCCCGCCTTGCCGCTACGGCGCCTCAGGTGATAGCGGCAGGCTCCCGGCGCGTCCGCGCCTGTGATTCGTTGGGGGGACGACATGATTTCCACGCGCATGCACCTTTCGGCCGCGCTCCTTGCCGGCCTCGCTCTTGTGGCGCCGGTGGGCGCTCAGGCGCAGCAGCGTCCGATGCCGGTCGAGGTGACCCAGGTGTTCGTGCAGGGCATCGGGCAGGTGAACGTGCTCGCCTACAAGGCCAAGTTCGTGTCGGCTGATCCCGCTACCCGTCGTGTGGTGCTGGAAGATCCCGCCGGCCGCCGCTGGGCGGTGATCGCGCCCCCGCTGCTGGGCGACCTCTCGCTCTACCGGGTGGGCGAGAACCTGCTCATCCGCGTGGCGCCGGGCGTCGTCACCGCGCTCGGCAAGGCGCACCAGGGCAAGCCGGGCGAAGTGATGGCGGAGGTCGTCATCACGGACGGCCTGCCGGGCTGGCCGGAGGGCTTCGGCATCCGCGAGGTTACGCTGACCTCCATCTTCGTGGGCCTCGACCCGGCCGCCGGCACCGTGACCTTCGAGGGGCCGGACGGCAACGTCCGCGTGGTGCGCGCCGCCAACGACAAGGTGCTCGCCGACGTGCAGAAGGTGCAGCCGGGCGACCTCGCCCAGATCACCTATATCGAGGGCCTCGCCGTCAACGCCATGCGCTGAGGCGGCGGTCGTTCCGCTCCCGTCCGGCACCGCTGTGGTGCCGGACAATTTCTGCGCGGCAGCCGGTCTACGCCGCCGCCACTCTAGGCCGCCGCCCTTGGCCGTTCCGCTGCGGCGCGATAGGCGAGGGCTTCCGCCAGATGGCGGCGGCCGACCCCGTCCGCGCCATCGAGATCGGCGAGGGTGCGCGCCACCTTCAGAACCCGGTGATAGCCGCGGGCGCTGAGCCGCATGGCGTCGGCGGCATCGCGAAGCAGGATCGCTCCGGCCGAATCGGGCGTCGCAACCGCCTCCAGCAAGGGTCCGGAAGCCTCGGCATTGGTGCGCACATCGGGTCGGCCGAGGGCGGCATAGCGCTCCAGCTGGATCTCCCGCGCCATGGCGACGCGGGCCGCAATCTCCCGCGAGCCTTCGGCCGGGGCCGGCAGCACGAGGTCCGAGGCCGAGACCGACGGCACCTCGAGATGGAGATCGATGCGGTCGAGGAAGGGTCCGGAGAGCCGCGCCTGATATTCGTCGGCACAGCGTGGCCCGCGCTTGCAGGTGAAGCCGGGCTCCCCGGCGCGGCCGCAGCGGCAGGGGTTCATGGCGGCGATGAGCTGGAAGCGCGCGGGATAGGTGACGCGATGGTTGGCGCGGGCGATCAGGACCTCGCCCGATTCCAGCGGCTGGCGCAGGGAATCGAGCACCTGCGGCGTGAATTCCGGCAGTTCGTCGAGGAACAGAACGCCATTGTGGGCGAGCGAGACCTCGCCCGGCTTCGCCTTGGCGCCGCCGCCGACCATGGCCGCCATGCTGGCCGAATGGTGCGGGGCGCGGAACGGGCGGCGGTCCATCAGCGCGCCGTCCTCGATGGTGCCGGCCACCGAGGCGATCATGGAGACATCCAGCATCTCGGCCGGCGACAGCGGCGGCAGGATGGACGGCAGGCGCTGCGCCAGCATGGATTTGCCGGCACCCGGCGGTCCGACGAACAGGAGATTGTGGCCGCCGGCCGCGGCCACCTCCAGCGCCCGCTTGGCGGTCTCCTGGCCCTTCACGTCGCGGAGGTCGAGCATGGTGTCTCCCGGCGGTTTCATCCGTGGCTCGGGCCGGCCCATCACCTGGCGTCCGGTCATGTGGTTGGCGAGCTGGATGAGGGACTGCGGGGCGAGGATGTCCATGTCGGGGCTGGCCCAGGCGGCCTCGGCACCGCACGGGGCGGGGCAGATGAGGCCGTGCCCGCGCGCATTGGCGCCGATGGCTGCCGGAAGCACGCCGGCCACGGCCGCGATGGCGCCGTCCAGGGCCAATTCGCCCACGACCGTGAAGCCGGCGAGGGCATCGCCGGGGATGGCACCGATGGCGGCCATCAGCCCCAGCGCGATGGGCAGATCGTAATGGGAGCCTTCCTTGGGCAGGTCGGCAGGGGCGAGGTTTACCGTGATGCGCCGCGCCGGAAGGGCAAGCCCTGACGCGATGAGCGCTGCGCGCACCCGCTCCTTGGCCTCGGTCACCGCCTTGTCGGGCAGGCCGACGATGGTGAAGGCCGGCAGGCCGGCCGCCACATGCACCTGAACATCCACCGGGCGCGCCTCGACGCCCTCGAACGCGACTGTCGCCACCCGCTGGATCACAGCCGCCCCCTGCCTGCTGCCCGTCTGCATCTCAAGGTAGCGGAGGGCGGGCCCGCTCGCAAGAACGAAAGAGGAACAATCGTGCTTGCGTCAAACGCCGCCCCGGCTATGCTGGAGGTAGCAAGAGGATCGGGGAGATCAGCCATGGCCGCCGAAGGTGCAGGCGTGCGCAGTCACGAGGCCCATGTGGTCGAGATGTTCGGCCCGCAGGCCGCCGCCTATGTGGCGAGCGCCGTGCATGCGCGGGGCGCTGATCTCGATGCGCTCAAGGCCCTCGTGGAAGAGGCGCGGCCCGCCCGGTTGCTCGATCTCGGCTGCGGCGGCGGGCATGTGAGCTTCACCGCCGCGCCGTTCGCGGGCGAGGTGGTGGCCTACGATCTGTCCGAGGACATGCTGGGCGCCGTCGCGGCGGAGGCGAAGGCCCGGGGCCTCGCCAACATCGTCACGAAACAGGGCGTCGCCGAGCGCCTGCCCTTCGCCGATGGCACCTTCGACATGGTCGCCTCGCGTTACAGCGCGCACCACTGGCGGAATGTGCCGCAGGCCCTTGCCGAGGTGCGGCGAGTGGTGAAGGCGGGCGGGCAGGTGGTCATGATGGACGTGATCGCGCCCGAATGGCCGGTGGCCGACACCTTCCTGCAGACGGTGGAATTGCTGCGAGATCCCTCTCACGGACGGGACTACAGTGCCTCTGAATGGACCCGCCTCGCCGAGGAGGCGGGGTTCAGGGTGGTGCGCACGGCGCACCGGCGCCTCAGGCTGGAGTTCGCCTCCTGGGTGGCGCGCATCCGCACGCCGGAGCTGCATGTCGCCGCCATCCGCTCGCTGATGGCGGGCGCCAGCGCGGACGTGGCGACCCACTTTGAGTTCGAGGCGGACGGCTCCTTCTCCATCGACACGCTGACGCTGGAGCTGGAGACGGCCTGAACGGGCCTACTTTTTCTCCAGCATCAGGCGGCCCTGCTTCTGGATAAGATCCTTCGCCTTGCGGGCGACGAGATCCAGCATGAAGGGCAGCTCCATGGAGAGGTGCACCGCGTCGTCCGCCACCTGAAGCTTGCCGCTCGCCGTCTGCCCCAGCGCGGCGATGCGGAAGTCCAGCTGCTCTCCGGTCCAGGTTTCCTCCAGGATGGAGATGTGGCGCGAGAAGCGGTCGCGCACGCCGGTCAGCCCCGCCTGGAGGCGCCGCGTCGCTTCGGCCTTGCCGAGGCGGTGGGGGATGGAGGCGGTGAAGGGCTGTCCCATGGTCGGTCCTGTGATGTCCGGCGGTGCGTCCTGACGGATAACGCCCGTAGCCGCACGGCAGTTCGCGCGGCGGGCCGAGGGCGCCGCCGCGTTGATCTCGATTAGACGGTGGCCTCAGGCGGCGCGGCGGGCCTCGATGCGGTCCCAGATCTGCGCCGCGATGTCCGGCCCGCCCAGACGCTTGATGGCGCGCAGGCCGGTGGGGGAGGTCACGTTGATCTCGGTGAGGTTGCCGTCGATCACGTCGATGCCGACGAAGATGAGCCCCTTCTCGCGCAGCGAGGGGCCGATGCGGGCGCAGATTTCCAACTCGCGGTCGGTGAGGTCGGTGGGCCGCGCCGCGCCGCCACGCACCATGTTGGAGCGCAAGTCGCCCTCGCTCGGCACCCGGTTCACCGCGCCCGCCGCCTCGCCATCCACCAGGATGATGCGCTTGTCGCCGTGCTTCACCGCCGGCAGGAAGCGCTGGATCACCCATGGCTCGCGGAAGGTGGCGGAGAAGAGGTCATAGAGCGAGCCGAAATTGAGGTCGTCTGCCGTCAGGCGGAACACGGCGGCGCCGCCGTTGCCGTAGAGCGGCTTCATCACCACGTCGCCGAACTCGGCGCGGAAGGCCTTGATCTCGGCGAGGTCGCGGGAGATCAGGGTCGGCGGCATCAGGTCCGGAAATTCGGTGACGAAGATCTTTTCCGGCGCGTTGCGCACATGGCTGGGGTCGTTCACCACCAAAGTCTTCGGGTGGATGCGCTCCAGCAGATGGGTCGCCGTCACATAGGCCATGTCGAAGGGCGGGTCCTGGCGCATCAGCACCACGTCCATCTCGGTGAGGGGAATGCGCTCGCGCGCGCCGAGGGTGAAGTGGGCGCCGGCCTCATCCTTCACGGTCAGCGGCTCCACGGCCGCGAACACTTGGCCGTCACGCATGGCCATGCGGTCGGGCGTGTAGTGGAACAGCGCATGGCCCCGCCGCTGCGCCTCCAGAAGGAGGGCGAAAGTGGAATCCCCTTGAACATTGATGCTCGCAATGTGGTCCATCTGGACCGCGACCTTCAGGGCCATGGCAATCTCCCGCTGGCCCGATTGGGCCTCGCTGTCTCGGCTTTATCTATAGGCGGGCGGCGCGCGCCGCCACTCGGCTCAGAACTCCATTTCAAAAGCACCGGGCAGGTGCTCGGCCTCGCCCGTGCGGGCGAGGAGCACCGCGTCGAAGCGCATGTTCAGCATTGAAAGCTCCGGGTGCTCGGCGAGGTAGGCCTCGGCCGCCGCCGCAATGCGTCGGCGCTGGCGCGGCTGGAGGGAGAAGGCGGCATCATCGAGCCGCGCCCGCAGCTTCACCTCGCAGAAGACGAGGAGGTCGCCCTGCCGGGCGATGAGGTCGATCTCGCCCGCCTTGGTGCGCACCCGCCGGGCGAGCACGTGGAAACCGTGGGCGCCGAGCAGGGTCGCGGCGCGTTCCTCCCCCGCGAGCCCGCGAGCGTGGGCGGCGCGGCGGCGCAGCTTGCCCGCGTCGGGCGGAGGGCTGGCCGGCGTCTCAGGCATCCGCGTCGGCGTCCCCGGGCTTTTCGTCCCCACGCGCCTGCGCGAGCGCGAGGGCGCGGGCGTAGACCTCGCGCTTCGGCCGGCCGGTGGCGCCGGCGACGACCGCGACGGCATCCTTCAGCGACGTATCCTTGAGGGCGCGCAGGAGCGCCGCGTCCACGTCCGCATCGCCGGCCACCTCTTCCAGGGGCGGGCCGATGACGAGGACGATCTCGCCCTTGGGGTCGTCGGCGTCCGCATAGTGGGCGGCGAGGGCGGGCAGATCGGCGCGCCGCACCTCCTCGAACGCCTTGGTCAGCTCGCGGCAGACGGCGGCACGGCGCGGGCCGAGCACGTCGGCAAGGTCGGCGAGGCTCTCGGCGAGGCGGGGGCCGGTCTCATAGAAAACGAGGGTGCCCGGCACGGCGGCGAGGGCGGAGATGCGATTGCGGCGCTGGCCGGCCTTGGGCGGCAGGAAGCCGTCGAACAGGAAGCAGTCGGTGGGCAGGCCCGCCGCCACCA
Source organism: Xanthobacter sp. (assembly GCF_041911315.1). Classification (NCBI taxonomy): domain Bacteria; kingdom Pseudomonadati; phylum Pseudomonadota; class Alphaproteobacteria; order Hyphomicrobiales; family Xanthobacteraceae; genus Xanthobacter; species Xanthobacter sp. The sequence goes on along the minus strand of NZ_JAYRPE010000012.1, from coordinate 58,040 downwards.
GCGCGGCCAGCAGCGCCGAGGCGCCGGGCACGGGATGCACGGGGAAGCCCAGCTCCGCCGCTTCCACGACCAGCTTGAAGCCGGGGTCCGACACCAGCGGCGTTCCCGCGTCCGAGATCAGCGCCACACGCTCGCCGGCGGCGAGGCGGGCCAGCAGCTTCGGCCGGGCGCTGGCGCCGTTGTGGTCGTGATAGGCCATGAGGTGGGTCTGGATGCCGTAGCGGTCCAGCAGCCGGCGGGAGATGCGGGTGTCCTCGCAGGCGATCACGTCAGCCGCCGCCAGGGTTTCCAGCGCGCGCACCGTCACGTCGGCGAGGTTGCCGATGGGCGTCGCGACCACGTGCAGGCCCGGCGCAAGGCCGGGGGCGGGCAGGGTGGAGCCGGCGAGGAGGAAGGTTTTCACGACACCTGCTGCGCGGCCTTCGGGGCGGCTGTGCGGGTGCGGACGATGGGGCGTGGTCATGACCCCACCATAGTCCCGCCCGCGCCGGACGGGAACGGCTCCGCCCGCATGGCATCACGCCATATGTCGCGCCGCAGCGACCACCGCCTGCCCAAAGGCGAGGCCGCCGTCATTGGCCGGCACTTCGGCGGGGATGAGAGGGGTGAGGCCGCGCGCGCGGAGCCGCGCGGCGGTCGCCTCCAGCAGCCGGGCATTCTGGAACACGCCGCCGGAGAGGGCGACGGCATGGGTACCGGCCTCGTCTGCCGCCTGTGCCGCGACGGAGACGAAGGCCTCGGCAAGCCCGGCATGGAAGGCGGCGGCCATCTCCGGGAGCGGCCGGGCGGCGGCAAGGTCGGCGCGGAGGGCACGCCAGAGCGGGGCGGGATCGATCCCGATGAGGTTGCCCTGCGGGGAGATGGCGAACGGGTAGGGCGCGGCCTCCCCCGCCGCGACGGCCTCCAGCGCCATGGCCGCCTCGCCCTCGTGGGAGAGCCGGTCGGGCGCGAGGCCGAGGAGGGCGGCCACGGCATCGAACAGGCGGCCGGCGGAAGAGGCGAGGGGGGCGTTGAGGCCTTTGTCCATCATCGCCCGCAGGGTGGGCACCGGCTTGCCGGCGAACAGCGCGGCGAGGCGGGCGTCGCCATCCACGGCGGCGCGGCCGAGCGCGCGATCCAGATGGGCGAGCAGCGCCCGCCACGGCTCGCGGCTCGCGGCATCTCCGCCGGCGAGCGGGATGGGGGAGAGGCGGGCGATGCGCCGGCTCTCGCGATAGTCGCAGACCAGCACCTCGGCGCCCCACACGGTGCCGTCGTCGCCCAGCCCCAGCCCGTCGAGGGCGATGCCCACCACCTTGCCGTCCGTGCGCCGCCAGCCGGTCTCGGCCATGGCGGCGGCGATGTGGGCATGGTGATGCTGCACGCTTTCCAGCTTGAGCCCGCACGCCTCGGCGAGGGCGGCGGCGAGGCGGCTGGCGCGATAATCCGGGTGGAGGTCGGCGGCGATCACCTGCGGCACATGGGCGAAGAGGGCGGAATAGTCGGCCAAAGCGGTCTCGAAGGCGTCGCCCGTGGCCGGCTCGTCGAGGTCGCCGAGATGGTGGGAGAGGAGGGCGCGGGCGCCGTGGGTGAGGCAGAGCGCGCTTTTCAGTTCGCCGCCCATGGCGAGCACCGGCGGCGCCCCCTCGAAATCCTCCGGCAGCGCCAGGGGAAGCGGCGCAAGGCCCCGCCCCCGCCGCATCACGCGCAGTCCGCCGGCGGCGAAGCGCGCCACGCTGTCATCCAGCCGGCGGGCGATGGGACGGTCGTGCATCAGGAAGCCGTCCACGATGCCGGCAAGGCCGGTTCGGGCCTCGTCGTCGCGGAAGATCTGTGGCTCGCTGGAGCGGTTGCCGGAGGTCATCACCAGCGGGCGGCCGGTCGCCGCGATCAGCAGATGATGCTGCGGCGTATAGGGCAGCATCAGGCCGAGATGGCTCTGGCCCGGCGCGAGGCCGGCGGCGAGGGCCGCATCCGGCCGGAGCGGCAGCAGCAGGATGGGCGCGGAGGGGGCGAGCAGTGCCGCCTCTTCCTTTGGTGAGATGACGCAGAGGCGGTGCGCGGCGGGAAGGTCCGCCATCACCGCCAGCGGCTTGGTGGGGCGATGCTTGCGGTCGCGGAGGGTGGCGACGGCCGCGGCGTCGGTGGCGTCGCAGGCGATGTGGAAGCCGCCGATGCCCTTCACCGCGAGGATATGGCCTGACCGCAGCAGTTCGGCCGCATCGATGATGGGATCGGCGGAGGCGATCTCCGTCCCCTCCCGCTCCAGCCACAGGCGCGGGCCGCAGGCGGGGCAGGCGATGGGTTGGGCGTGGAAGCGCCGGTCGGCGGGGTTTTCGTATTCCGCGCGGCAGGCCGGGCACATGGGAAAGTCGGCCATGGTGGTCGCCGGCCGGTCATAGGGCAGGCCGGCGACGATGGAGAAGCGCGGGCCGCAATCCGTGCAATTGGTGAAGGCGTAGCGATGCCGCCGGGCCTTGGGATCGGCGATCTCGGCACGGCAGGCCGGGCAGGTCGCCACATCAGGCACCACGCCGATGGAGACCGTGCCGGCCCCGCTTTCCACGATGCGGAATCCCGGGTCCGGCACGGCGGCCGGGCGGCGCTCCACCCGCTCGATGCGCGCCAGCGGCGGGGCCTCGGCCACCAGAGCCGCGGCGAAGGCTTCGAGAGCCGTGCGCGGGCCGCCCGCATGGATCAGCACCCGGCCTCCGGTGTTGGAGACGGTGCCGTCGAGGCCGAGGCGCAGGGCGAGGCGATAGACGAAGGGCCGGAAGCCCACGCCCTGCACGATACCGGAAATCTCGATGGTTTCGCCCGCGATGGCCGCCCCGTCCATGGTCGTTCAATGCACCGTGCAGACCATGCAGGGATCGAACGAGCGCACGATGTGCTGCACGGCAAGCGGCGTCGTCTCGCCCTGCCGCACCGGCGCGCCGACGAGGGCGGTCTCCAGCGGTCCCGGCTGGCCGGCGGCGTCGCGGGGGGAGAAGTTCCAGGTGGTGGGGGCGATGATCTGATAGCGGGCGATGCGGCCGCGCTCCACCACCATCCAGTGGCCGAGCGCGCCGCGCGCCGCCTCGGTGAGGCCGAAACTGCGGCCGGTCTGCGGCAGAGCGCCCTGCGCGCACCAGGGCTCGCCGGGCCTCAAGGCCCTCACCCAGCCTTCCATGGCGATCAGCGTGCGCGCGGTCTCCACCAGCCGCCCGACAACGCGCGAGCGCACATTGGCGCCCTCCTTCGCCGCGAGGTCGCGGGCGAGAGGCTGGCCGGCGATGACCTGCCGGGCGAACGCGCCGGTCTCAAAGGGAAGGCCGGCGAGGCGGGGCGCCTTGCACCAGGTGTAGCCGGTTTCGTCCACGCCATCGGGAAAGGTCGAGCCCTCGAACGGGTGATGGGGCGCCTCCCGCCCCTCCATGCGGGCGAAGGAATGATCCTCGGAAATGGCCGAGGTGTCGACCGAGCCGAGGCGACCGCCTGCGAAGGTGCCGGCCGCATAGAGCCGGCCCTCCTCCTGCGGATAGGCTCCGTAGGAGAGGAAGCGATCGTCGGCCCGGCCCAGCGCGGCGAGGCCGAGGTCTTCGGCGATGGTGAGGAACAGGCGAAAATCACCGTCCGGTCCCGTGCGGCGCCACGCGTCCAGCTTTTCCGCGTCGGCCAGCGCTGCGACGCGCTCCAGCGGCGCGCCGAAGAGGCGGGCCTCAAGGTCCGCGCGGACGGAACCGAGGGTGGCCAGCAGCCGCATCTTGTCGCGCGCGTCCGCCCCCTTGGCGACGCCGCCGGGCTGGAGCGCCAGGGTATGCGGCCAGCGGCCGGCGAGCAGGCCCATGACGTGGAGCAGCGTCGTGCGGGTGGCGAGGGCATCGCGCACGCTCAGCCCGTGCGCCGCCTTGAACCGGCGCTCGGCCTGCGCGAACCACGGCCGGTCGGCATAGGCCGCGCGGGCGAAGTCCGGCATGAAGAAGACGTGGAAATGGGTGAGGTGGTCGGCCAGATTCTCGGTGGCGAGGATGAGGTTGGTGGCGACGCGCCCGTTGTCGGTGGGCACCACGCCCTCCAGCCCCGCCAGCGCCAGCGCCGCCGCATGGGATTGCGACACCGAGCAGATGCCGCAGATGCGCGGCGCGATCACGAGGGCGTCGCGCGGATCGCGCCCCTCCAGGATGCGCTCGAAGCCCCGGAACAAGGGCGAGGAGACGAAAGCCTGCTTCACGGCGCCGTCCGCCACGTCCAGGCGCACCTCCAGGTCGCCCTCCACGCGGTTGAAGGGGCCGACCACCAGCCGTTTCGTGCCCTCGGTCATCGCTTTTTGATGTCCCGGACGGCGGGCGGGGTGACAACGTGGTCGCTCACCGCATTGCGGCGCAGGCGTTCCGGCGTCGCCGCCTTGGCGAGGGACGACAGGGCGATGAACCAGGCCTTGGGCATGTCGGTGGGCAGTCCCACCGGGATGCCGCCGATCTTCGGCGTCTCGATGAAGGCGTGGCCCGGCTCCTCGAACTCGGGCGCGGTGCAGTTGATGCAGGCGTGGCCGCCGCGGGTGCAGGAGCCTTCGCCGTTCCACAAGCGGGTGTTGCAGTCCGCATGGGCCTGGGTGCCGAGGCAGCCGAGGTGCTCCATCATGCAGCCGAGGTCGCTCATCTTCTCGGCGCTGGCCTTGTACTCGTAATATTCGTTGCGCGGGCAGCCGTGGTGGACGAGGTGGTCGGCGTAGAAGCGCGGGCGTCCGTAGCTGTCGAGGTCTCCGCCGTGCAGCAGGCCGGCGGAGAGGAGCATCAGCGTTTCCGTCACCCAGTTGGGATGGGTCGGACAGCCGGCGACATTGATGACCGGCAGGCCAGCACGGGCGCGGAAATCGGCGCCCAATGCGCCACCCGGCCGGCGCCCGTCATATTGCAGGCCGCAGGCATCGGCGGGATTGACGCCCGCCGCTGTCACCCCGCCATAGGCCGCGCAGGTGCCCACCGCCACCACGTGCTCCGCCACCGCCGCGAGCCGGCGCACCCAGTCGATGGTCGCCGTGTCGGTGCCGGCCAGCGTATGGAAGCGCCCGGTGCCGTTCGGCCCGCGCAGCAGCGCGCCCTCGATGCACAGGGCATCGAGCCGGATATCGCCGGACAGAACCGCCTCGAACAGGGCGATGGCCTCGTCGCCCGTCTCCTCAGAGAGGGTGGGATGCCACAGGAAGCGGATGTTGGCGGAGGCCAAGGTCGCGGCAAGGTCCGGCGCCTCGGCGCACAGCAGCGACATGGTGCAGCCGCCGCAGCCGCCCGATTGCAGCCAGAGCACGGTGAAGGGCGCGTTCAAGTCCCGCATCATGGTGCCGCCGGCAGCACGAGGGAGAGGATGGCGCCGCCGTCCGGATGGTTCGCGGCTTCGAGCCGTCCCTCGTGCTCCTCGGCGATGCGATAGCAGATGGAGAGGCCGAGGCCGGTGCCCTTGCCCACGGCCTTGGTGGTGAAGAAGGGGTCGAAGATGCGGTCCATGAGCGCGTCGGGAATGCCCGGCCCGGTGTCGCGCACCCGCACCGCCACCTGCAGCCCGTCCGGGGTCTGGAAGCGGGTGCCGGTGATCTCCAGGCGGCGGTCGGGGCGGCCTTCCATGGCGTCCACGGCGTTCTGCACGAGGTTCATCATCACCTGATGGATATGGCCGGGATGGCCCACCGCCTCCAGCCCCTCGGGCACAGCAACCGTGATGGGCAGGTCCGGCATCTGGGATTTCGCCACCCAGTCCACCGCCGAGCGGACCACGCCGGCGAGGTCGAATACCTCCCGCGCCTCGCGCCGGTCGGAGGAGAAGCGGCGCAGGTCCGCCACGATGTCGCGCACCCGCTCGGCGCCCTCCAGCATACCGGAGAGGGTGGCGGGAATGTCGGACAGCGCCCGGTCGATGCGCAATTCGCCCCGCGCCTTGGCGAGGGTCGCGGCATCGGCCCCCGCATGCACCTGATCGAGATAGGCGATCAGCCGCTCGGCGTAGCGCTTCATCGCATGGGCATTGCCGTAGACGAAGGAGATGGGATTGTTCAGTTCATGGGCGACGCCGGCCACGAGGCGGCCGAGGGAGGCCATCTTCTCCGCATGGACCAGCTGCTGCTGGGTGCGCTTCAGGTGCTCATGGGCCTTGGCGAGGGCGCCATAGGCGGCGCGCAGCTCGCCGATGGGGCGCCCCACCAGCACGATGCCCACCGCCCGTCCGCGCGGATCGAACCTCAGCGCGCCGTTGACCGCGATGGCGAGCGGCCCGTCGGGCGTCGCCAGTGTAAATTCCCGGTCGGCGATGCGCTGGCGGCGGGCGACGGTGGCGAGCACGTCGGCCGCCGTGGTTTCGGAGGAGGGGTCCAGCAGATCGGACAGGGAACGGCCGAGGAGGGCGTCGGCCCTGAGGCCGAAGGCGCGCTCGGCGGCGAGATTCACCTGCTCCACCCGGCCGGAGAGGTCGCACGCCACCAGCACATCGGTCATGGAGCCGAGGAGGCCGGCGATGAAGCCTTGGGCTTCTTCCAGCGCGGTGTTCTTGGCCTCCAGCTCCACCTGCTGGCGGACCAGCTCCGCATAGGTCTCGTCCATCTTGCGGATGACGGCGATCCACGCCTCGTCCGCATCGATGGCGCCGAAGTCCGTCCCCGCCCCCGGCAGGGAAAGCGCGCCGGCGAGCGGACTGTCGGGCAGCGGTTCCCTCGGCGCATCCTTGCGCCCCGACATGGGCATGAGCGGTCCTCGGCGGAGGAAGTGACCGCGAAGGGTAATCCCGCGGGTGGTACCGGCGCAATGCGCGCCTAGCGGGACTCCACGCCGTCCCGCAGCGCGCGCAGGCGGTCATAGACGTCGGGGAAGGCGTCGAGCTTGGTCACGCCCACCATGCGAATGTAGGCGGTGGGTCCGAAGCGGATCCACTGCACCACCTTGATGGGCACGCCGGTGCGGGCATCGGCGCCGGTGGCCATCACCTCGAAGCCGGCCTGTCCGTTGATGCGCTGGGGCTCGGCCCTGTCGAGCTTCAAGTCCTTCACGCCGGGAATGGTGGAGAGGGCGCGCAGGGCAAACTGGCGGCGCTCGTCGTCGCGCGGCGCGCCGCCGGCGATGGAGACGACGAACACCGGCTGGTCGGGGCCGTCGAGGGCATCCTTCGGTCCGTCGGTGAGCAGCAGCGTCGTGCCGCCCAGCGCCCGCACGGGGCGGAAGCCGGCGAGGTTGGTGACGGCGAAGGGCAGGGAGGTTGCCTGATCGGCGACGCTGCGGAATGTGATGGTGGACAGCGCCTGGCGCACCACCTTGTCGGGATAGCTGGACGCGCCCGCCTCGGGCACCTGCACGGTGACGATGCCCGTGCCCTTGTCGCTGCCCACCAGCAGCACCCATTTGCGCACGGTCACCGGTCCGGCCGTCTGGCGGCCGATGAACAGGACCGCCTTCGCGTCCTTGAGCGGGAAGTCCTCGCGGTCTTCCAGGATCACGCCCCGCGTGTTCAGGGCCTGTGCGCTGAAGCCCGGCAGGAGCTGGTCATAGGCATCGGCCGGCATGTCCACCACCAGGATGGAGGACTTCGTCGCGTCGTCCTCGAAGCCGGCGAACTGGTTGCTCTCCACCATGCCCGGCGGGGGCACGAGGCCAAGGGCCGAGCCGCGCGGATACATCACCTCCGTCGCACTGGCGGGGGCGGCCAGCGATAAGGCGAAGAGGACGGCGAAGGCGGCGGAGAGGAAGGCGGACGTGAAGGCGAGGCGCATCGAGGGCTCCGGCGGAACCCGGCCAAAGCGGGCCTTCGCCTGCGGGCCGGTCTGCCTGTGTCCGGCGGCAATCCGGCTTTTCTGTGAATGACGTGGCGGAAAAGTGGCCGATCACGCGGCGGTGACGCGTCGCAGCGTGAGATTGAATCGCCCGCCCTCCTCGACCAGCCGGGAGGTGCCGGGCAGCAGGCGGTCGATGCCATGGAAGGCGAGGCGGCTCGGCCCGGACAGCAGGAAGACGTCGCCCGATGAGAGATGGATGGAGCGCGTCGGCCCCCGCCGCGTTTCGCCGCCCACACGGAAGACGGCGGTATCGCCCAGCGACACCGACAGCACCGGCGCGGTGAAGTCGGCCTCGTCGCGGTCCTGGTGCAGGCTCATGCGGGCGTCCGGCGCGTAATAATTAATGAGGCACGCCTCGGGCGGCGCCGATCCGCCGGCGAGGCGCTCCCACAGCTCCATCAGTCGCGGCGGCATGGCCGGCCAGGGGCGGCGCGTGTCCGGGTGGAAGCTCTGGTAGCGGTAGCCGGCGGCATCCGACACCCAGCCGAGCGGCCCGCAATTGCTCATGCGCACAGAGAAGGGTTGGCCCGAACGCGGCATTGTGGGCGTGAAGAGGGGCGCTTCATCCAGCACCGCGCGGATGTCGGCGAGGAGCAGGGCCTGCGCCTCCCGGTCCAGCGCCTCGCGGAACCAGAGGGCACCGGGCTGGAGTTCGAGGGGAGCCGGCGCTGCCGCCGCAGATCCCGTCATCGTCCGGACGCCGTGATCTTTGCGCACGTGATCTTGGCAGATTGAAGAAGAGGCGGCAGCGGCATGGTGGCTTTCCCTTGTCCTGACGCCGGTTTTAACAAGGTAGTAACTATATATTTCATCTCAGGTTTCGGCCATATGCCGACAGAATCCCCGCGGACGATGCCTTCCCGGTGCTGGGGTCGGGAAGAGGAGTTGTCGTCATGCGCAATCATCTCCTGTCGAATGGTCTTTTTTCGCGAGGCCGGGCGCGTCCGGTGATGCTGTCCGGTCTGGTCGCTGTCGCCTTCCTCCCGCTGGTGGTCGCCGGGGGCGTCTCCCCCGCCGCCGCCCAGACCACGGTGGCGGTGCCCGGCGGCTATGTGACCTTCACGCCGGTGCAGCGGCGCTACATCGAGACCTATGTGGTCCGCCACCCGGTTCCGCCGGCGGATATCCCCGGCGGCTTCGTCGCCGAGGTGGGTGCGGTGGTGCCGCCCGACGTGGACCTGCGCCGCTTCGGCGCCGCCCCGGAGCCCTATGGCCGCTATGGGCAGGCGGTGGCGCAGGAGGACTATGGCCAGCCGGGCGACGGCGCGGACTTCGACGCCGACGAGGGCTACCAGACGCTGGACGAGGCCGGATACGCGCCGGGCGCCGGCCTCTCCCAATACCGCTACGTCACCCTGCCCGGCAATGAGGCGGCGGTGGTGGAGCCGCGCTCGCGGCGGATCATCCTGATCGTGGAGTAGGTCTCGCCCTGCGTGGCGGCGGCGCCGTGCCTCGGGCATAGTGCCGCCGGCCATCCGGCCGGTTCGAGGGAGGCGCCGATGGGCCCGCACGGGAAATTCTACTGGAACGAGCTGATGACCGACGACGTGGAGAAGGCGCAGGCCTTCTATGCCGCGACGCTGGGCTGGACCTTCAGCGAGATGCCCATGGACGGCGGCCACGCCTATTACGTCGCGACCCTCGGCGGCGAGCCGGTGGCCGGGATGATGGACAAGACCGAGATCCTGCCGCCGCAGGTGCCACCCCACTGGTTCAGCTATATCAATGTGGACGATGTGGGCGCGCGTGTGGAGCTGCTGAAAGCGGCCGGCGGGCAGGTGATCCGTGAGCCTTTCGACATTCCCGGCGTCGGCCGCATCGCCATCGTCTGCGACGCCACCGGCGCGCCGTTCGGCATGATGACCGCCGCCGATCAGGGATAGTCCACGGTCGCGGTCGTTCGTTCAGGTGAGAAGGTCCGCCGCCGCCAGCCGGCGGACCGCGACCCTGTTCATGTCGGCAAGGGCGGCCGCCAGCGAGCCGTCCACGTCGATGGAGCGGCAGGCGTCCTCGATCACGTAAGTGGTAAAACCGTGCCGTGCGGCGTCCACTGCCGACCACGAGACGCAGAAATCCAGGGCGAGGCCGGCGAGATAGACGGTATCTATTCCCCGCTCCCGGAGGTATCCGGCAAGGCCGGTGGGGGTGGTGCGGTCGGCCTCATAGAAGGTGGAATAGCTGTCGATGGCCTTGTGGTGGCCCTTGCGGACCACCAGTTGCGCGTGGGGCACGTCCAGACCCGGCGCGAAGGCGGCGCCCGGCGTGCCTTGCAGGCAATGGTCCGGCCACAGGATCTGCGGGCCGTAAGGCAGATCGATCATGTCGTAGATCGCCCGGCCAGGATGGGTCGAGGCGAAGGAAATGTGCCCCTGCGGATGCCAGTCCTGAGTCAGGACGACGTTGCGGAAGCCTGCGGCGAGCCGGTTGGCGAGGGGCACGACGTCATGGCCGCCGGGGACCGCAAGGGCACCGCCGGGCAGGAAGTCCACCTGCAGATCGACGAGGATGAGGGCCGTGCGCGGATCGGCTCCGGGACCGGGCCCGGCGGTTGGCTTGAAGGGGGCCATCCGTTTTCCTCGCGCGGCTGTGAAAAATGGAGCGTGGCGCCTGCTACCATGCCTTGCGGGGCCAAATCACCCCCCCTATATGCGCCTCGATCGCTGTTTTCGCGGCGAACCCCAATTCTAAAGTTTCAGGGGGCCGGCGGATCGGTCGCGAGAGGGGCTCGCGGCCCTCCACCTCGGGTGCCGCAAGGGCCCGGTCGGCCTGCCGGCAAGGAGAATCATATGGCCAAGATCATCGGTATCGACCTCGGCACCACCAATTCCTGCGTCGCGGTGATGGAGGGGTCCACCCCGAAAGTCATCGAGAACGCCGAGGGCGCGCGCACCACGCCCTCCATCGTCGCCTTCACGGAGGACGGCGAGCGTCTCGTCGGTCAGCCTGCCAAGCGGCAGAGCGTCACCAATCCCGAGCGCACCTTCTTCGCGGTGAAGCGCCTCATCGGCCGCCGCTATGACGACCCGACCGTCGCCAAGGACAAGAACCTTGTGCCGTACCAGATCGTGCGCGCCGACAACGGCGACGCCTGGGTGGAAGCCGACGGCAAGAAGTATTCCCCCTCGCAGATCTCCGCCTTCATCCTGCAGAAGATGAAGGAGACGGCCGAGTCGTTCCTGGGCGAGAAGGTGGAGAAGGCGGTCATCACCGTCCCCGCTTACTTCAACGACGCCCAGCGCCAGGCGACCAAGGACGCCGGCCGCATCGCCGGCCTCGAGGTGCTGCGCATCATCAACGAGCCCACCGCGGCGGCTCTCGCCTACGGCCTCGACAAGAAGTCGGCCGGCACCATCGCGGTCTATGACCTCGGCGGCGGCACCTTCGACGTGTCGGTGCTGGAGATCGGCGACGGCGTGTTCGAGGTGAAGTCCACCAACGGCGACACCTTCCTTGGCGGCGAGGACTTCGACATGCGCCTCGTCGGCTACCTCGCCGATGAGTTCAAGAAGGAGCAGGGCATCGACCTGCGCAACGACAAGCTCGCCCTCCAGCGGCTGAAGGAAGCCGCCGAGAAGGCCAAGATCGAGCTGTCGTCCGCGACCCAGACCGAGATCAACCTGCCCTTCATCACGGCGGATGCGACCGGCCCGAAGCATCTCACCATGAAGCTCACCCGCGCCAAGTTCGAGGCGCTGGTGGATGACCTCATCCAGCGGACCGTCGAGCCCTGCCGGCTCGCGCTGAAGGATGCCGGCCTCACCGCCGGGCAGATCGACGAGGTCGTCCTCGTCGGCGGCATGACCCGCATGCCCAAGGTGCAGGAAGTGGTGAAGCAGTTCTTCGGCAAGGAGCCCCACAAGGGCGTCAACCCGGACGAGGTGGTCGCCATCGGCGCCGCCATCCAGGCGGGCGTGCTCCAGGGCGACGTGAAGGACGTGCTGCTGCTCGACGTGACCCCGCTGTCGCTGGGCATCGAGACGCTGGGCGGCGTGTTCACCCGCCTCATCGACCGCAACACCACCATCCCCACCAAGAAGAGCCAGGTGTTCTCCACGGCTGAGGATGGCCAGACCGCGGTGACGATCCGCGTGTTCCAGGGTGAGCGCGAGATGGCGGCGGACAATAAGATCCTCGGCCAGTTCGACCTCATGGGCATTCCCCCGGCGCCCCGCGGCGTGCCGCAGGTGGAGGTGACCTTCGACATCGATGCCAACGGCATCGTGCAGGTCTCCGCCAAGGACAAGGGCACCGGCAAGGAGCAGCAGATCCGCATCCAGGCCTCGGGCGGCCTGAATGACGCCGACATCGAGAAGATGGTGAAGGACGCCGAGGCCCACGCGGCCGAGGACAAGAAGCGTCGGGCCCTGGTGGAAGCCAAGAACCACGCGGAAGCCCTCGTCCACTCCACCGAGAAGGCCGTCGCCGAGCATGGCGACAAGGTCGGCGCGGCGGAGAAGGGTGCCATCGAGGCGGCGCTCAATGACCTCAAGTCCTCGCTGGAAGGCGACGACGTGGAGGCGATAACCGCCAAGACCAACACCCTCGCCCAGGCCTCCCTCAAGCTCGGCGAGGCCATGTACGCGGCCCAGCAGGGCGGCGCGGAGCCCGGTGCGGCCAAGAAGGACGACGTGGTGGACGCCGAGTTCACCGAGGTCGACGACGACAAGAAGAAGTCTGCGTGACTTTGAAAAGGACCGGCGGGCGAGCCCCGCCGGTCTTTCGCCGCCGCGGCGGCCATTTGATTCGCGCCGTTTCAGGCGTTATTCCCCGGATTGACCGGGCGCAGGCCGGACGCAGCGCCGACCCTTCTTCCAGATGCTGAGCGGGGTGCGTGAGGCTGGGGACCGGCATCCGATCGCTATTGCAGGATGGCCGCTCAAGACAGAGCCGGCGTGGCAAGTGCCAGTGTGGCAGGTGAAGGCAGACGATGGCCAAGCGCGATTATTATGAAACCCTCGGCTGCGATCGCGGCGCCGACGAGACGGTGCTGAAGGCCTCCTACCGCAAGCTCGCCATGAAGTGGCATCCCGATCGCAACCAGGGCGATGCGGAAGCCGAGGTGATGTTCAAGGAGGTCAACGAGGCCTACGAGGTCTTGAAGGACCCCCAGAAGCGCGCCGCCTATGACCGCTTCGGCCATGCCGCGTTCGAGAATGGCGGCGGCGGTCCCGGCTTCGGCAACGACTTCGCCTCCTCCTTCGCCGACATCTTCGATGATCTGTTCGGCGGCGCCATGGGTCGCGGGCGCGGCGGTGGCGGCGGCCAGCAGCGCGGGCGCGGCTCGGACCTGCGCTACAACATGGAGATCACCCTTGAGGAAGCGTTCGTCGGCAAGACGGCGCAGATCAAGATCCCCACCTCCGTCGCCTGCGAGGCCTGCAACGGCACCGGCGCCAAGCCCGGCACCCAGCCGAAGGCCTGCCGCACCTGCGGCGGCGCCGGTAAGATCCGCCATGCCCAGGGCTTCTTCACCCTTGAGCGCACCTGCCCCACCTGCCAGGGTCGCGGCAGCGTCATCGAGGACCCGTGCGGCGCCTGCGCCGGCGCGGGGCGCGTGACGCGCGAGCGCACCCTCTCGGTGCAGATCCCGCCCGGTGTCGAGGACGGCACCCGCATCCGCCTCGGCGGCGAGGGCGAGGCCGGCGTGCGCGGCGGGCCGGCGGGCGACCTCTACATCTTCCTGTCCATCGAACAGCACGCCTTCTTCCAGCGGGAGGGGGCGGACCTCTATTGCCGCGTGCCCATCTCCATGGTCACGGCGGCGCTGGGTGGCGCGGTGGAAGTGCCGACCATCGACGGCGACAAGACCAAGGTGAAGATTCCCGAGGGCACCCAGTCGCAGAAGCGCTTCCGCCTCTCCGGCAAGGGCATGCCCATCCTGCGCTCGCGCTCCGCCGGCGACATGTATGTGCAGGTGGTGGTGGAAACGCCGCAGAAGCTGACCAAGCGTCAGAGGGAACTGCTCGCCGAATTCGACAAGGAAAGCTCCGGCGAGACCCATCCCGAATCCGCCGGCTTCTTCGCCAAGGTGAAGGAATTCTTCCAGGGCGCGGCCGGCGAGGGGGCCTGATCCGCGCCGGCGCTCAGCCGGCGCGCGCCGCTGCCATGCATTGGGCGATGCCGTCCGCATAGGACGTCTTCGCGATGGGGCCGATGGCCCGTTCGAGGGCGCTGCCGTCGAAGATCACCGGCGTGGTCATCAGATAATGCATCTCCACGAGTTCGCGCATGACCGGATCGAACAGGCCGGCGAGGCGCAGCATGGTCTTGCCCGCGACCATGAGCTTCGGCGCGCGACCGGCGAGGGCGAACGCCTGCCGCGCCACCTCCCGCACGGTGATGGTGCCCGCCCCCGCGAGATCGTAGCTGCGGCCGAAAACCTCCTCCCGGCCGAGCAGGGCCCGCACCACCGGCCCCACGTCCGGCACGAAGACGAATTCGTGCGGGGTGTCGATGGGCCCCACCACCTTGGCCCGGCGTCCGGCCGCAGCGGCGGCGAAGAGGTCGGTGAGGAAACTGCGCTCCACGCCGGGGCCATAGAAATCGGGCAGGCGCAGGATCAGCCCTCGCAGCGCACCGCGCGCGTCGGCCTCCATCAGGATGTCCTCCTGCTCCTTGCGCATCCGCCCCTTGAAGGTGTGCGGCATGCGCGGATGGCTCTCGTCCACGCGCGCCGCCTGCGGCCGGCCGAAGGGATAAGCGGTGCCGATGAGCAGCACCCGCCGCACCCCCTCCGCCTCGGCTGCCTCGACCACTGCCCGCATGAGGCGGGGATGGAGGTGGAAGGCGTCATAGGGCACGCCCACCATGTGGACGAGCGTATCCATCCCGCGCACGGCGGCCCGCAGGCTGGCCATGTCCTCCGGGTTCCAGACGCGCGGGGTGGCGAGGGGGTGCCCTTGGAAGGCGGCCGATAGGCCGGCGGCGGAGCGTCCGACCACGGCGAACGGCGTGCCGGCCGCGCTCAGGGCCTGGGCGATGCTGTCGCCGATGGCGCCGGTCGCCCCGACGAGGGCGATTCGGGGCGCGTCCACGGCTTGCAGGGGAGCGGGGGTGGTCATTATGGTGGGGTCCTGAACAATGTTCACTAAACATCGTTCATAAACTGAACATCGTTCATGTCAAGCGGCAGGGATCCGTCGTGTCCGAAGTGAAGTCCTCGCCTCCGCCCGCTGGCGGCTCGCCGCGCGCCCGTCGGAAGGAAGACGCCCGCGCCCGCATCCTCGCCGAGGCGCGCCGGATCGTTCTCGACCAGGGGTTCGAAGCGCTCACCATGCGCCGCATCGCCGAGGCCGCCGGCTATTCGGCGGCAGCGCTCTATCTCCATTTCGAGAATCGCGAGGCCATCGCCCGCGAGCTCGGCGAGGCCGGCATGCGCGCTCTGCTCGACGCCCTGGCCGAGGCGGGCAAGACCGTGGACCCGCTCCAGCGGCTCAAGGCCCTGGGGCTCGCCTATGCGGCGTTCGGGCGCGCCGAGCCCGAGACCTACCGGCTGATCTTCATGGAGCCGGGCTTCGCAGCGACCGCGCTGGGGGGGAAGGATGCGGCCGGGGCGGCGGCATTCGCGCTCATCGGCGGCGTGTTCCAGAATCTCGCGACCGCCGGGCGGCTGCGGGACGGGCTCGACATCGAGAGCCTCGCGCTGACCTTCTGGATCGTCCTGCACGGCATGGTCAGCCTGAAGCTCACCTGCTCCGCCTTTCTCGTTGCTTCCGAGGAGGATCTCCTCGCGACAGCCCTCGACAACCTGCTTCACGGGGCCCTGCGCCCGAACCGCGAACCTTGACCCGGCCCCCTTTCCCGTCTAAGCGCCTGATATCCGACCCGCTCGGGCGCCCCGAGGTGCAGTTGATGCTCCAGTCCCACGACCACCGCAGGCCGCTCCAGAAGCCCCTGCTCCAGAAGCCGAACCTCAAGGACGAGGTGCGTTTCCTGCAGTCGTGGTTCCAGAATCCGCTCAAGACCGGCGCGGTCGCGCCCTCGAGCCCGGCGCTCGCCAAGATGATGGCGAGCTATCTCGATCCCAAGATGGACGGCCCGGTCATAGAGCTTGGACCGGGCACCGGCCCGGTCACCAAGGCGCTGATCCAGCGGGGCTTCGCCCCCGAGCGCCTGTTCCTGATCGAGTACAATCCCGAATTCTGCGCCCTGCTGCGCCTGCGCTATCCCGGCGTCACCGTCATCAACGGCGATGCCTACCAGCTCGGCAAGACGCTGAAGGATCGCCTGCCCGGCAAGGCGGTGGGTACCATTTCGTCGTTGCCGCTGTTCACCATGCCGGAGAGCGAGCGCCACCGGATGGTCAACGAGGCGTTCGACCTCTCCCATTCCGGTATGCCTTTCGTGCAGTTCACCTATGCGGTGGTCTCGCCCGTGCCGCTGCTGCCGGGCGCCATCGAGGGCGAGCGTTCGCCGCGGGTGTGGCGCAACATTCCCCCGGCCCGCGTCTGGGCCTATCGCCGGCCCTGATCCCCTTCCCGGCCGGTCCGGCGCCGGCCTTACGCCGCCGGTGCCGCCCGTGACGGATTTCCTCTATCTGACCCATCCTCAGGTCCAGGTGGACCCGGCCGTCCCCGTGCCGCGCTGGGGCCTGTCCGCCGTCGGGCGGGCGCGCACGCTGGCCTTTGCCGCGCGCTTCGATCTCTCCGGCATCAGCCATGTCATCTCCTCCACCGAGGAGAAGGCGAAGGAGACTGCGGCCCTGATCGCCGCGCCCCTCCGGCTTCCGGTGATCATCCGCGACGGGATGGAGGAGAACGACCGCTCCGCCACCGGCTACCTGCCCGAAGCCGAATTCCAAGAGATGGCCGACGCCTTCTTCGCCCGCCCCACCGAGAGCGTGCGCGGCTGGGAGCGGGCGGTGGATGCGCAGGCGCGCATCGTCGCGGCGGTGGAGGCGGCGCTGGCGGCCTTCGGCGGGGCGGGACAGCGCCTCCTCTTCGTCGGCCATGGCGGCGTCGGCACCTTGCTTCTGTGCCACCTGGCGGGCTACCCCATCTCCCGCGTCCACGACCAGCCACCGGTCGGGGGCGGCTGCTGGTTCCGCGCGGGTCCCGCGCGGCGGCCGGACCGCTGGCGCGCAATGGAGGAGACGGCATGACGCAGGTTGTTCAGGGCACCCCGATCCGCGCGGATGTCCGCGACAAGCTCATCGTCGCCCTCGACTATCCCTCCGTCGCCGCCGCCGAGGCTGCCGTCGCGCAGCTCGGCGACGTGGTGAGCTTCTACAAGATCGGGCTGGAGCTGGCGGTCTCGGGGGGCATCGACCTCGCCACCGACCTCATCGCTGCCGGCAAGAAGGTGTTCCTCGACCTCAAGCTCCACGACATCGGCAACACGGTGGAGCGGGCCACCGCCGCCGCCGCCGAGAGGGGCTTCGACATTCTCACCGTGCACGCCTACCCCATGACCATGGCCGCCGCCGCGCGCGGCGCCGCCGGGAGCAAGCTTGAGGTGCTGGGCGTCACCGTGCTCACCTCCTATGACGATGCCGACCTCGCCGCCACCGGCGTCATCGGCGGCGTCACCGAGACCGTGCGCCTGCGGGCCGGACAGGCGCGGGATGCCGGCATCGCCGGCGTCATCTGCGCTCCCACCGACGCCGCCATGGTGCGCGCCATCCTCGGCCCCGACCGCCGGGTGGTGACGCCGGGCGTGCGGCCGAAGGGGGCGGCGGTGGGCGACCAGAAGCGTATCGCCACGCCGGCCGAGGCGCTGGCGGCGGGCGCCGATCGTATCGTGGTTGGCCGTCCGGTGACGGCGGCCGAGGACCCGGTCGCGGCGGCGCAGGCGATCCTTGCCGAACTTCAGGGTGCGTGACGGGGGCGGAGCGATGGCAAAGGGCTACTGGTTCCTCAATCTCGATGTGGTCAATCCGGTGGACTACATCACCTACCGGGAGGCGACCTTCGCCTACGCCCGGTCGCACGGCTTCCGTTACGTGATTCGCGGTGGCGATTTCGAGCAGCTCGAAGGCATCAAGCGCCATCGCAACGTGCTGGTGGAACTGCCCTCGTATGAGGATGCTGTCACCCTCTACGACGCGCCCGACTACCGGCCTGTGCGCGATCTGCGCGGGGCCACCGCCATTGCCGACCTTGCCGCGGTGGAGGGCTTCGACGGCCCGCAGCTCTCGCCGGAGCCGCCGGAGGGCACGGCCGACAACCCGCGCGGCTACTGGATGGTCAAGGTGGATGTGACCGACCCCGATCGGTACAAGGACTATGCCGCTGCCGCTGCCGAGGCCTTCACCGAATACGGTGCGTGGTTCCTGGTGCGCGGGGGGCGCAATCATCTTCTGGAAGGCCATGGCCGTTCACGGTATGTCGTCACCGCGTTCAAGGACGTGGCGACGGCGCGCGCGTGCTATTTCTCTCCCGCCTACCAGACGGCGCGAGCGATCCGGCAGGAGGCGTCGGTGGCCGACTTCCTCATCATCTCCGGCTATACCGGGCGCGAGCTGCCACCCGCCTGAGCGCGGCCCATCTTAAGGACACACCCGTGACCGATCTGCGCATCGTCATTGCCGGGGCCGGCGGCCGCATGGGCCGCACCCTCATCCGCGCCATCGCCGAGACCGAGGGGCTGAAGCTCGTGGGCGCGCTCGAATATGCCGGCTCCCCCCATCTCGGTGAGGATGCGGGCCTGATGGCGGGCGGGGCACCGAACGGCGTCACCGTCGAAAGCGACGTCGCGCCTTCGCTGAACGGCGCCGACGTGGTGATCGACTTCTCCACCCCCGCCGCCACGGTGCGCCTCGCCGGCCGCCTCGCCGAGGCCGGGATCGCCCACGTCATCGGCACCACCGGCCTCTCCAACGAGGACAACGCCGCCATCGCCGATGCGGCGCTGCGCACGGTCATCGTCAAGTCCGGCAACATGAGCCTCGGGGTGAACCTGCTCGCCGCTTTGACCCGCCGGGTGGCGGCGACGCTGGGCGACGACTTCGACATCGAGATCGTGGAGATGCATCACAACCGGAAGGTGGATGCCCCTTCGGGAACCGCACTGCTGCTGGGCGAGGCGGCGGCGGCGGGTCGCAACCGCAGGCTCGACGACTGCTCCGAGCGCGGCCGCGACGGCATCACCGGCCCGCGGGTGAAGGGCAATATCGGC
Source organism: Xanthobacter sp. (assembly GCF_041911315.1). Lineage (NCBI taxonomy): Bacteria > Pseudomonadati > Pseudomonadota > Alphaproteobacteria > Hyphomicrobiales > Xanthobacteraceae > Xanthobacter > Xanthobacter sp. The sequence continues at coordinate 39,151 of NZ_JAYRPE010000012.1, read as the reverse complement.
TTTGCCAGCCTGCGCGGCGGCTCCGTGGTGGGCGAGCACATGGTGATCTTCGCCGGCGCCGCCGAGCGCATCGAACTGGTTCATAAGGCCGAGGATCGCACGCTCTTCGCCAACGGCGCGCTTGCCGCCGCCCGTTGGACGAAATGCGGAGAGACCAAGCGGGAGCCGGGGCTCTATTCCATGGCCGATGTGCTCGGCCTCGCCGATTTCTGAGTGTCTGGAGACTTTTCATGTCGGATCGCATCCTCGTCCTCGTCCGTCACGGGCAGAGCGAGTGGAACCTGAAGAACCTTTTCACCGGCTGGCGTGACCCCGACCTCACCGAGCAGGGCGTCGCGGAGGCAAAGCGGGCGGGCGCGCTCCTGAAGGCCGAAGGCCTGAAGTTCGACGTCGCCTTCACCTCGCTCCTCTCCCGCGCCCAGCGCACCCTGTCGCTGGTGCTCGGCGAGATGGGGCAGGAGGGCGTGGAGACGCTGGCCAGCCAGGCGCTGAACGAGCGGGACTACGGCGACCTCTCCGGCCTCAACAAGGATGACGCCCGCGCCAAGTGGGGCGAGGAGCAGGTGCATGTGTGGCGCCGCTCCTATGACATCCCCCCGCCCGGCGGCGAGAGCCTGCGCGATACGGTGGCCCGCACGCTGCCCTATTACAATCAGGAGATCCTGCCGCGCGTGCTGCGGGGCGAGACCACGATCGTGACCGCCCACGGCAATTCGCTGCGCGCCCTCATCATGGTGCTGGAGAAGCTGTCTCCCGAAGGCATCATGAAGCGCGAGGTGCTCACCGGCGTGCCGATGGTCTACCGGATGCGCGCCGATTCCACCGTCGAGGACAGGCGCGACCTCGCGGTGTGAGGACGGCCGTCTGAGAACGCCTGTGGAGGCGGCCGGTTCGCCGGCCGCTCCCATCCGAAAATGCGCTCAGCTGCGCCGCGCGGCCACGAACCGGGCGGCCTCGGCGAGGATTTCGCCGCGCGCGCCGAACGGGGCGAGGGCGTCCGCCGCTTCCGCCACCAGACGGTCCAGCAGCCGGCGCGCCTCTGGCAGGCCGAGCCGGGAGACCAGCGTCGCCTTGCCGGCGGCGGCATCCTTGCCCACCTTCTTGCCCACCTCTTCCGCCGTGCCTTCCACGTCGAGGATGTCGTCGGCGATCTGGAACGCCGCGCCCAGCGCCCGCCCATAGGCGAGGAGCGCCGCGCGCTGGCCCATATCCGCGCCGCCGAGGATCGCCCCCGTCTCGGCCGAGACGGCGAGCAGCGCACCGGTCTTCATGGCCTGCAGGTCGCGGATGGCGTCCTCGCCGTGGGCGAGGGGCGTGCCGCCGGTAAACCGCCCTTCGGCGGCGAGGTCCAGCATCTGCCCGCCCACCATGCCGCCGATGCCCGCCGCCCGCGCCAGCGCCCGCACCAGCGCGATGCGCACGGCGGGATCGGGATGGGCGTCCTCGCCCGCCAGCAGGTCGAACGCGAGCGTCAGCAGCCCGTCGCCGGCGAGGATGGCGGTGGCCTCGTCATAGGCCTTGTGAACGGTGGGCCGGCCCCGGCGCAGGTCGTCGTCGTCCATGGCCGGCAGGTCGTCATGGACGAGGGAATAGCAGTGCACGCACTCGATGGCGGTGGCGGCGGTCACGGCGGCCTCCGCCGTGACGCCGAACAGGGCCGCCCCCTCGATCACCAGGAAGGGCCTCAGCCTTTTGCCGCCGCCCAGCGCGCCGTGGCGCATGGCGCCCATCAGGCGCTCCGGCCGCAGCCGTTCGCCGGGCAGCGCCGCCGCGCCGAGCGCGGTGGCGAGCCGGGTTTCGGTGATGGCGGCGGCGGCGTCGAGACGATCCTTGAGGGAAGAGGTCACCGGGTGGCCTAGCGTGGCTGAGAAGGGCAAGGTGGGAACGCCCGGGCGGGGCGCACCGTTGACGGGGGCCACCGGGTGCCCCAACCAGGGGGCAAGGTCAAGCCGCATGGCGGCGGGGAGGGCTGGGGATGATCCGTCTGGTGCTTCGGGTGGTGCTCGTCCTCGCCGCCATCCCGCTGCTGCTCTCCGTCCTCTACAACGTCGTCAATCCGGTCTCGACGCTGATGATCGGCCGCTGGATCACGGGTGAGCGGGTGGAGCGCGTGTGGACGCCCATCGAGAAGATGTCGCCGGCGCTGGTGCGCACCGTCATCGCCTCGGAGGATGCCAGCTTCTGCCAGAACATCGGCATCGACATCGGCGAGCTGCGCGAGGCGCTTGAGAAGGCCGACGATCTGGAGGAGACCCGCGGCGCCTCCACCATCCCCATGCAGATCGCCAAGAACCTGTTCCTCTGGCCGGGGCGGGCCCTCATCCGCAAGGCCATCGAGATGCCGCTCGCCATCTGGCTCGATCTGGTGGTCAGCAAGAGGCGGCTGATCGAGATCTATCTCAACATCGCCGAATGGGGACCGAACGGGGAGTTCGGCGTCGAGGCCGGCGCCCGGCGCGCCTTCGGCATCCCGGCGGCGCAGGTAGAGGCGCGGCAGGCGGCGCTGCTGGCGGTGATGCTGCCCAATCCGCACCGGCGCGACGCCGGCAACCCTAGCGCCGGCGTCCAGCGGCTTGCCGCCCGTCTTCAGGCGCGGGTGCCGAAGGAGGGGCCGGAACTGGTCGCGTGCCTCGGCCCGCTGCGCTGAACCGCGCGCGGCTTGATTGTTGGCCCGACACGCGCCACATGGGGGACGTCGCGCCGTTCCGGCTGAACCGCCGGGATCGGCGGTATTTTTCTCCTGCCGGCCCGCCTGAATGACCCAATCACAAGCTCCAGTGCCCGCGCCCGCCTCCTCGCCCGCCCCCCGCAAGATGAGTCCGTGGCTCAAGATCGGCCTGGAGATCGGCCCGCTGGTGCTGTTCTTCATCGCCAACGGGCGCGGCGGCATCTATGTGGCGACCGGCGTCTTCATGGTGGCGACGCTGCTGGCGCTCGGCGCCATGTGGGTGCTGGCGCGGCGCATCGCGGTGATGCCGCTGGTGTCGGCGCTGGTGGTGATGGTGTTCGGCGGCCTGACGCTGTGGCTTCAGGACGACCATTTCATCAAGCTGAAGCCGACCATGGTGAACGCCCTGTTCGGCGTGCTGCTGCTGGGCGGGCTCTATTTCAAGAAGCCACTCCTGCCTTACGTCTTCGACGGGATGGTGAAGCTCACCGAGGAAGGCTGGCGCAAGCTGACCATCCGTTGGGGCATCTTCTTCCTGGTCATGGCGGTGCTGAACGAGATCGTGTGGCGGTCGGTTTCGACCGACACCTGGGTCGCCTTCAAGACCTTCGGCTATCTGCCGCTGACCTTCGCCTTCGCCATCGCCCAGGCGCCGCTGATGAGCCGCTACGAGCTGAAGGACGGCTCCGGCGCCAAGTGACGCCGCCCCGAATTTCACGTGGCCGCCGTTGACGGCGACGCGCGATGTCCCCATAAGCCCGAAAGAGGGCGCTCCATGCTGACGAAAAAGGGAAAATACGGTCTCAAGGCGGCGGTGCACCTGGCGCGTCTGCCGCCCGGCGGCTCCACGCAGGTGGCTGATATCGCCGAGGCCAACAATATCCCGAAGAAATTCCTCGACGTGATCCTCGGCGAGCTGCGCAACGCCGGCTTCCTTTCGTCCAAGAAGGGCAAGCTCGGCGGCTACCGGCTCGCCAAGGCGCCGGACGACATCATCGTCGGCGAGATGATCCGCGCCCTCGACGGGCCGCTGGCGCCCTTCCCCTGCGCCAGCCGCAACGCCTACGAGCCGTGCGAGGATTGCGACATCGCCACCTGCGAGGTGCGCCTGCTCATGGTGCGGGTGCGCGACGCCATCGGCACGGTGCTCGACACCTACACCCTCGCCCAGATGCGGGACCTCTCCCAGGAGCAGCTCGCCTCTTTCGTCGACTACATCTGAAGCCCGCGCGGCGCCTGAGCGGAGGCAAACCAAGCCCGCGCGGCGCTTGAGCGTAGACGTGCAGGACGCCCTCACTGCTGCGCAGCGAGGAAGGTGCGGAAGCGGGCCAGCGCCACGGCGAAGAACAGGGCGCCGATGCCGAAGGTGGCGGCGAAGCGCGGCCACACGGTCTCCAGCCCCGCGCCCCGGTAGAGGATGGCCTGCGCGAAGGCCACGAACTGGGTGGAGGGCGAGGCCTGCATGGCCACCTGCAACCATTCGGGCATGCTCTCCAGCGGCGTGAACCCGCCCGACAGCATGTTCATGGGCAGCACCACGAGGAAGAACAGCAGCCCGAACTGCGGCATGGACCCGGCCAGCGTGCCGAGGAAGATGCCAAGCGACGCGGTGAAGAACAGATAGAGCGCGGCACCGGCGAGAAACAGCGGGATCGAGCCCGCGATGGACACGCCCAGCACCCATTTCAGCACCGCGATGAGGCTGACGAGGGTGGCGACGAGGATCACCGCTCCGTTCGCCACCACCTTCGCCAGCATGATCTCGGAGGGGCGCACCGGCAGCACGAGCAGATGCTCCAGCGTGCCGTGCTCGCGCTCGCGGATCAGCGCCGCGCCGGCGAGCAGCACCGAGAGCATGGTGATGTTGGTGATGAGGCCCATGGTGCCGGTGAACCACGAAGATTCTAGCCCCTGGTTGAAGGCGGCGCGGATCTGGAGGTTGACCGGGCTCGCCACCCCTTCGGAATGGCGCAGGACGAAGCGGTTCACCTCGGTCTGGAAGATGGCGGAGATGTCGTTGGCGCCGAGGCCGGCCTGCATCAGCGCCGTGGCGTCGATGAGCAGCTGCACCTCGGGGCTGCGTCCGGCCAGCACGTCCGCCTGGAAGTTGGGCGGGAAGTTGAGCACGAAGGTGTAGCGCGCCGCGTCCATCATCGGGTCCACGTCCTGCGGGGCGATGGGCACCGGGCGCTGGAAGGAGGGCGGCAGCAGCGCGTCGAGGATGGCGTTGGAGAGGGCGGAATTGTCCTCGTCCACCACCGCCACGGCGGCGCGGTTGAGATCGTGCTTCATGCCGTTGGCCTGCAGCACGATGGCGACGGTAAACGCATAGACCACCAGCACCAGCAGCGCCCGGTCGCGCCACAGGCCGAGCAGTTCCTTGCCCACCAGCCAGTGGACGTTGGCCAGCGGCAGGCGGCGGGGGGCGGGGGCTTTCGCGGAGGGGGCGGGCGCGGCCATGTCAGGTCTCCTGCTTGCGCAGGATGAGGAAGGCGATGGCCAGCAGCGCCGGCCAGAAGGCGGCGGTGGCCATGACGAACGGCAGAAGCTCGGTGAAGCTCAGCCCCTTGGTGAAGGCGCCCACGCTCACCCGCATGAAATAGGTGGTGGGGAAGAAGGTGCCGAGCACCCATCCCCCGCCCTCCAGCGAGGCCACCGGCTGGAGCATGCCGGAGAACTGGGTGGCGGGCATCATGGTGCCGATGGCCGTGCCGAACAGCGCCGCCACCTGGGTGTTGGTGAGGGTGGAGGAGACGAGCCCGATGGCGGTCGTCGCCAGCACATAGGCGAAGGCCCCCAGCGCCAGCCCGAGGAACGAGCCCTTCAGCGGCACCCCGAACAGGAACAGCGCCATCAGCACCATGACGACGAAGTTGAACAGCGCCACCCCCACATAGGGCGCCTGCTTGCCCAGCAGGAATTCCAGCTTCGTCACCGGCGTGACGTAGAGGTTGGTGATGGAGCCCAGCTCCTTCTCCGTCACCACGCCCAGCGCGGTGAGGATGGCCGGGATGAAGATGAGCATCAGCGCGATGTTGGCCGGCACCATGGCGTCGAGGCTGCGGAAGGACTGGTTGTAGCGATAGCGCATCTCCAGCCCGGCGAAGGCGGAGAAGCTGCGCCCCGCCGCCTGCGCCGCATCGGCGAGGAACATGGTGTGCACCGCCTCCACATAGCCCTTGATGGTCTCGGCCCGGAACGGCATGGCGCCGTCGATGGTGACGAGCACTTCCGTCTGCCGGCCAGAGCGCAGATCGGCGCCGAAGTTCGGCGGCAGCTCGATGGCGAAGGCGATGGCGTTGGACTTCAGCCGCTGGTCGAGATCGTCCGGCGAGGCGAGCGGCGGCTGGATGCGGAAATAGGTGGAGTGGGCGAAGCCGTCGATATAGGCGCGGCTTTCCGGCGTCTGGTCGCGGTCGAGCACGGCGAAGCGCAGCTTGTCCACGTCCAGCGTGATGCCGTAGCCGAAGATGATCATCAGGAAGGCGGTGCCGAGCAGCGCGAAGGCGAGGCGCACGGGGTCGCGCTTCAGCTCCAGCGTTTCGCGCCAAGCATAGGCGGCGAGGCGGCGGGGGGAGAAGGCGGCCGGCTTTCCCGCCGGTCGTGGCTGGGGCGGCGGCAGGCGGGCCTCGGTGCCGGCGGCGCGGCCGCCCATCTCCATATAGGCGACGAATGCCTCTTCCAGGCTCGCCGCGTGCTGCGCGTCCTTCAGCGCCTGCGGCGTGCCGGTGGCGATGACGCGGCCGGCATGCATGAAGGAGATGCGGTCGCAGCGCTCCGCCTCGCCCATGAAGTGGGTCGAGACGAAGATGGTCACGCCCTCATCCCGCGAGAGCCGCTGGAGGTGATCCCAGAAGCCGTCTCGGGCCACCGGATCGACGCCGGATGTGGGCTCGTCGAGGATCAGCACCTCCGGTTCGTGCAGCACCGCCACGGCCAGCGACAGGCGCTGGCGCACGCCGAGGGGCAGGCCGTCCGAGAGGTCGTCGAGATGGTGCTTGAGATCGAAGGTGGCGACGAGATCGGCGATGCGCTTGGCCGCCGCGTCCTCCGGCAAGGCGAACAGGCGGGCGTGCAGCTCCAGATTCTGCCGCACGGTGAGTTCGCCGTAGAGCGAGAAGGCCTGCGACATGTAGCCGACGCGCCGGCGCGTCTCGATGTCCTTCGGGTCCACCGGCACGCCGAACAGCAGCGCCTCGCCGGAACTTGCCGGCAGCAGGCCGGTGAGCATCTTCATGGTGGTGGACTTGCCGCAGCCGTTGGAGCCGAGGAAGCCGAAGATCTCGCCGCGGCGGATGGTGAAGCTTACATCGTCCACCGCCACGAAGTCGCCGAAGCGGCGGGTGAGGCCGCGGGATTCGATCGCCACCGGCGCGTCGGCCGGAATGGCGGCAACCGGGAGCGCGGCGTCGCCGTCGCCGCGCTGGCCGTCCGGCAGCAAGGCGATGAAGGCGCGCTCCAGCGTCGGCTGGCCGGTGCGGGCCAGGTGCTCGGCCGGGCTGCCGTCGGCGAGGATGCGGCCATTGTCCATCAGCACGACGCGGCCGAAGCGGGCGGCCTCCTCCATGTCGGCGGTGGCGACAAGGAGGGTCAGGTGCGGGCGGTCGGCGCGGATGGTGTCCACGAAGTCCCAGAACTGCCGGCGGGAGAGGGGATCGACGCCGGTGGTGGGCTCGTCCAGCAGCAAAAGGTCGGGGTCGTGGACCAGCGCGCAGCACAGGCCGAGCTTCTGCTTCATGCCGCCGGAGAGCTTGCGCATGAGTCGGTCGGCGAACGGGTCGAGGCCGGTGGCGGCGAGCAGGGGGGCGACGCGGGCGCCCTTGGCCGCCGCATCCTCGCCGAACAGGCGGGCAAAGAAGGCGATGTTCTCGGCCACCGAGAGGTTGGGATAGAGGTTGCGCCCCAGCCCCTGCGGCATGAAGGCGATGCGCGGCTGCGCCTCTTCCCGCGCCTTGCGCGCGGCGAAGTCCGCGCCGAGCACCTCCACCCGGCCGGTCTGGATGCGCTTCGCCCCGGCGATGAGGCCGAGGAGGGTGGACTTGCCCACCCCGTCCGGCCCCACGAGGGCGACGGCGGAACCTTCGGCGATGGTGAGGTCCACCCCGTCCACCGCGCGCGTCTTCCCGTAGGCGTGGTGGATGCCGGCGAGCCGGACGGCGTCCGGGAGTGCCGCCGGAGCGGCCTCGCTCACGGTTTGGCTCCCGCGTCCTTGGTACCCGCGTCCTTGGGCGCATCGGCGGCGTCGCGCACGAGGTCCGAGTCGAGCCAGGCGGGCCACTGGGCGGCGGGATCGAGCCGGACGTAGCCGACGCCGGTGACGCCGGTCTTCACATGGTCCAGATACTTCTCCACCAGCGGCCGGGCGACGCGAAGCTTCACGCGGAACATCATGCGGTCGCGCTCGCGCTGGGTTTCCACCTGCTTGGGGGTGAACTGGGCGCGGGCCGAGACGAAGGAGACGGCGGCCGGCACCGCGCGGTCGGGCAGCGGCTCCAGCATCAGCCGTGCGGGGGTGCCGAGGCCGATGCGCCCGGCGTCGGCGGCGGGCAGGAAGATGGTCATGTAGACGTCGGACAGGTCGATGAAGGTCAGCACCTTGCCGCCCGCGCCCAGCACCTCGCCCGGCTCGGCGAGGCGGTAGATGACCCGGCCGGACTTGGGGGCGATGAGGGTGCCGTCGGCGACGAGGCGCTTCAGGCGGTCCACCTCCGCTTCGGCGGCGCGGATGGCGCTCTCGCTCGCCGCGAGGCTCGACTGGGCGGCGGCGAGCGCCGCGGCGGCGGTGAGCTTGGTGGTGCGATACTGGTCCACCTTCTGCTCGGTGGCGAAGCCCTTGGCGACAAGGGTTTCCTGCCGCTCCAGCTCCTTGGTGGCGAGGTCCAGCTCGCCCTTCCTCTGCTCCACCACATGCATGGCCGTGTCGCGGGACTGGCGCGCCTGCGCTGCCTGCGCATCCGCCGTGCGCAGGGCCGCCTCGAGGTCCGAGACGTCGATGTGCGCGATGACCTGCCCCTGCTTGATGAAGTCGCCCTCCTCGGCGAGCACGTCGAGCAGCCGGCCGGGGGCCTTGGTGGCGACGTCCACCTCGGTGGCCTCAATGCGGCCGTTGCCCTCGGCGAAGCCTGGGGGCAGGGCGCGGCTGCGGTGCGCGAGATACCACGCCCCGGCGCCGCCTGCGGCCGCGAGGGCGACGATGACGGCGAGGATGGCAAGGGAGCGCTTCATAGGGACACCTTCAGGGGGCTGGCACGCCCCCGCGATGCCGGTGGAGGATGGCACTCCCGCGGGGCGTCGGGAACCGTCTCTGCATCATCTCTTTACCGCAGTGCACACATCCGGCGTTGATTGAGGTCAACGGCTGTTCACTCGCCGTCCACCTGCCGCTGCAAGGCGATGGCGCCGGCCGGGTTGCGCACTTTCGCACCGCCGATGAGGTAGAGGAAGACATCGCGCTTGGCCGCCGTCTTTCCCTTCGCCTTCGCGGGCGCCCCCGCCTGCGGCAGGCCCTCGGGCACGGTGCCGGCCTCCCACGCCTTCGCGGCCTTCGCCCAGCGCGCGAGGTCGGCGGCGCCATAGCCGGTCTCGATCGTCTCGGCGGTCTGCTGGAGCCGGGCATAGGTGAAGTCCGCCGTCAGGTCGGGGATGGCGGGATAGGTCTCGTGGTCGGCGAAGACGATGGCGACGCCATGCTTCCGTGCCAGCTCCACAAACTCGGGCACGGCGAAGGAGGGGTGCCGCACCTCCAGCGCGTGGCGCAGGGCCACGCCGTCATGGGCCTTCGGCAGCAGGGCCATGAACGCGGCCATGTCGTCGGGGTCGAACGCTTTCGTCGCCGCGAACTGCCAGTTGATGGGGCCGAGCCGGTCGCCCATCTCGACGATGCCGCTGGTGATGAATTTGCCGACGCTCTCCTCCGCCTCCGCCAGCACGCGGCGCTGGGTGACGTAGCGCGTCGCCTTGAGCGCGAACACGAAGCCGTCCGGCACCTGCCGCGCCCATTCGGCGCAGGATTTGGCGGAGGGCGTGCGGTAGAAGGTGCCGTTGATCTCGATGGTCTTCAGCACGGATGCCGCGTGGGGCAGCTCCTTCGCGTGGGGCAGGCCTTCCGGATAGAAGACGCCGCGCCACGGCTCGAACGTCCAGCCGCCGATGCCGACGCGTATGGCCATCTGATCCTCCTTGCGCGTCCGGCCGTCACGGCAGCGGCAGGACGTGGGAATATTTCACCTGTTCCAGCGCGAAGGAGCTTTCGATGGAGGCGATGCCGTCGAGCCGCGTGAGCTTCTCCTTCAGGAAGCGCTCATAGGCGTCGAGATCGGCCGCCACCACCCGTAAAAGGTAATCGCGCGGGCCGGTCATCAGATAGCATTCCAGCACCTCCGGCCAGCCCCGAATGGCGGCGGAAAACGCATCCAGCGCCTCCTCCTGCTGGCGCTCCAGCTTGATGGAGACGAACACGCTCACCGGCAGCCCGGCCTTGCGCTGGTCCAGTACCGCCGCATAGCGCGAGATGAGCCCTGCCTCCTCCAGCGCCTTCACCCGCCGCAGGCACGGCGAGGGGGAAAGCCCCACCTCGCCGGACAATTCTGCGATGCTCTTGCGGCCATCCGCCTGCAGGACGGCGAGGATCTTCCGGTCGATGGCGTCGAGGCGCATGATCCTGCTCCATTGGCTGCGTTCCGTGGCATTTTATGGCTCAAGTCGCGCCAAGGTAAGGCCGATTCGACCGGAAACGCCGCTCCGCCCACGCTACAATCGGGTTGCGGGCGGGTGCTCCGGCCCGCCCGCTGAAGAAGACATCGCTGAAGACACCCGCGCCGAGGAAACGCTATGGCCTCCCCCCGTTCCGCCGCTCCCGCACTCCGCACCCCGCCCGCGCCGCCCTCGACCGCCGATCTCGCGGTGCTCGGCGAACTGGAGAAGAAGGTGCTGTGGCTGGCGAGCTGGATGATCCACAACGCCAACCATCTGCGGCCCGGCACGGACGGCCTGAAGGTGGGCGGCCACCAGGCTTCCTCGGCGTCCCTCGCCGCCATCATGTGCGCGCTCTATTTCCATGTGCTGCGCCCTGAGGACCGGGTGGCGGTGAAGCCCCATGCGAGCCCCATCTTCCACGCCATCCAGTATCTGCTCGGCCGGCAGGATCGCGCACGGCTGGAGAATTTCCGCGGCTTCAAGGGCGCGCAGTCCTACCCCTCGCGCACCAAGGATGCCGACGACGTGGACTTCTCCACCGGCTCGGTGGGCCTCGGCGTGGCGCAGACGCTGTTCGCCAGCCTCGCGCAGGATTACGTCCACGCCCACGGCCTCGCCGGCGGCCGGCCCAAGGGGCGGATGATCGCCCTCGTGGGCGATGCGGAGCTGGACGAAGGCAACGTCTTCGAGGCGCTGCTGGAGGGCTGGAAGCACGAGGTGCGCAACACCTGGTGGATCATCGACTACAACCGCCAGAGCCTCGACGGCGTGGTGCGCGAGGGCCTCTACGAGCGCTTCACCGGCATCTTCGAGGCCATGGGCTGGCAGGTGGTCGTGCTGAAATACGGCACGCTCCAGCAGGCCGCCTTCGCCGAGCCCGGCGGAGAGGCGCTGAAGCGCTGGATCGACACCTGCCCGAACGCCGAATACTCCGCGCTCACCTTCCAGGGCGGCGCGGCCTGGCGAAAGCGCCTGATGGACGACCTGGGCGACCAGGGCGAGGTCTCCGCCCTCATCGCCCGGCGCTCGGACGCCGAGCTGTCCGCGCTGATGACCAATCTCGGCGGCCACGACATCGCCTCCCTCATCGCCGCCTTCGATTCCATCGACCACGACCGGCCGGTGGCCTTCCTCTGCTACACGGTGAAGGGCTTCGGCCTGCCGCTCGCCGGCCACAAGGACAACCACGCCGGCCTCATGACCCCCACCCAGATGGAGGCCCTGCGCGCGTCCATGAACGTGGGCGCCGGCCGCGAATGGGAGCCCTTCGAGGGGCTAAAGCGCCCTGAAGGCGAGCTGCGCGCCTTCCTCGATCGCGTGCCCTTCGCGCAGGGCGGCCCGCGCCGCTATGCCGATCCCGCACTCGCCGTGCCGGCGCTCGCCCCGCCGCCCAATCCCAGCATCTCCACCCAGGCCGGCTTCGGCCTCATCCTGCAGGACCTCGCGAAAGGCGACAGCCCGCTCGCGGATCGCATCGTCACCACCTCGCCGGATGTGACCGTCTCCACCAATCTCGGGCCGTGGGTGAACCGGCGCGGTCTGTTCGCCCATGAGGCGCTGGCAGATGTGTTCCGCCGCGAGCGCATCCCCTCCACCTTCGCCTGGGAATTCTCGCCCACGGGCCAGCATATGGAACTCGGCATCGCCGAGATGAACCTGTTCCTGACCCTCTCGGCCTTCGGCCTCTCCCACTCCCTGTTCGGCGCCCGCCTCGTGCCGGTGGGCACGCTCTACGACCCCTTCATCTGCCGCGGGCTCGATGCGCTGAACTACGCCTGCTACCAGGATGCCCGCTTCATCCTCGTCGCGACCCCCTCCGGCATCACGCTCGCCCCCGAGGGCGGGGCGCACCAGTCCATCGCCACCCCGCTCATCGGCATGGCGCAGGACGGCCTCGCCGCCTTCGAGCCGGCCTTCGTGGACGAGCTGGCGGTGCTGATGGAATTCGCCTTCGACTATGTGCAGCGCGACGGGGATGGCGCCGCCGACGAGCGCAACTGGCTGCGCGACGAGACCGGCGGCTCGGTCTATTTCCGCCTCTCCACCCGTCCGCTGGAGCAGCCGAAGCGCGTCTTCACCGATGCGCAGAAGCGCGCCATCGTGGACGGCGCCTATTGGCTGCGCGAGCCCGGCCCCAATTGCGACGTGGTGATCGCCGTGCAGGGGGCGGTGACGCCCGAGGCCATCGATGCTGTGGCCCTCATCGCCGAGGACCGGCGCGACGTGGGCCTCCTCGCCGTCACCTCCGCCGACCGGCTGAACGCCGGCTGGACGGCGGCCGCCCGCGCCCGCGAGCGCGGTTTTGCCGGGGCGCAGAGCCATGTGGAGCGGCTGCTGTCGGCCTTGCCGCGCCATTGCGGGCTCGTCACCGTCATCGACGGCCATCCCGCGACTTTGGGCTGGCTCGGCGCCGTGGCGGGCCACCGCGTGCGGGCGCTGGGGGTGGAGCATTTCGGCCAGACCGGGACGCTGGCCGACCTCTATGCCCATTACGGCCTCGACACCGCCGCCATCATCGCCGCCGCCCAGGGCATCTCCTCCGGCCGGCCGCTGCGGCACCTGAAGGCGGTGTGAGCGGTGCGCTTCGCCCCATGGTGGCGCTGGACTCTGGGGGTTCCCAGCTCCGGCCGCGCAGATCGGTTCATGTTCCCGCGACGGACCTGCGCGCGACCGCTTGTCCTTCGCCCCAACGTCCGCTAGAAGCGCACGACCACGCCACCGGCGTCATGGATTTCCCTAGCGGAACTCCTCCGGCGCCGGCTCTGCGGAGAGGTGGCAGAGTGGTCGAATGCACCGCACTCGAAATGCGGCATACGGGCAACCGTATCGGGGGTTCGAATCCCTCCCTCTCCGCCACTTCAGTCCCTGAGTGGGCACTGCGCTTACGCCGCCGCCCGACACCAGCGCCTGAAGCAGCTGGGTCTTCGATCCCATGATCCGAACCTCGCCGTCCGCGACCTCGACACGCTGGGCTAGCGCGCGCAGGTGGTCGCGGCGGTAGCCGCCGCCTTCGAGGCGGATGCGCTGGCGGGCTGTCTTGGCGAAGGTGCGGACCATTTGCGGGGTGACGGCCTTGGAGCCGGAGCTGTCGAGCATGGCCTGGGCGCGCTCGGCGTCGGCCTTGGCCTGATCGCGGATGGCCTTGAGGCCGTCGATGCGGTCCTTGAGCGCCGGATCGTCGATGTCGGCCACGCCCGCCTCAATGGCATCGTAGAGGCGTTTCAGGCGCAGTTCCGATTCGGTAGCACGCTTGTTCAGTTCGGCGATGTGCTCGCGGCGGCGCTGGGATTGCTCCTGCCTGCGGTCGAGAACACTGGCGAGGATGGCTTCCAACCGCTCGGGCTGGAGAAGCTGGCTTTCAAGGTGATCGGCGACAAGATTGTCCAGCTTGTCCATCGGCACAGCCATGCCCTCGCAGGCGGTCGGTCCCTGCCGCGCCTTCATGGAGCAGGCATAGTAACGATAACGCCCGCCCTTGCCGGTGCGGATGGTCATGGCGCCGCCGCACTTGGCGCAGTGGATCAGGCCGGTGAGCATGGTCGGGCCGCTGATAACGGCGGAAGGGATGAGCTTGGGGTTGCGGGCCTTCAAGAGCGCCTGCACGGTGTCGAACGTCTCGCGGTCGATGATCGGCGGCACCGGAACCGTGACGATCTCGCTGACGGGTTTCAGTTCCTTGGTCTTGCTGCGCTTGTTGAACTCATGCTCGCCCATATAGGTGCGACGGGTCAGGATGCGGTGAACCTGACCGATGCCCCAGCGCCCGCCGTCGCGGGTGAAGATGCGGCGGCTGTTGAGATAGGAGACGATGTTCTTGACGCCCATCTGGCCGGTGGTGCCGTCACCTTCCAGCGCAAGCCGATAGATCAGCCGTACCGTGTCGGCGTGCAGCGGATCGATTTCGAGCTTCTTCTTGACCTTGGCCCCGCGCTGCTCGGCGGCGACAACCCGGTAGCCGATAGGTGGGAGCGCGCCGTTCCAGAAGCCTTGCCGGGCGTTCTCCTTTAAGGCGCGCATGACGTGCTTGGCGTTTTCCTTCGACTGGTATTCATCGAACAAAGCCATGATCTGGCGCATCATGACGTGCATGGGGTCGTCCCCCATTTCCTGAGTGATCGAAACCAGCTTGACGCCGTTCTTCGCCAGCTTGCGGACATAGAACTCCAGTTCGAAGTGATCGCGGAAGAAGCGGCTGAACGAATGGACTACGACGACATCGAATGGCGCGGGCTTGCTGGTCCCCGCCTCGATCATGCGCTGGAACTCGGGGCGGCGGTCGTTGGTGGCGGATGCGCCTGGCTCCACATAGGTTTCGACAAGCTGATAGCCGCGTGAGGCGCAGTAGGCTTCGCCCTGCCGCTTCTGGTCGGGGATGGAAACGTCATGCTCGGCCTGCCGCGCCGTCGAAACCCGAAGATAAAGGGCGGCACGCAGAGGGATTGTGGAAGCGGTCATGCCGGGCCTCCTTGTGCAGCCGCCTCGTCAGGCGACAACACGGCGACGCCGAACGGAAGGAAATGCTTCGTGTTTCGGGTGACGATGACGAGTTCATGCGCTGCGGCGATACCGGCAATCACGGCATCGGCCATTCCGGGGTCGTGACCGGCCGCAAGCGCCTTCGCCTCCAGCCGCCCGCCGATTGCGGCGGCCTGCGCGTCGAAGCCAATGATCTTGTCATCGTATGTGGAGACGAGACCACTGAGCCATGCTTGCAGGCTCGCGGCTTTCGTCGTCGCCCCCTTGTGGTCGAGGAGCGCGATTCCCTTCTCGATCTCGTGGATAGAAACGACCGACAGAAATAGCCGACCATCGGCGTCCATACGGTCCAGCCAGGTGAGGAAGTCAGTGGATGCTTCCGCCTTCGACGGCGCGAGCATGGAGACGACGTTGGTGTCGAGAAGGAAGCCGCTCAAAGCTCGACATCCCGCGATGGTTTGCGGTTGCGCGGGAACTCTCCGCCTGGGAACGTCCTGAGATAACTGACAAGGCCCGCCCGTTTACGTTCGAGCGCTTTGCGCGCGATCTCCGCCGCCTCAACCGAGACCAGGGCCGCAACGGGTTTGCCATGACGGGTGATGGTCACGATTTCTCCTTTGACGGCTTCATCGACCAGGCTCGAAAATCCAGCCTTGGCGTCTCTGAGGTTGATGGTCAGCATGTTGCGCCCTCACATATGTAGACACTTGTGACTACAAGTAGTCTGTCGGAGGGCAGATTTCAACGTCGATTTCGACGCCTGAAGCATCAGCCGCCGGAACAGAATAGTTCATCGAACAGGTCGCCGAACCATTGCTCGAACACCTCGATCTCAGCCTCTGTGACCGGAACGGGGCGCGGCCAATCGTCGGTGACGGTCCAGATGGACAGGTCGTGTTTGGGCGGTCGGCCCATGGGAACATGGTATCCCAGCAGCGCCTCAAGCTGCTCCGACGCTGTGGGCGGCCTGACGCGCCGGGCGCGGGAGCGCGCTCCGCGATCAGACGCCATCGCGGCCGCGCCCGCTTCCGGGCCGCCACGCCACGGGGTTGGCGACCCAACGGTCGATGTCGGATTCCCGCCAGCCCGCGCCGTTGATGCTGATCTTGATCTGGGGCGGGAACGTACCCTCGGCGATCTTGCGGTAGATGGTGGACCGGGACAGGCCGGTGCGGTCGCGGACGGTGTTCATGCGGATGATACGATCTGGCTGGCGCATGGCTGGGCTGCCTCCTGCTGGCTTTTCGTGGGACTGCCAGGAGAGGCAAAGGCAAGGGTTTATTGTTGTGCAATAGGGATTTAGCCGTCGTAGGGCCGTGGCGCAGAGGGGGCGGTAAATAGGACGGTTTACAGCCCGAGACCCCGGCCCCGGCCAAGCCCGAACGTGAGGGTGAGGTCACGGGCGACGCCCATTCCCGAATCGAATGAGATGCCGAGTTCGCGTTTGCGGTTGGCGAGCAGGGATTCCATCTGCGGGTCGCGTTCGAGGCTCTGCGCCATGTTCCCCATCGCCGCCCGCGCCGCCCTGTGACCTGCATAGTCGCCCGCCGCATAGCGTTGGTCGCTGGCCCGGTGGAGTTTCTGCCAGCGCTCCACGAAACGGTCGGCTCGCAGGCCGGGATCGGTGCGCAACTCGGTTTCCAGTTGCAGGGCGTGGATCGCGCGCCGGGCGTCACCTGACGCCGCCTCCGCCGCAAGCTGCGGGTTTTTCTTGTAGGCCGCTTCGGCGTCATGCGAGCCGTGGGGGCGCACCTCCTCGAACCGCTGGCGCGCCTCCTGCAATTCCCTGACCTGATCAGGTCTGGCCTCGCCGCCCTGATCCTGCGCCGCGAAGATCGCATCGACGGCGCGGGCATGACGGACGAGCGCCCGCCCACGCGCCCGGCGTAACGCCGCCTCCGGGTCTTCCTCCACCTTCCTTTCCGGCCCCTGTCCGTCTGCGGCGGGCAGGCGCAAGTCGTCGAAGATGCCGCGCACCTTCTCGGGAACTCGGCGGGCGATCTCCACAACACGCTCGACGTGCTCGCGGAAGGTGATGCCGCGCCGCTCGGCGTAATCCTGGGCCGGGTCGATCCGCTGGTAATCCGCTGCCATGTCCTTGGCGCGGTCGCGCGACAGGGTGTTGATAAGCCGGTCCCGGCTGGCGAAGTCGTCGTGGCCGTAATGCAGGTCCATGCCGTCGCGGTGTCTTGACAGGGCGACATAGCTGCCATGGCGGTCCATGCCGGGCGTCGCCAGCACATGGGCGCGGTCCACGGTCATGCCCTGCGCCTTGTGGATCGTGGCGGCATAGCCGTGGTCGATCTTGTTGTAGCCCTTCAGGTCGAACGTGACATTGCGCCCATCGTCGGCGCGGACGGTCATGCTCTGCCCGCTGACCTGCTCAATGGTGCCGAGCGTGCCGTTCTTCACGCCAAGGCTGCGCTCGTTTTGCAGGAACATAATGCGGTCGCCGGTGGCGAAATTCCGCACGCCGCGTTCGGCGGCGATATGCACATCCGCGCCAAGCTCGCCTGCATCGCGCACCCGTTCGCGGGCCGCCTCGTTCAATTCCCGCACGTCAGCATTGGTGTGGGTGAGGATGATACGGGTTGCGTCTGGGCTGGCCTGCCGGTCACGGTCCCAGCGGTCGATCAGGTCACGCCGCGCTTCTTCCCGCGTTCCAGCCTCATGCACCATGTCGCGGGCGCGGTAGGCGTTCAGGGCTTCGCCCGTCCGGCCGCTGGCGAGGTCGCGGGTCGCCTCACGCTGCCAGTCCTCATGCTGGCGGCGAACCTCGCTGATCTCCGCGCCGCCGTGGCGTTCGTGGATCGAGCGGAACGCCGCGCCCGCCTCGATGGATTGAAGCTGTTCCGGATCGCCGACCAGCACCACCTTCGCGCCGGCCTCGGCGGCATGGGACAGCACGCGCTCCAACTGCCGCGTGCCGACCATCCCGGCCTCGTCGATGACAAGCACGTCGCGGCTGGTGAGCATGTCGCGGCCCTGCGACCAGCGATGCTCCAGGCTGGCGATGGTGCGCGAGGCGATGCCCGATCCGCCTTCCAGACTCTCGGCGGCGATGCCGGAGAGCGCCGCGCCGCGAACCTCATAGCCCGCCGCTTCCCAGGCTTCGCGCGCCACACCCAGCATCGCGCTCTTCCCCGTCCCGGCATAGCCGACGACAATCCCAAGGTCGCGCCCGTCCGTGACATGCGCCAGCGCCTCGGTCTGCTCGCCGGAAAGGGTCAGCCCGCGATCCGCCGCGCGCGCCAACGCGGCTTCTCGGCCCCTGTCATTCACCTCATGGCGTTCGCGCTCGGCCATCATCGCGGTGGCGCGATGCAGGCGCTGTTCGGCCTCGATCATGCCGCGGCTGGTGAAGCGGTCCTGCCCAACATCGTCCTTGCCGAGTTCGACAAGATCGGGCGCGCCGCGCATCGCGCCCATGACCTCGTTGAACTGGTCGATGCCATCGCTGTGCCGGTGCGCGAACATCGCCATGTCGCGCCGTGTAAAGGTCGATTGCTGCTGGGTGATCGCGTCCAGGGCGATGTTCGGGTTCTGGATGATGCGCGCGCCGTTCTCGCGGGCGATGCGCCGGTGATCCTCGGCGCGGTCGGCCTCGATCCCGGTAGCCTCGATGCGCTGCGCCGGTGCGCCGATCTTGGTCTGCGGCTCAAGACCGATGCCCTGCGCCTCAAGGCTGCGGTGGTCGATCCGCGCGTCGATGTCGAGTTCGGCAAGACGCTCGTTGACGTGATCGGCCCAGCGTTCGCGCCAACGTTCGACCAGCTCGGTGCGGTTCCACTCCCGCACCTTCTGGCCGAACCCGTTGTCGTCCACGCTGCGCATGGTCAGCATGACATGGGCATGGGGTTTCGGCATTCCGTCTTCGCCGATATCCCAATGCACGTTCACATCGGCGATCATGCCCTGATCGACAAATTCGGCTTGGGCAAAATCGCGGGCCAGTTCGACGCCTTGGCGCTCCGTCATCTCACGCGGAAGGGCGAACTCCACCTCGCGGCAAAGCTGGGCGTCCTTCCTTTTCTCGAACGCCTCGACATCGTTCCAAAGCTTTTCGCGGTCGTTCCATTCCTCCGGTGCGTTCTCCGGCAGCATGACCTCGGAATGGACGACGCCGCGCTTGGCGGAAAAGTCCTGATCGCGGCCCAGCCGGTCGTCGCGCAACCGCGAGGCCGAGCGGTAGGCGGCGGCAGCCACCACGCTGCGGCCCGCCGCGCGTCCGATGACCTGAACGGAGAAATGGTAGATCGCCATGGCGACCGACCAGATACTGCTCCCAAGCGCACGTCGGAACGACGTATAAGCGCGCCCTCGAAATGAATTTCTCGGGACGGTCCGCGCCGTTCCAGGCCGTCCCGGCAACCTTACAGCATTCCGGCCGACACGAAACTATCATCGCTCCATCCATTGCTTATGGAGACGACGATGCGGAAACCACGGGACTATGGCGCTGAACTGAAGGCGCTGGAGGACAAGGCGCGGGAACTTAAAACGCGCAAGGTGCAGCAACTCGGCGAACTGGTGATCTTGACCGGAGCCGACGCGCTCACCGTCGACGAACTGGCGGGCGCGCTGATCGTGCTGGCCGAAACCAAGGACGCCGGAAAGAGGGAGGCGTGGGCCAAGCGCGGGGCCGCGTTCTTTCAAAGCCGGGCGCGGCGATCTGCATCGGCATCTGACCGCGACGCGGGCGGCGCTCAACCGCAACCGGACGGTGCGCAACCGGCATCAGGCAGCACGAGCGCGGCATGATATGCGAACCTGGCAGGTCGAACGCCGCCAACGCACGCGGCATCTGATCGAACTCGGCGGTCTCGTCGTCAAAGCCGGGATCGTGGACCTGACCTGCGATGATCGCGCCATCATCTACGGCGCCCTGCTCTGGGCGGCCGACAAGCTCCAAAGCGATGAACGCGACAAGGCGTTGGCGCTCTGGGCCGACAAGGGAAAGCAGGCGTTCGAGCATGAAGCTACGGCATGAATCCCATCACCGCGCAGGATCGGCATGGCAGGGTATGACCGATGGCGGGCGGCGCGGAGACATCACATATCGCAGCGCCACCCGTCATCGCGCGGCAACGCCGCGCAACGGCGACGCACATCACGGGCTCGAGGTTTCGCGCACCTCGCGCAAGGCCCGGCTGAAGAGGTGATTGAAGATGCGATCGCAATTTCCGCATTGGTCATGATGATGCTTTGAAGGCTGCTGTCGCGCTGGTATTGCTTGATGGCCACCGACGGGCCGTGTCAGGCGGCAGAGCGATCGTGCGAAGGTGGCTCCCGCTGCAATCCGTCCAGATGGCGCAGGATGTTGCGAGCGGCGGCGAGGGCGATGTCCCGCCGCACGCTGTCGACCGCCGAGCCAATGTGGGGGGTCAGAACCGTGCGGGCATGAGAGAGCAGTCGCGGCTCGACGCCGGCGGGCCGATCAGGCCGGGCCCAGTCCTCCGTCTCGAACACGTCGGCCGCATACCCGCCGAGATGGTTCGCCTCTAGGGCGTTGGCGACCGCCGCCTCGTCCACCAGCGATCCGCGGGCGGGGTTGATGAGGAGCGCGCCCGGCTTCATGGCCGCGATCGCCGCCGCATCGATCAGGTGGCGCGACTCCGCGTTCAATGGCAGCGCCAACACCAGATAGTCACTGCGTGCCAGCAACTCTGCCAGATCGCGCCGCAGGAGCCCCTGCGCATCCTCCGCGGCGGGAGAAAGCGGGTGCGCGTCGCAATAGGAGATGCGGCAGCGGAATGGCCGCACGCGGTGGGCGATGGCCTGGCCCACGGCACCCATGCCCACGATGCCCACCTCCGCCCCATCGAGCCCCATGCCGTAGAGTACCGGCCGCCAGCCGGCGAACGGGTGCTGGCGGATCAGCCGGTCGCCGGCGAGCAGATTGCGGCCGAGGGCGATCATGAGGCCGACGGCGAGTTCTGCGGTGGGCGCGGTGAGCAGGTCGGGCACGATGGTCACGTCGACGCCGCGCGCCCGGCACGCCTCCATGTCGAAATTGTCTGCTCCCTTCAGGGCGCAGGCGACGACCTTCAGATCCGGGCAGGCTTCGAGGAAGGCGCCATCCACGTGGTCCGTCATGAAGGCCAGGATGGCGTCGGCGTCGCGCGCGCGGCGCAGGAGTTCCGCGCGCGGCCACGGCTCGCGGGTGGTGTTGGCCTCTACCGCACCGCGGGTGGAAAGCAGATCTAGCACCTCGGGGTGGACCCAGTTGGTGACGAGGGTCTTGCGAGCCATGGATGTCTCTTGCGGCAGGAGTGGGATCAAGCGGAGGCGAGGCAGAAGGTGGCGAAGCGCCGGGCCATGGAGGATTGCGGGCTTTCGCGGCCGAGGCCGATGAACAAGGTCTTGAAGATGTCGGCCTCCTCCAGTTCCAGCATGGTGAGCGTGCCGGCCTTCACCTCCTCGGCCACGGAATAGGCGAACACCACGGAAAGGCCGAGCCCGGCCTTGACCGCCTCCTTCACGGCGGCGGTGCTGCCGAGTTGGCGTGCCACGCGCAGGCGCCCAGCATCGGGCCCGAACATGCCGGCGAGCGCCCGGCCGGTGCCGGTGCCGGGCTCGCCGCCGATGATGGGATGGTCGAGCAGTGCCTGGCGCGGAATGCAGCGCTCCTTCGCGAGCGGATGGTCGGGGCCGGCAATCACCACCAACTTCTCTCGGCGCCAGCCCTGCCATTCCACGGCCGGGTGGTCCTCGCTCCATTCGGTGAGAGCGATGTCCGCCTCGCCGGCGATGAGGGCGTCCACCGCATGGCGGTTGGTGGTGATGACGAGGTCCACCGTGCCGGGCCGATCCAGGTCGCGCTCGAACACGGCGATGAGGCGCGGCGCAAGATAGACTCCTACGTTGCCGCTGGCATGCACCACCAGGCGGCGATCGGAGACGACGGCGCGGGCACGGTCGGCGCTGGCTATGAGGGAGCGGGCCTTCGGCAGGAACAACTCGCCGTCACGGGTGGGGACCGCGCGGCTGCGGTTGCGCACCACGAGGGGCACGCCGACGAACTCCTCGAGCTTGCGCAACTGCTGCGAGACGGCCGGCTGCGAGCAGGCAAGGCGCTCCGCTGCCGACTGGATGCCGCCCTCATCGATGACCGCCAGAAAGGTCTGAACCTGAGACAGATTCAGCATGCGCATGCCCCCGCCCTTGTGCGGCCACAGCCGCTCCATCCCTTGCACCGGAATGTATGCATTAAACGAATGTATGTTGCAACTTCATATTTAATTGGCATTTCCCGCACGTTGGTGAGCTCATTCATATTGTGTCGGAAACATATGGATAAAATCGCATCCGCGCGCCCTCTTCGCCGCCAGCGTCATCAAAATGAAATGCAATTGTTGTCTATTTTTCATTGAGATATGTAATCTATCTGCCGCCAAGAAGGCGCCCACGGAGTTGCATCGTGCGGCAGCCCCGCCGGCGGGCCGTCTCGGCGCGCACGCCATAAACCCATGAGGTCGACATGATCACGCGTCGTCGCTTCGGGGCGCTTGCCGCCTCCGCGCTCTCGCTTCCCCTCGTTTCCGGTGCCGCGCACGGCCAGCAGATGCGCGACGGCAAGCTCCACCTGCGCTTCGCCATCGCCCCCCTGCGGCCAACTCCCGCCATCACCATCAAGGAATTTGAACCGGTGTTCCGCTATCTGGCGGGCGAACTCGGCGCCACCTACGAGTTGGTCAGCCCGGAGAGCTGGGCTGCCATCTCGGTGGCCATGAGCAACGGCCACGTGGATGTGGGCTGGCTCGGCCCGTGGGGCTACGTGCTGGCCAACCAGCACGCCGGCACCGAGGTGATCGCCACCGCCAAGTATCGCGGCAAGCCGTTCTACCACGCCATCATCGAGGGGCGGCCGGATCTCCCCATCAAGGAGTTTCCAAAGGATGCCAGGGGCATGAAGCTGTCCCTAAGCGACCAGGGCAACACCTCCGGCTGGCTCATCCCCTACGCCTTCCTGGTGAAGAGCGGCATCGATCCGCGCGACTTCTTCCAACTGCGCGAGGGGGCCACCTTCGGCAACAACGTGTCCATGATCCAGCAGGGCCTCATCGACCTCGGTTCCGACATGGACCGCGGCCGCAACGGCATGATCGAGGCCGGCGAGATGGATCCGGCCAAGGTGGTCGTCTACTGGACCTCCCAGGAACTGCCCAATGACGCAATCTGTGTGCCCAAGGGCTTCGACCCGGCGTTGAAGACGAAGATCCGCGACATTCTCGTCTCCCTCCCGGAGGACAAGGCGCAGGCGCTCATGGGCAGCGGCTACAACGGCTTCGTGCCAGCCACCCATGCCGATTACGGCATCATAGAGGAAGCCGGCCGCGTCACCGGCAAGCTGAAGTCCTGATCCGCGCGGGCCGGTGCCTTCGGGCACCGGCCACGTCGCGCCCGGCATGAAGCCGGGCGTCCGTTTCATAGCGCGCCGAGCCAGGGGAGACCGTCCATGACCATCGCAAGCTTCGAGGAGACACGCTACGTCGAGCCGGCCCGGTCGCTACTAACGTGGCACAATCTGCGGCGGGGGCTCGTCTTCCTCGCCGTGACCCTGTTCCTCGGGATGTGCTTCGCGGCGGCGAAGGTGGACCTGGCGAAGCTCGTGGACGGGCTGCCGAAGATCGCCTCCTGGTTCCAGCAGATGTTTCCGCCGGACGTACGGGATATCGACCGGGTGCTGCGCGACGCATTCCAGACCCTCGCCATGGCCACGGTGGGCACCATCGGCGCCCTTCTCGTGTGCATCCCACTGGTGCCGCTTGCCGCGCGCAACACCACGCCGAATCTTCTGGTCTATCGTTTGGTGCGGGCGGTGTTCGGGGTGCTGCGCGGCACCGAGATCCTGGTATTCGCCCTCATCTTCGTGGCGGCGGTGGGGTTCGGCCCTTTCACTGGCGTGCTGGCCGTCATGTTCAACATGGTGGGCGCCCTCGGCAAGCTGCTCACTGAGGTGATCGAGCCGGCCGATCGCGGCCCGGTGGAGGCGTTGGAGCTCACCGGTGCCGGCCCGGTGCGCGCGTTCCGCTACGCCCTCCTGCCGGACGTGTGGCCGAACATCGTCGCCGTCACCCTCTACATCTGGGAGTTCAACGTGCGCGCCTCCACGGTGCTGGGCATCGTCGGTGCCGGCGGCATCGGCCAGACGCTGAAGGACTCCATCGACCTGCTCGACTTTCCTAAGTTGGCCACCGTGCTGGGCGTCATCCTCGCCATGGTGATCGCCATCGACACCCTGAGCGCCCACTTGCGCCGTCTCGTGCTGAGCCCCGAGACCGCCGCCACCCGCGCCGGCACGCCGACGCGCCTTTTCGAAGGCGAAAGCCGCGCCTGAGCGGCCCATGGGAGTTGACCGATGAAGAGCATCGCCCCTGCGCATCTGCCGCACGACCGTTCCCTGGGCGAGGAGGAGGGTGCCGCAATCGTCGTGCGCGACCTGAGCAAGGCGTTCGACGGTCGCGTGGTGCTGGATCGCGTCTCCTGCACCGTGCCTGCCGGCCAGTTCGTGGTGCTGCTCGGCCCCTCCGGGTGCGGCAAGTCCACCCTGTTCCGCTGCCTGACCCGCCTGGTGGAGCCGGATGCCGGAAGCGTCACCATCCGCGGCACCGAGGTGACTGCCCTGAAGCCCGCTGCCCTTGAGGCGCTGCGCCGGGAGGTGGGGTTCGTGTTTCAGCAGTTCAATCTGGTAAAGCGCTTCAGCGCCATCGACAACGTGCTGGCGGCCCGGCTCGCGACGACGCCCCTGTGGCGGGTGCTGCTGCGCCGCTTCCGCGCGCGGGACCGGCAATTGGCGCTCGCCTGCCTCGACAGCGTGGGCCTCATGGACCAAGCCTATCAGCGCGCGGAGCGTCTTTCCGGCGGGCAGCAGCAGCGGGTCGCCATCGCCCGCGCCTTCGCCCAGCAGGCGGAACTGATCCTCGCCGACGAGCCCATATCCAGCCTCGATCCGGAATCCTCCGAGAACGTGCTGCAGATCCTGCAGCGGGCGGCGCGGGAGCGCGGCTTCTCGGTGTTGTGCAGCCTGCATCAGGTGGATCTCGCCGTGCGCTACGCCGACCGCATCATCGCCCTGCGCCAGGGGCGCCTGTTCTTCGACGGCCCGGCGGCCGCCTTCACCCCCGGCCTGCGGGAGGACCTGTATCGTGCCGCCCGTTCCTGAGACCGCGACGCCCGCTGACACCGCAGAATGGGCCGCGATCGCCACCGTGCTTGCCCGCGGCGATGATCGCGGCCGGCTTCTGGAAATCCTGCTGGAGGTCCGCGACGCCAAGGGCGGGATCGGCATCTCTCAGGCCGGGCTTCTGGCGCTGGCCGAGCGCCTGCGCCTGTTCCCCTCCGAGGCATACGAGGTGGCCACCGCATTTCCGGCGGTGAACTACGCCGCCACCACGCCCTATGCCGCCGACGGCTGCGGCGATCTGGTGTGCGGCCTGCTGCACGGCGCGCTCGGCGCCGGAGTGTGCCGCAACCGTTGTGACGGGCCCCGCCCCGAACCCGTTCCGCGCTCCTTCGCGGCCTACCGGGCGGCAGGGGGCTACGGGCAGCTCGGCCGCATCATGGCCGATCCCGGCGCGGCGGCGCAGATGTTGGAGCGGCTGTCGGTGCACCAGGCGGTGGGGCGGGCGGGCGTCGGCTTCCCGGTGGCGGAGAAGTGGCGGCAGGTGATCGCTGCCGGCGGCACGCCGGTGGTCATCGTGAACGGCGACGAGGGCGAGCTTGCCATCTTCAAGGACCGCTTCATCCTGGAGAACGACCCGCACGGCGTGATCGAGGCGGCCCTGGTGGCCGCGCGGGTGATAGGCGCGGACCAGGTGTTCCTCTACGTGCGCGACGACTACGTCCCCATCCACGCCATCCTGCGTCAAGCGCTGATGGAGGTGGCGGGGGCCGGCCTCGCGGAGGGCCTCGCCCTGGAGCTGCGGCGCAGCGGTGGTGCTTTCATCTGCGGCGAGGAAACGGCGCTCATCGCGAGCCTCGAGGGACGCCCGGCCCGCCCTGTCGAGCGCCCGCCCTTTCCCACCGCCTGCGGCTATCTCGGCCGGCCCACCTTGCTGCACAACGTGGAGACCTTCTATCGCGTCACTGCAGCGTGGGGCGGCACGCTGGGCTCGCCTGCCTCGGCCCTCCTGGATCCCGAGGTTCGGCTGTTCAGCGTCTCGGGCCGGGTGTGCGCACCGGGGCCGAAGCCGATGCGCGGTCTGTTGCGCCTCGCCGACCTGGTGGAGATCGCCGGTGGAATGCAGGACGGCCATGCCCTCGGCGGCATGGTGATCGGCGGATCGGCGGGGGCGCTGGTGAGCGCCGCAGACTGCTACAGGCCGCTTGCCGATCTGCTGGACGAAGGGCTGCGCCTCGGCACGGGCGGGGCGATCGTGTTCGGCGCGACAGACGAGCCGCGCGCCATTGCCGCCCGCATGGCGGCCTATCTGGCACGGGAGAGCTGTGGCCAGTGTGGGCCCTGCCGCATCGGCACCGCGCACGCCTCGCGCGCCCTGGCTGCGCCGGGCCCGCTGGATCAGCATCTTCTCGAAGACCTCGCAGCGGTCATGGGCGAAGCCTCCCTGTGCGCGCTCGGGCGCAATGCGGGCCGCTTCCTCGGGCGGCTGTCCATCCCCGGCCGCGGTGTTAGCGCATGAGCCTCATCAACTTCACCATCGACGGCCAGCCCGTTGCCGCGCAGGACGGGCAGAGCCTGCTGCAGGCGGCCACCGCCGCCGGACTCGACCTACCTCACCTGTGCGCTTCTACGCGCGATGGCTTCGCGCCCATGGGCAGCTGTCGCACCTGCCTGGTGGAGGTGGAGGGCGAAGCCGAGTTGGTTCCTGCCTGCCGCCACAGGGTCCGGACCGGACTCGCCGTGCGCACCGACACGCCGCGCGCCGCGCGGGTGCGGCGGCTCGCGGTCAGCCTGCTCGCCTCCGAGATGAGCGCCGCGGCGAAGGCGCGCCACCCCGACACGCCGTTCCTCGATCTCGTCGCGCGCACCGGAGCCGATCCCGATCGCTTCGGCCACCGGGCGGCAGGCCGTCCCGCGGATGCCAGCCACCCCGCCATTGTCCTCGACCCGGAGGCGTGCATCCGCTGCGGCAAGTGCCGGGCGGGATGCCGTGACGTGCAGGTGAATGGGGTCATCGCCCTCGCCGGGCGAGGCGACGGCATCCACGTGACATTCGATGCCGGGATGGCCATGGGGGAGAGCAACTGCGCCTCCTGCGGGGAATGCGCCCAGCTCTGCCCCACCGGCGCGCTGGCGCCCAAGGCGCTGGAGCGGGCCGGTGGACGGACCGCGGTGACGGCCAAGGGCGAAACGGTCTGCCCCTTCTGCAGCGTCGGCTGCCGGGTCACCCTGCATATGGTCGACGACGAGGTGGCGTGGGCGGAAGGTGCCGACGGCCCGGCGAACCGCGGTCGGTTGTGTGTCAAGGGCCGCTTCGGCTTTTCCTACCTGAGGCATCCGGATCGCCTCACCGTGCCCCTGGTGCGCCGGGCGGATGCGCCCAAGGATCCGGCCCTCGCCCTGCGCGGCGCCGCGGTGCTGGACCTGTTCCGTCCCGTTGACTGGGACGAGGCGCTGGACACCGCCGCTCGTGGCTTCGCCCGGTTGCGCGCGGCGCACGGCCCCGGATCTCTGGCGGTGCTAGGGTCGGCAAAGGGTTCGAACGAAGATGCCTATCTCCTGCAGAAACTCGCACGCATGGGCTTGGGCACCCCCCATGTTGACCACTGCACACGCTTGTGCGCCTCGGTGCCGCCGCTGGCGGAGGCCACCGGCTTCGCCGCCGTGACCGCCCCCATCGAGGAGATCGCCTGCGCCGAGGTGGTGCTGATGGTGGGCAGCAACCCGGACAGCAACCATCCGGTGGCCGCCTCCTTCATGAAGAATGCCTTTCGGCGTGGGACGAAGCTCATCCTGGTGGATCCCGGCATTCAGGCCCTGTCGCGGTTCGCCACCCATCACCTCAGGACGGCCCCGGGGACGGATGTGGCCCTGCTCTCCGCCATGACGCGCGTGGTGATTGAGGAGGGGCTCCACGACCGGGATTTCGTCTCTGGGCGGCTGGAGGGCTTCGAGGCGCTGCGCGCGCGGGTCGCACCTTTCACGCCGGAGATGGCGGCCGGCCTCACGGGCGTTCCGGCGCAGGACATCGTGGCCGCCGCCCGCCTGTTCGCCGGGACGCGCGCGGCCATGACCTTCTGGGGCATGGGTGCCTCGCAGCACGCCTTCGGCGCGGACAACATCCGGGCCGTCATCGCCCTCGCTCTCGTGTGCGGGCAGGTGGGTCGTCCCGGCGCGGGCCTCCATCCCCTGCGCGGGCAGAACAACGTGCAGGGCTCCTGCGACGCCGGCCTGTTGCCCAACTATCTCCCCGGCTACCGGCCGCTTGCGCAGGCAGGTCACACGGTGGTGGAAATGTTCGATGCGGCCCGTCGAGGGGCGGTGCGCGGGCTCTATGTGGTGGGTGGCAACCCGGCCATGGCCAACCCGGACCTCGCCGTCACCCGCGCCGGGCTGGCCTGCCTGGAGCATCTGGTGGTGCAGGATATCTTCCCCACCGAGACCGCGGCCTTCGCCGATGTGATCCTGCCCGCAGCGGCGCTGGCGGAGCGGGCGGGTACCGTGACCAATACCGACCGACTGGTGCAACGCATCGCACCGGCGCTGCCCCTGCCCGGCGGCGCGCGACCGGACTGGCGCATCATTCGCGACATCGGCGCGCGCCTCGGCCTATCGTGGGCAAATCTGACTGTGGAGAGCCTGTTCGAGGACATGGCGCAGGAACTGCCCACCCTTGCCGGCTTCAGCTGGCGGATGATGGTCCAAGACGACCATGCGCGCTACCCCTTGCGCCCAGCCGGCGCCGGCGAGAGCCT
Organism: Xanthobacter sp.; assembly: GCF_041911315.1. Classification (NCBI taxonomy): domain Bacteria; kingdom Pseudomonadati; phylum Pseudomonadota; class Alphaproteobacteria; order Hyphomicrobiales; family Xanthobacteraceae; genus Xanthobacter; species Xanthobacter sp. Next base: position 10,434 of record NZ_JAYRPE010000012.1, on the reverse strand, counting down.
GTTCGGCGATGATTTTCCCCGCGGGGCCAAGGCCGCCATCGTGCCTCTCGACGCGAGTGGTGCGGACGAGATGACGGACGCCGACTATCCCTTCATCCTGATGACCGGCCGCCTGCGCGAACACTGGCACACGGGCACCATGACCCGCCGCTCGCCGGTGCTGGAGGCCCTGAGCCCGGAGCCGCAGGCCCACATGCATCCTGACGACCTCGCCCGGCTGGGCGTGACCGTCGGAGGGGAAGTGGAGGTACGCACGCGCCGCGGGATGGTGCATCTCGCCGCTATGCCCGATCGGGCGGTGCGGCCGGGCGTCGTGTGGATGGCCATGTCCTTCTTCGAGGCGGCTGCGAACGAACTGACGGTGAACCGACTGGATCCCACCACCCGCGTGCCGGACTTCAAGTTCTGCGCGGCGGCGGTGGAGAAAAAAACATATACCTGACCACGATAGACTATAAGTTCCACGACACACTGCCGATCGCTGCCATATTAATGGCCAGATCTTCATATAATAATACTATATCTTATCGTTTATAATTGGCACCGAATTGGAAATTAATTGACCATCTTGCGCAATTCATGTGTAATCGGTTTGTGGAGTGCCACTGCGCCATATTAGGTTGTGTGGACGGATTTTGATGAGGATGAGGATGAGGATGAGGATGAGGATGAGGATGAGGATGAGGATGAGGATGAAGCTGAAGGCGAGAGCGACGATGGCGGCGAAGCCGCATTCGGTCTTCTCGCAGCGCAGGGCGACGCGCTTGAAGCGCTTGAGCTTTCCGAAGCACTGCTCGATGCGGGCGCGCCCCCTGTAAAGCGCCTTCGGGAAGAAGGCTGGGCGCTCCTTCGCGTTGGATTTGAAAGGGATGGCGGACGCGATGCCGCGCGCCCGGGCGATGGCCCGGTTGGCCTTGGCGTCATAGCCCTTGTCGGCGAGCGCCGCGCGCGGCGTGACATCGGGACCCAGATCCAGCAGCAGCTTGAAGAGCGGACTGTCGCCGGCTTCCCCGCCGGTCAGGTGGAAGGCGATCGGCAGGCCGTCGAAGTCGCTCTTGAGGTGGATCTTGGTGGAGAAGCCGCCGCGCGAACGGCCGAGGGCTTGGCCGTCCTGCCCCCTTTTGCTCCGGCGGCGGAGACGTGGGCGCGCACCACGGTGGAATCGAACATCTGGACCAGATGGGCCGTGCGGCTCAGCGAGGCCAGGGTTTCGAAGTAAAGCTCGAACACGCCGGCCTGACGTAGCCGCCAGAACCGTTTCCAGACGCTATTCCACGCGCCGAACTCGGCAGGCAGTGCCCGCCAGGTGATGTTGTGCACAGTGAAATAGTGCATGGCTTCGAGGAACTTGCGATCGTCGCGACCCTTGTCGCCGCGCCGTGAACGGCAGGCGCGGAACACCTCCAGCGCCAGCGCCCAATCCTCGTCCGTCATCCGCGTCAGCATGGTCGATCTCGCCAAAAGCCGACCCGCTATGAATCACCGAAAGGGGCAGAAGGGAATCCCCTCTGCCTAAACCCACCGCAATCCGTCCACACGGCCTAGCGTGAGGTGTCGAGGCCTTACACCAATTGATTATAATATCGATCCGACCGCAACCCAATATATCCAGAGATAGTTTCTGAAAGTTGCTTAAATTTTCTGGACAAGCAGATTTTATGAACCGTAACCTAGACTAATTAGGTGACGAATTTTTCCATTGCCGCCATGCTCGATGGCTCTCCGAGCCAATGAGTGACAAAGGGATAGAGATACAATGCCTGACATGCTGGGCTGCGCTCGCTCTCCACCAGCGGCGAGCGACAGGCGATGCCATGTTACCGGCAGCCGCCGACCAGGGCTTTCACATCCCTGGCACCAGCACTCAAACTGAGCGATAGCTCAACAAAAAAGCACCCAAGAGAGCGATTGGCTGCACGTGTGCGCATCAAGATTCCTGCGCGACTGATGTGCCATGTCTGGCGCCGAAGGCAATCGTCGCGTCCCCTTTCTGCCATCATAGACCCTCCCACGCCCAAGTCGCGGGTGACCGGCAAGCTGACCTGAATTTCGAGCATTCGGTCCACTCCGTCACGGATGGCCGATCCTGTTTCCTATCAAGCGGTGAGTGGAATGCGCGTGAAAAGGCTTGTTCGATCAATCCCAACGGATCGCAGGGGCCGGCGGACATCTATCGCCTCGCTGCTGCGGCACACCGGCCTAGGGCTCGGACCCATAAAATAATTGGCCTTCGCAGCATGTTGTGATTCATCAGTCCGTGGAGGATCTGATGATGAGCGGAGACCGTTTCTGGCTCACGGATGCGCAGTTTGCGCGGCTTGAGCCGTATCTGCCCAGGGACACGCGCGGCAAGCCGCGTGTCGATGACCGGCGGGTGATCAGCGGCATCGTGCATGTCCTGAAATCGGGCGGCCGATGGATCGACGCGCCGCCCGAATATGGGCCGCGCAAGACGCTCTACAACCGCTTTGTCCGATGGGCTGCCAAGGGGATCTGGACAGACCTCTTCCATGCTCTCGCCAGCGCAGGAGGTCCTCCCGCCCAGGTGCTGATCGACAGTTCTGCGGTCAAAGCTCATCGCTCCGCTTCTGGTGGAAAAGGGGGGAGAGCAGTCAGGCGATCGGCCGCTCGCGGGGCGGGCGCACGACCAAAATCCATGCGCTGACAGACCGCCACTGCCGACCGGTCGCATTCCTGCTGACCGGCGGACAGGTCGCAGATTGCACCGCTGGAGCGGTTCTGCTGCGCCAGATGTCCAGTGCCCGCATCCTCCATGGTGACAAGGGCTACGATAGCGATGCGATCCGCCGACAGGTCGAGGGCATGGGCGCCATGCCGAACATTCCGCCCCGCTCCAACAGGCTCTGGAAGAACTGCTTCTCTCCCGTGCTCTACCGCGACCGAAACGCCATCGAGCGCATGTTCTGCCGCCTGAAAGACTTCCGGCGCATCGCCACACGATATGACCGCCTCGCCATCAACTTCCTTGCAGCAGTCAGCATCGCGGCAACCGTCAGCTACTGGTTATGAGTCTGGACCCTAGGGCTGGCCGCGCTCGGCGCGTCGGTGTCGCATAACGCCTTGGCGCAGAGTCTGTCCACCGCCGATCCCGCGAGTTGGCGCACGCCGGAATACAAGGCCGATTGGGGCTTGGAAGCCATGCACGCCGCCAACGCCTATGCGGCGGGCTACACCGGCCTGGGTGTGACGGTGGGTGTTGTTGATTCAGGTGTCTATAGTGCCCACCCGGAATTCGCCGATGGCCGCGTCAAGCCGCTCACCATCACCGGGACCTTCGGATCGGACGGCTTCTATTTTATGGACGGGTCCGGAAAGCCGCAGAATCAGTCGCCACAACCAAGCTTCTTCAAGGCGGGTGATTCTTATACCGCTCCGGGAACGTACAGCCCCATCTACAACGATCCACACGGGACACACGTCACAGGGACGATCGGGGCCTCCCGAGACGGCGTCGGCATGCAAGGCGTGGCGTTCAATGCCAATGTCTACGTCACCAACACACAAACGAACGACTCGGCACGATACGGAACGAACGTTGATTATGCCTACTTCAAAAACGCTTATGGTAGCCTAGCGGCGGCCGGCGCACGTGTGATTAATTCCTCTTGGGGCAGCCCGCCTACTGGAGACAATTACAACACCATCCAAGGCTTACGCACAGCTTATTCTAAATTTTCTGGCAAGCTCAGCTACGTCGACGCGCTTTCCGAGACCACAAAACAATACAATATTATTCAGGTATTTGCGGCGGGAAACACCGGATACAGCAACCCAAACGTTAGATCTTCGCTACCTTATTTCAGACCGGATCTTGAGAGCAATTGGCTTGCCGTAGGCGCAGCTGCTAAGGGGGGCAATGGCGGCCTAAATCCCGGAGATCTTGTCCTCGCGAGCTATTCAAATCGAGCCGGCGTCGCCAAATATTGGTACGTTGTCGCACCAGGCAGCGCTATCAACAGTACGGTTCCTACCTATGCGCCAGGCGCTCGATGGAATCTCGGTGAATGGGCTATCAATCCAAACAAGCAGACCGGCTACACAACAGTGAACGGCACCTCCATGGCCGCGCCCCATGCCACTGGCGCGCTGGCCCTGATCATGGAGCGATTTCCCTATATGACCAACCAGCAGGCCCGCGATGTCCTGCTCACCACGGCCTATCACCGCAACGTGGTCGCCGGCGTGGCGGATGCCAATCCCAATGCTCCCAACGCCGTCTGGGGTTGGGGCGTGATCGATCTCAATAAGGCCATGAATGGCCCAGGGCAATTTCTTGGCTCAGTCGCCGCGAACCTCCCGGCCGGCACCCGCGATACCTGGTCCAACAACATCTCCGAGGACGCCCTCATCCAGCGCAAGCAGGAGAATGACGCAGCGGCGGCCGCATGGGCAGCCCGCAAGGCCGCCCATGATCCGACACTCACCCCCGAGTGGCAGACCGAGATTCAGGTGGAGACCACGCGCGTCGCGGCTTTCGCCGATGTCCCTACCCGCGGCAGCCTGATTAAGGCCGGAGACGGCATTCTCACGCTCACCGGAACCAATAGCTATTCCGGCGGCACCACATTCGCTGGGGGTATTCTGTCGGTGGCCCGTGACGCCAACCTCGGCGCGGCGGCGGGGGGCCTTACCTTTGACGGCGGCATCCTCCAGGTCACCGGCACCAGCTTCACCACCACCGGCCGGGCCATCACCTGGGGCAACGGCGGCGGCGGCTTCGATATTGCCAGCCTGGACAATACCTTCACCCTGAACCAGTCCCTTTCCGGCACCGGCGGCCTCGCCAAGCTCGGGGCAGGAACCCTGGTTTTCACCGCCACCCACAGCTTCACCGGCCAGGCGACCCTCGCCGGCGGCGGCCTCCAGCTTACCGAAACCGCGAGCCTCATCGCCCCGGTCGTCACCTTGGCAGGAACCACCCTCACCAACGCAGGAACCCTGGCCGGCGGCGTCACCAATGCCGGCACCCTGATCACCACCGGCACCATTGCCGGCGGGCTCAGCAATACCGGCTTTGTCCAGGCCGCCGGCGTGCTCGCCGGAACGGTGAGCAATGCCTCCGGCGCAGCCGTCGCCCTCACCGGCAGCACCACAGGCATCACCCGCCTAAGCAATAACGGCGCCATCGATCTCGGCGGCACCGCCCTGACGGTCGGATCGCTCACCGGCACCACAGCCACCGCCGTTATTGGCAATGGCCAGCTCACGGTAGGCACAGACGGCAGCTCCGCCAGCTATGCCGGACAGATCGTCGATGGCGCCAGCCGCACCAGCCTCACCAAGGCCGGTGCCGGCACCCTCACCCTCACCGGCAACAACTCCTATACCGGCCTCACCACCGTCACCGGCGGCCTGCTGTCGGTGAACGGCGCCTTCTCCTCGACGCTGGCCATCGGCACCTCGGGCACCCTGCGCGGCTCCGGCACCCTCTCCGGCCCGCTGGTGGTGGCCGGGCGGCTGGCGCCGGGCAACTCGCCCGGCACCCTCACCGTCAACGGGCCGGTGACGCTCGCCAGCACCTCCACCTTCCAGACCGACATCGACGGCACCGGCACCGGAACCGGCGCGGGCAATTATTCCCGCCTCGTCACCACCGGCACCAACGGCACAGTCACCGTGGCCGGAACCCTGGCGCCCACCCTGCGCGGCATCACCGGCAGCGCAACCAACAGCTACACCCCGCCGCTGGGCACCAGCTTCACGGTGATCCAGAGCAGCGCCGGCCTCTCCGGCTCCTTCGCCGGCCTGGCCCAGCCGGCGAGCGGCCTGCCCGCCTCCACCCGCTTCGATGCCCTCTACGGCCCCACCAGCCTGGCGCTGGTGGTCACCCCGCTGTGGTACGGCAACCTGGCGGCCAACGGCCTGGCCACCACCGCCAATGCCAGCGCGCTCGGCAGCGCGGTGGACAGCATTCGCCCGGTGGCCGGCATTGCTCTGACCGGAGCCAATGCCGGGCTGTTCAACAGCCTCTACAGCCTGGCCCCGACGGCATTGGCCGCCGCCCTCAGCCAGATGACCGGCGAGGTCTATGCCTCCACCGCCGCCCAGACCTTCGATGACGCCCGCCAGGTGCGCGCCGCCATCAACGAGCGCCTGGACGACGCCACCGGGCCCAAGCCCGACAAGGCCACCGCCAAGCTCTCGTCGAGCCTGAACGTCGCCGTGTGGGCCACCGGCTACGGCGGCTGGGGCAATGCCTCCGGCGACGGCCTCGCCTCCCTGGGCTGGACCCAGAGCGGCTTCATCGCCGGTGCCGACGTCAAGGTGTTCGACACCACCCGCCTCGGCATCGCCGCCGGCTTCGGCCAGTCCGATGGCCATGTGGACAGCCTCAACTCCAAGGCCGACAACAGCCACACCGACCTGGCGCTCTATGGCGTCTCGCAACGTCGCCTTCGGCACCTTCTCCAACGGCCTGGGTAGCAGCTACAACGGCAACACCGCCCAGGTGTTCGGCGAAGTCTCGCGTCCGTTCGCTTTCGGACCGGCTCAGGTGTCGCCGTTCGCGGCGGTGGCCTATGTGAACCAGAACTTCGACGCCTTCTCCGAAACCGGCGGCGCCGCCGCACTCTCAGGCTCGGCGCAGTCCATGAGCACCACGCTTACCACCCTGGGCGCGCGGCTAAGCACCGACATGGTGGTGGGCAACGGCCTCTTCACCCCCAGCCTCAAGCTGGGCTGGCAGCATGCCTTCGGCGACGTGGACACGACGTCGGTGATGTGGCTGAACGGCTCCACCCCGTTCCTGGTCTCCGGCACGCCCATCGCCCGCGATGCGCTGGCGCTCAATGTGGGCCTCAGCTATGCCTTCAACGACGCGGTCAGCGCCGGCTTCGCCTATGACGGCGTGCTCGGCTCCGATGCGCAGAGCAACACGCTCAAGGGCAATCTGCGGGTCAATTTCTGAGCCATCCCCCAGACAAAGAGGACGGCATCCTGCATCGGATGCCGTCCTCATCACTGCCGATAACATGTATGGGTAAGTGGGTGTCCTGGCTCACCTTTTTTACGTAAGGTTACAGGGGATGTTCCGAGCCTGGAGGGCGTGAACTGATGGGGTGGATGCCCCCTCCTGCGGGCTCGTATTGTGTCCGGGCAGCGCCGTGGTGGCGCTTTCAAGGGAGGGGCACATGCCAGATGTTCATGTCCTTGCGATCGACCTGGCCAAGCGGAGTTTCCAGGTCTGCGGCACGGATCGGGGCGGGGCGGTTCTGTTCAACCGGACGGTGTCCCGCGCGAAGCTGATCCAACTGTTGAGCGCGCAGCCGCCTTGCATCGTGGCGATGGAGGCCTGCGCAACGAGCCATTATTGGGGCCGCGTCGCTCAAGGCCTTGGACGCCACGTGCGGCTGGTTCCGCCGATCTACGTGAAGCCCTTTGTGAAGCGGCAGAAGAATGATGCCGCTGACGCGGCCGCGATCGCCGAAGCCGCGCTGCGTCCGAACATGCATTGCGTCGCGGTTTGAAAAGTCATGGCTGCATGGGAAAGCACGTACCCTCGCACGCCAGCAACCGCGAACGCGAAATGCCATATCGAAAATACGAAAGTCATGTTGAATTTCGCGTCGTCCGACTTGAGGTGGTCCCCATACAATCAAAGCCACACGCTGCGCAATTCGTTCGATCTCGCGCGCAACATGGGGCGGCGAGCGATTTCATAGTGCTATAGCGAAAACGTAGTGATCATCACTATCGGACGCGGCCCGCCAGTTTCCCCTTAGGTGCCTGATTTTCCTGGCGCCAATCGGCCAGCACGTTCGCGCAGCCCGTCTTTGGTACAGCAAGACGGTACAGCACTGTGGCCAACTACAAGCTTCCCCATCTTGTGCGAGGGCGGGCCACCTACGGCTTCCGAATGGCCGTGCCGCGCCATCTCCGGCGCATTCTTGGGCGGACCGAGCTGAAAATAAGCCTCAGGACAAGCGATGCGGGAATCGCTAGGCTTCGATGCCGGAGCGTAAGCGCGCTCTGCGTGCAATTGATTGCAAGCGTCGAAGCGATGATCGAACTGCAGCCCGGATATCGAAAAGGCAGCGAGAGCCTATTTCCTCGAAGGCCTCAAGCGCGTGAATGAGCTCGTATGGGCTGCCCGCATCGGCCGTGATCTGGACAAAGAGTTTGAGGCCTCAGACTCGCTGGAGGCCGCTCAGAAGGTCAGGGGGGCGCTCGCCAATCACTCATTTGACGGTAGGGTTTGGGCCGAGGCTGTTCAGGCGTTGCAGATGGTTGGACTCCCGGTGGAAAAGCTCTCCTTGGATAGTCGGGACCAGCTCAGGGAAGCGATCGTACGCGCCCAGATCGAGCATCTCCGCATCTATGCCGCGCGGATGGGGGGAGATGAGGCGAACGCCAGCCCCGTGGACCCGCTCTTTGCTAATTTGCAGTCAACTGCACCGGCACCTGAATTGGAGGCGAGTTCTGCGCCGCCGTCCAGCGTGACAATAAGGGCCGCTTCTGAAGAATATTGCGCTCAAAAGAAGGATAAGGAGTGGGTTCACAAAACCTATCTCGACAACAGGAGAGTGCTGGATTTTTTCAACGAAGTGGTCGGCGGAGATCGCCTGGCCGCGTCGCTAACGACCAGCGATGTGAAGAATTTCCGAGAGCGTCTCACGGATCTGCCTGCCCATGCGGCTAAGCGACAAATCGTCAAAGAGACCGGCACAGATGGCCATTCTAAACAGCCCAAGGATTTCCAACGACTCAGCGCCAAAACGGTCCAAAAGTATTTCGCCTTGGCGAAATCGTTCCTGATTTGGCTTGAGAACGAAGAAATTATCGTCAAGCGTCCAGGGGCGATGGTTCAGGTTGCGAAGCCATCATTGAAGGAACAACAAGATGCGCGGCTTGCCTTCAATGCGGATCAGCTCCGCCAACTCTTTTCATCGCCTGCATATACGGGGGTGAAGTCGGCCGCTCGTCGATCTGCACCGGGGTCTGTAGTGATCCGAGATGGCCAATTCTGGATACCCCTGATTGGGCTTTTTACGGGAATGCGCCTCGGAGAAATCGTTCAACTGGAAGTGTCGGACATCGGACAACAGGGCGAGATACCCTTCATTCACGTATGGCAAGGAGCGGCGGGGCAGAAGACCCTCAAGACGGCTTCCAGCAAGCGGCAAATTCCAATTCATCGAGAACTCATTTTCTGCGGCCTGCTCGACTATGTGGAGCGCCGGCGAAAGGTCGATCCGAAAGGGCGCCTGTTCCCCGAAGTGCGTCTCGGGAACATGGGAGATCCTTCTCACGCCTTCAGCAAGCAGTTCGGGCGTTATCTTGACGCGATCGGACTGAAATCCCGCAAGCTGACATTTCATAGCCTGAGGCACACATTCAAGGATGCATTGATGGAAGCTGAAGTTCCTGAATCCATTGCGAAAGCTCTCATGGGGCATTCAGACGCCAGCGTTCATGCGATTTATGGCTCTGGCGCCACCCTTGAGCACTTGAATTCGGCCATACAGAAGGTAAAATACCCTCTGAAATTCGAGTTTTTGCGCCAAGATGCCTCTGTTAAGGCGGCGCCCTGACGATGCCGGTTTTCTGGAGCGTCGTCACATCCTCTAATAAGAAGATTGAGATCCCCAGTTCGAGGATCGCCTATGCGGTTGGATCCAAGAAGGGGGCCTTCGTTCTTAATCCGATAATTGATAATATTAGTATCACTGCTAAGATTGAGGATACCAAGATCGCTCAGAACGTCGCCGAATTGGTTGGAAAAGCCAACCAAGAAGGCGGGCTGCCTCTATATTCGTTAAAAGAGCTTGGAAAATATAAAAAGAAGGAAACAGGAAAATATAAGCACTCGGCCATTCTCGTGATCGATAAAGAGGCTGGAGCGCTTATTCAAATTGGCCTCCCAGATAAGCCCTGGGCGATACGAATTGAGTTCAATCCAGCTCATTTTTCGCAGGATGCCGTCGACAAGATGGATTCTTATTTGCGAGAGATTTCTAAAAATAAGTTCGGGCTTGGTTGGTTTGTTAAATTCGGGACCATTACGAGGGTGGATATTGCGGTCGATATACTCGGAATTAGGTTCAACGATTTGGTGGTCCAGTTGCGCGATGATCGAAAGGTCAAATTATATGTGGACAAGGAGGGCGGGCTCCAAACAGTGACAAGCCTTCTTGATAAGGGCTTCAAAAACATGGCCTACAACAAGAGGGATGAAATTCAGGAAAAGGGAAAATATTCCGAGTTCGAAGACTACCCTAGGTGCCGGGTGGAATGGCGGATTGGAAAAACTAATAAGAAGCTAATGGAGCTTGGGGTGACGTGACCCCCTTTTCTCATCCAGCCATAACGAGAGTCCTAGGTTGATTTGAGCCTTGGTGGTGGTGGGTGGCAAGAGGCGTCCGCGCGGAGCCTCCAGGCTGCGCAGCGCGGTCGCCGGACTCTCCGGATAAGGCG
>NZ_JAYRPE010000011.1:0-141926 GCF_041911315.1 Xanthobacter sp. | reverse complement strand
CCTGAAGATTCCCGGCACGCACAACGGCATGGCTGCGCTGCAGGCGAAGGCAGCCGGCTTCAATGCCCTCTATCTCTCCGGCGCCGCCATGACGGCGTCCATGGGCCTGCCGGACCTCGGCATCATCACCGTGGATGAAGTCGCTTTCTTCATCCGTCAGGTGGCCCGCGCGAGCGGCCTGCCGGTGCTGGTGGACGGCGACACCGGCTATGGCGAGGCGCTCAACGTGATGCACATGGTGCGCACTTTCGAGGATGCTGGCGCCGGGGCGGTCCACATCGAGGATCAGCTTCTTCCGAAGAAATGCGGCCACCTGAACGACAAGAAGCTGGCGGACGCCCGCGACATGGCCGCCAAGGTAGCTGCCGCCGCCAAAGCCCGGCGCCACCTCTACCTCATCGCCCGCACGGACGCGGCGGCCAGCGAGGGGCTCGACGGGGCGGTGGCCCGCGCCAAGCTCTATGTGGAGGCGGGAGCCGACGCCATCTTCCCCGAGGCGCTCAACGATGCGGAGATGTTCCGCGCATTCGCCAGCCGCCTGCCCGGCGTGCCGCTCCTGGCTAACATGACCGAGTTTGGCCGAACCCCCTTCTTCACCGCTTCCGAGTTCGAGGCCATGGGCTATCGTCTGGTGATCTGGCCCGTGTCATCGCTGCGGGTGGCCAACAAGGCACAGGAAAAGCTCTACGCGACACTCGCGCGGGACGGTTCCACGCAGGCAATGGTCGGCGAAATGCAGACGCGGGCCGAACTCTACGATCTCATCGGCCTTAAGACCTTCGAGGCCCTTGATGCGTCGATCGTTGCAACCGTGGTTCCGACGCTCGCGGCAGAGTAGTCATTCCTCTTCGGTCGGCATCGCGCAAGTAGAGAATTTTTCTTCTGATGCCGACCGGATTTTCTCCAACGTGACGTTGCCCTATTTGCCCTCTCTCAGAATTTGACTGTGTTCTCGCTGCGGTCCGTTCTCCTTACGTCAAATATTCGCGTCCACGACAGTCACGCCACGCGGAAATTTTTGTTACCGGCGCCCAACTCTTCGATGATCTGGCTCTTGTGAGCCTGCAGATGGCGGATTGCATCATCTCGCACGAGTTCAAAGCGTGAGGTGGGAACGGGGATGGAGATCGAATAGATTCCGCCTGCGGCATCGCGGAAGCCGATGCCCACGGCACTGATCCCGACGGTATGTTCCTCGTGATTGAAGCCGATGCCCGTGCGTCGCACCTCGGCGATTTCTGCGAGCACGGCGTCCAGTCGCTTCGTGCCCGGGAGTTCCTTGCGAACCAAAGCCCGCGCGCGCTCAGGTTCGAGCAGAGCGAGGCAGCATTTGCCGTTGGCCGTATTCGTCAGCGGAAAAATGTCCCCAACCGCCGAGACCGCCCGCAGCCGGTGCGTTCCCGTCACCTGGTCAAGGAACAGCACCTCGCTCCCGCGCAGCACCGAAAAGTCTACGGTCTCGCCCGTCGCCTGGGAGAGCGCGACGATATGGGGGCGCACCTGTTCGACGATGTCGATCTTTCCCGAGCGCGAGAGCGCGTGGATCTCCGGCCCGAGGCGGTAGCCACCGTCGGGACCTGCGGAAATCACCAGGTCTTCCTCCAGCAGGGCATTGACGATCCTCTGCACGGTCGAGCGCGGCAGACCCACCCGGCCTGCGATCTGCGCGAGGCTGAGCCCCGAACGCACGTTCTTCAGCGACCGCAGGACGGCCGCCGCCCGGGCGATCACCTGGATCCCGCCCCCTTCGCGGATGGCCGCTCCATCCTCCGTCATCGCCCACTCCATGGATGTGTATCGCATTACAATACACATGTATCATTCCGTTTGACCACTCCCTTCCTGCGCCATATCCCGGAAACAACGAAAAAGATCCGCCCTCGCCGAGGGCAAGACGCTGGGAGGCGTTAGATGACTGTCACGATTCGTGGCATCCAATTTCAGTCGAATCTTCACAATGACATGGGACTTAAATTCTATAATCTGTCACACCGGTTCGGATTCCAGTCGCCGAACTGGCCATACTTCCAGGATGTGCAGATCGAACGCATCCATTACATGGCGAAATCTGGTGTTCTGACCCAGCGCATCACCACCACGATGCACAACACGACCCACATCGATGCGCCGGCCCACGTGGTGGAAGGCACGCCCTTCATCGATGAAGTTCCCTTGCCGCATTTCTTCGGCACCGGGATCGTCGTTTCGATCCCAAAGAAGAAGTGGGAACCCATCACCTACGACGACCTTGAGAAGGCCGCAGGGGCGCATGTGCGCCCGGGTGACGTGGTCATCGTCAACACCGGCTGGCACAAGCTCTACGACGACAATGCGGAGTATTTCTGCTACGCGCCGGGCTTTGTCGCCTCGGCCGGTGACTGGTTCGTCGAAAAGCGGGTGAAGGTGGTCGGCCACGATACCCAGGCCAATGACCACCCGCTGGCCACCGCCATCGGCCCCCACCGCAACGGCCCCCTGCATCCTCACCTTGCCGAAGAATACAAGGCATGGTCCGGCGGACGGGACTGGAAGGAGGATCACCCGGAGTGGGAGCCGGTCCACCGCAAGCTCTTCACCAACGGCATTCTCGGCATCGAGAATGTGGGCGGTGACCTCGATGCCGTCACCGGAAAGCGCGTGACCTTCGCCTTCTTCCCTTGGAACTGGGACCGCGGCGACGGCTGCATCATCCGCCTCGTCGCCATCGAGGATCCCCAGCAGGCCTACCGCATCGAGGCGGGCACCCCCTTCTGAGGCTGTATCCCGACCCGACCTGTTCCGGCATCCAGCCGGGACGGGTCGCACCCTGCAGTGGATGTAGGAGGAGAAGGGCATGACCGCACAGCCAATCATAGCCATTGTCGGCGCCGGCCTCATGGGCCATGGCATCGCCCAGGTATTCGCGGAGCGGGGCCACGAGGTCCGGGTGTTCGACCCGATGCCCGAGGCGCTGGCGTCCCTGCGCGCGCGCATCGGTGCCAACCTCTCCGCACTGGGGCAGGACCCTGCCGCCGCGCAGCGGGTTCTGCCTTGCCAGAAGCTCGCGGACGCCGTTGCCGGCGCTGACCTCGTCATCGAGGCCGCGACCGAGAACCTCGACGCCAAGCGCGCCCTGTTCACCGAGATCGAGGCCTGCGCCCCGGCCGAGGCCATTCTCGCCACCAACACCTCCGTCATCCCCATCGGCAGCATCATGGCCGGCCTCGCCCGGCCGGAGCGGACGCTCGGCACCCATTGGTGGAACCCGCCTTATTTGGTCCCGCTGGTCGAGGTGATCGGGACCGACCGGACGGCGCCGGATGTCGTTGCGCGCACCATGGACATCCTCGCAGCAGCGGGAAAAAAGCCGGTCCATGTGCGGCGCGACGTGGCGGGCTTCGTCGGGAACCGGCTGCAGCACGCGCTGTGGCGGGAGGCCATCTCCCTCGTGGAAGAGGGCATCTGCGATGCCGAGACGGTGGATACGGTGGTCAAGGCCAGCTTCGGGCTGCGCCTCGCAGTCCTTGGGCCGCTGGAGAATGCGGACCTCGTCGGCACCGACCTGACCCTCGCCATCCATGAGACCATATTGCCCGCCCTCAACCGCCAAGCTGCGCCCTCGGCCTATCTGCGCGATCTCGTCGCGCGAGGCCGGCTCGGCATGAAGTCCGGAGAAGGTTTTCGTCGCTGGGGGACGGGGGATGCCGATCAGCTGCGCGCTGCGCTCGTTCACCATCTGAAGGACGCGGTGCGCAAGTTCGGCCAAGGAGAGCCCGGTCAAGGAGAAGAAGCGTGAAACGGGCCAACAAGGTCATCATCACCTGCGCCATCACCGGGGGAATCCACACCCCCAGCATGTCGCCCGCCCTGCCGTTCACGCCGGAGGACATTGCGGCCGAGTCCATCGCCGCCGCGGAGGCCGGCGCGGCCATCCTCCACCTGCACGCCCGGGACCCGCGAGACGGCCGCCCGACACCGGACCCGAAGGTCTTCATGCAGTTCCTGCCGGTCATCAAGCAAGCGACCGATGCGGTGCTGAACATCACCACTGGCGGCAGCCTGAATATGAGCGTGGAGGACCGCCTCGCCGCCCCGCTGGCGGCGCGCCCGGAAATGTGCTCGCTCAACATGGGCTCCATGAACTTCGGCATCTACCCGTTGGCGGACCGCTACAAGGACTGGCGGTTCGATTGGGAAGAGCCCTACCTTCGGAGCACCGATGACTTCATCTTCCGCAACACCTTCCGCGACATCGAGCGGATCCTAAAGCTCCTGGGCGAGGAGCACGGCACGCGGTTCGAGCACGAATGCTACGATGTTGGCCACCTCTACAACCTCGCCCACTTTGTGGACCGGGGGCTCGTCAAACCCCCGTTCTTTGTCCAGACGATATTCGGCATCCTCGGCGGCATCGGTCCCGAAATGGACAACGTCCTGTTCATGAAGCGCACCGCAGACCGCCTGTTCGGCGCGGACTATGTCTGGTCGGTGCTTGCTGCAGGGCGACACCAGATTCCGGTCGCGACCCAGGCGGTCATGCTGGGGGGAAATGTGCGGGTGGGGCTGGAGGACAGCCTTTTCATCGGCCGCGGACGGCTCGCTGCAAACAATGCCGAGCAAGTGAGGAAAGTCCGCAAGATCTTGGAAGAGCTCGGCCACGAGATCGCAACGCCAAGCGATGCGCGGTTGATGCTCGCCCTCAAGGGAGGTGACCGCGTCGGTTTCTGAAGTGTCGAACAATCATAAAATCTGGGAGGAAGAACATGACGCAATCAGTGTCGCGCCGGGCGCTCCTGGCCGTGCCCGCGCTCGTCCTCGCTCTTGCGGGTACGGGGAAGCCAGTTGATGCCGCGGAACCGATCCGCATCGGCGCCATCCTGTCGACCACCGGGCCCGGCGCAGGGGCCGGCATCCCGCAGCGCAACGGGCTGCAACTGGCTGTGAAGCTGGTGAACGAAAAGGGCGGCATCGACGGCCGACCGGTCCAGCTCATCGTGGAGGACGATGGATCGAGCCCGGACGTCGCGGTCACAAAAGCGAACAACCTGATCTTCTCGCAGAAGGTGCAGGCCATCATCGGCCCGACGCTGACAGCCTCCACCCTCGCCGTGGGCGGTGTCGCCGACCCGGCCAAGATCCCCGTCATGGCCTTCACCGGCCTTGGCGTTCCCATGGAGAAGACCCGGCGCTGCGTGTTCCACATGCTGCCGTCGCAGGACCTCAACGCCCGCGCACTGCTCGAGGTCGCGACCAAGGCGCTGGGCGCGAAGAAACTCGGCGTCCTGCAT
The DNA here is from genome assembly GCF_041911315.1 of Xanthobacter sp. Lineage (NCBI taxonomy): Bacteria > Pseudomonadati > Pseudomonadota > Alphaproteobacteria > Hyphomicrobiales > Xanthobacteraceae > Xanthobacter > Xanthobacter sp. The sequence goes on along the minus strand of NZ_JAYRPE010000011.1, from coordinate 136,659 downwards.
GATTCCGCCTACGGCAACATCGTGATGACGAAGATCCGTGAGGTGAGCCCCGATTATCCGGTGGAGATCGTGGCGGTGGAAAAGTGGGAAGTGGGCGCCACCGACGCCACGACGCAGGCCGCCAAGGTGAAGGCCGCAGCTCCCGACGCCGTCGCCGTCATCGGCAATTCGGCGACGCCCTTCCGCAATGCCCGCCAGATCCGCCTCACCGCGCCGCTCCTCTCGGCTCTCGGCACCGCCACCTATGAGTATGTGAAGGCCATGGGCGATGCGGCGGACAACATCGTCTTCGCCGAATTCCTCGTTGCCGAGGATCCTCTGCCCAGCCAGACCGCGTTCGTGGATGCCTTCCGCAAGGAATACGGGGTGCTGCCCAAGACCATGGAGGCGAGCGCCTGGGATGCCTTCAATGCGGTGGCGGCCGGGCTCGTCAAGGTCGGGCCGGAGGCCCAGCCTGGCGCCCTCTGCGAGGCGATCCGCGGGCCCTTCGACGGCGCCATGGCCCGGTTCGATTTCTCCCAAGAGGACATGACCGGGCTCATGCTCAAAAGTTACGTCTTCTCGAAGCTCGACAAAGGCAAGTTTGTCCGCCTGCCTTTCAAGGCCGGTTCCTGAACCCAAAGAGGGGGACATCCCTTGGCCTTGATGCTCTTCACCCAGGCGCTGCTCGCCGGCGTCACCAACGGCTTCGTCTATGCCCTTGTGGGGCTCGGCATCGCCGTCATCTTCAAGGGTAGCCACGTCATCAACGCCATGCAGGGCGAGCTCGCCGTGGTCGGCGCAGCCACGGCCGTGTTTGCGGCTGACATATGGGGCCTTTCGCTCTGGCTGGCCGTCGTTGCCGGCGCGCTCACGGGGATGGCCATCGCCATCCTCGTCGAGCTCGGCCCGATCCGCGCCCTGTTCGCGCGGCGGGCGCGGGAGGAATCCTTCCTCCTGCTCACGGTGGGCCTCGGCTTCACCTTCTCGGCCGGGGTGCTCTATCTGTTCGGACGGGAGGAGCACCTTTTGCCTCCGCTGGGAGACGAGGTGTACGAAGTCTTCGGCGCCATCATCCGTGAACATGCCCTCTGGGTGATCGCCATCTCCGCGGCGCTGATCCTGGCGCTGCGCCTGTTCTACCGGCACACCCACCTGGGGCTCTCCATGATGGCGGCCTCCATCGATCCCGACGGCGCTGCCACCACCGGCATCAATGTCCGTGCCATGCGCACCGCCACCTTCGCGCTGGGCGGCCTGCTGGCGGCGCTGGCGGGCCTCCTCATCGCCCCGCTCATCGGCGTTGGCTACCAGATGGGGCCGCTGCTCACGCTGAAGGGCTTTGCGGCGGCCATCTTGGGCGGCCTTTCCAATCCGCTCGGGGCGCTGGTGGGGGGGCTCGTCATCGGCATCCTCGAGGCGATGTCCATCGTCTTCGTCTCATCCGGGATGAAGGATGCGGTCGCCCTCACCTTGCTCATCGTCATCATGATCTTCGTTCCGGATGGAATCCTCGGCCGCGCCGGCCGCAAGGGAGGCTGAGCCATGCTGCCGAACAAGACCTCTCTGGCTCCGCCTGTCATTGCCGGCGAAGTGCCTGCGCAACGGTTGCGGACCTCTCGCCCGTCGGCGGCTGCCATGTCCGTCTTCGCGCTCGCAGTCGGCCTGTACCTCATCCTGCCGCTGCTTCTGGAGCGCCACGCTGTGGACCTCCTAGTGTTCTGCGGGCTCTATGCCATCGCCGGCGCCGGCGTCGGCTTTCTCCTCGGGCAGGGCGGGATCGTCAATCTCGGCCAGGCGGCATTCTATGGCATTGGCGGCTACGCCAGCGCCTATTGCTCGGCGCGGCTGGGCTGGCCGGCGCCGGCGGGGATCGCCATCGGCATCGTGCTTTCGATGGCCATCGCCGCGCTCATCGGCCGGCCGATCCTGCGGCTGTCGGGGTATTTCCTGGCGCTGGCGACCCTCGCGCTCGGCATCATCTGCACCAACATCTATTTCGAGGCGGACTTCATCACCGGCGGCACGCTCGGTGTGCCTGGCGTGCCGAAGCTGGCGATCGGCGGCTTCGTCTTCGATACGCCGGAGAAGTTCTACTACCTCGTCTGGCCCATCGCCTTCGCCATCATCTTCGCCATGCACAATCTGATGGGCAGCCGCATTGGCCTCGCCCTGCAGGCCATGCGCGACGCTCCGGACGCGGCCATGGTGATGGCCATCGACAATGCTCAGCTGAAGCTCTGGATCTTCATGCTGTCGAGCGGGCTCGGCGCGCTGTCGGGCAGCCTGTTCGCCCATTATGTGGGGTTCGTGAACGTGGACAGCTTCGGCGTGGACAAGTCCATCATGTTCCTGCTCGTCCCCGTCATTGGCGGCGCGTCGGTCCCGGCCGGCGTCATCGTCGGCGCGCTTTTCATCGGCCTCGTGCCGGAGGCTCTGAGCGCGCTCGGTGATATCCACCGCGTTCTCTTCGGGCTCGCACTCGTCGCGTCCGTGGTGTTCTTCCCGGACGGCCTGTGGGGCGTGGGCCGGAGCCTGGTCCGGTTCGTGAAGCGCCGGTCCGAAGCCGCCCGGGGGGAGACCGCACGATGAAATCCGCCATGAAATCTGCTTCCCCCGTCGCAACCGACGCGTCCGAAGCTCCGCTGCTGGAGCTGAAGGCCATCGCCCACCGCTTCGGCGGCTTCCAGGTGCTTCACGACGTGAGCTTTACGGCTCCGCCCGTGGGCATTACGGGACTGATGGGCCCCAACGGCTCCGGCAAGACGACCTTGTTCAACATCATCTCCGGCTTCCTCACGCCCACCTCGGGCGCGGTGCTGTTCGACGGTCGGGACATCCGCGCCGAGAGCGTGCGCCGGCGAAGCCTCGACGGCCTGGTGCGCACCTTCCAGACGCCGAAGATATTCGAGCGACTGACCGTCGCTGAGAATGTGATGGTGGGCGCTTTCAAGTCCGGCCGTTCGGGTTTCTTCGCCGGCCTTGCCGGCCTCCCCTCGGTGCGGCGCGAGATGTCGGACATGCGCGCGCAGGCTTACGAGACCGCGCAGCGTTTCGATCTTGGCGCCGTCTTCGACCGGCCCTCGCCGCTGCTGACCGCCGGCCAGCGCCGTCTGCTGGAACTGGCGCGGGCCTATCAGGGCCGGCCGCGCCTCCTGATGCTGGACGAGCCCTCCTCGGGCCTCACCACCACCGAGATCGAGGTGCTCATCGCGAAGCTGAGGCTCCTTGCGGACGAGGGGATCGCCATCCTGCTCGTCTCGCACGACATGGAACTGATGGGCGTGGCGCAAGCCATCCACGTGCTGAATTTCGGGCGGATCATCGCCTCGGGCACCATGGCGGTCGTCCAGGAGGATACGGCCGTGCGCGAAGCCTATCTGGGGGTGTGAGATGTTGAGCGTGAAGGGCCTCTGCGCCGGCTACGGCGCGCTGACAATCCTCAAAGGGATCGATCTCGGCATCGGCAAGGGAGAAGTGGTCGGTCTCGTGGGGGCCAACGGTGCCGGCAAGACAACGCTGGTGCGCACGCTGGCGGGTCTCCTGCCCGCGCGGGACGGCGAGATCCGCCTGGGCGGCAAGGACATCACCCGTATCCCGCCGCATCTGCGCAGTGGGTTCGGTCTCGCCGTGGTGCTTGAGAACCGGAACCTCTTCGGCGAGCTGACGGTGCGGGAAAATCTGGCCCTGGCCGAGCGGGCAGGCCGGGGACGCCGGCGCGTGTTCACCCTGGAGCGGATCGTCGATCTTTTCCCTGCGGTGGGCGAAAAGCTGTACGTGCGATGCGACCTGCTCAGCGGAGGCCAGCAACAGCAGGTCGCCATCGGCCGCGCGCTTCTCCTCCAGCCGGACATCATGTTGATGGACGAGCCCTCCACCGGCCTTGCCCCGAAGGTGGTCAAGGACATCCTGGATGTTCTCGGCCGGCTACGCGCCGACGGCATGAGCATCATTCTGGTGGAGCAGAACATCGCCATCGCGTCGAGCGCAACCAGCCGGGCCTATGTGATGGCGACCGGGCGGGTCGCCCACGAGATCGGCGAAGGCGATTGGCCCCGCTTTATGGCCGACGAGAAGCTGGTGAGCGCCTATCTGGGCCATCATCAGGGGGCGGCCCACCAGTAAGGCAGCAGGTCCGGCCATGCCACCAACTCTGCATGCGTACCACCCCATCCGGGCGGAGCCGGCCCGGAGGCGCTCCGGCAGGTGCGGCGACAGGGGGCTCGCGCCCCCCGTTCAGGCGTAGCGGGAGAGGGCGAGGTCGCCGGCCTCGATGGCGGGGCGGCGGCCGTCGATGAGATCCGCCAGCACCGCGCCCGAGCCGCACGCCATGGTCCAGCCCAGCGTGCCATGCCCCGCATTGATGTAAAGGTTCGAGCAGGAGGTGGCACCGATGATCGGCGTGCCATCCGGCGTCATGGGCCGCAGGCCGGTCCAGAAATTGACCTCCCGCGTATCCGCGGCCCCGGCGAACAGGTCGCCTACCGAATGCAGCAGGGTGCCGCGGCGCGCGTCGTGAAGGTCGCGGTTGAAGCCGGCGATCTCCGCCATGCCGCCCACGCGGATGCGGGAGCCGAGGCGGGTGATGGCCACCTTGAAGGTCTCGTCCATCACGGTGGAGATGGGCGCGCGGGCCTCGTCCACGACCGGCATGGTGATGGAATAGCCCTTCACGGGATAGATGGGCAGCCGGAGCCCGAGCGGCGCCAGCAGCGCCGGCGTATAGCTGCCCAGCGCGGCGATGAAGAGATCGCCGGCAACGTCACCCGTTCCGGTCTCGACCGCCGTCACCTTGCCGGACGTGCGCTTCAGCCCGCGGATGTCCACGCCGAAGCGGAACGTGACGCCGAGCCCTCGGCAGAGGTCCGCCAGCGCCTCGGTGAACTTGAAGCAGTCGCCGGTCTCGTCGCCCGGCAGGCGCAGGCCGCCGACGATGCGCTCCGCCGCCTCACCCAGCCCCGGCTCGGCGGCGATGCAGCCGGCACGGTCCAGCACCTCGAACGGCACGCCGTCGGCACGCAGCACCTCGATGTCCTTGGCGATGGCATCGATCTGCTTTTGCGTGCGGAACACCTGCAGAGTGCCCTGCATGCGCTCGTCATAGCGGATGCCGGTCTCGGCCCGCAGGTCGGCGAGGCGATCGCGGCTGTATTCCGCGAGGCGCACCATGCGGCCCTTGTTCACCTTGTAGCGTTCGGCGGTGCAGTTGCGGAGCAGGGCCAGCATCCAGCGCCAGGTGGCGGCATCGGCGGTGGGATGCAGGATCAGCGGCGCGTGCTTCATGAACAGCCACTTCATCGCCTTCACCGGCACGCCGGGCGCGGCCCAGGGCGAGGAATAGCCCGGCGAGACCTCGCCGGCATTGGCGAAGCTCGTCTCCAGCGCCGGTCCGGGCTGGCGGTCGATGACCGTGACCGAATGGCCGGCCTTCGCGAGATAATAGGCGGAGGTGATGCCGATGACGCCGGCTCCGAGCACGACGATGTTCATGTGAGTTCTCTTTGCGATGTGTTGGCGCGCCGTCAGCGATAGCGGCGGTGATAGCGGCGGCCGAGCTGGGTGAGCAGCTCGTAGGAGATGGTGCCTGCGGCGGCGGCGAGATCCTCAAGGCTCTGATGGGGGCCGATCAGCTCTACCAGCGCGCCCTCGGCCAGCGCGCCTTCCGGCAAGGCGGTCGCATCGACGATGAGGCTGTCCATGGAAACGCGGCCGACCATGGGCAGGCGCATTCCCTCGAACCACGCCGCGCCCCGGTTGCCGAGGCAGCGCGGCAGGCCGTCCGCATAGCCCACCGCGAGGGTGGCAAGGCGCATGGCGGACGGTGCCACGAAGGCGCCGCCATAGCCGATGCGTGCACCGGCCGGCACGGTCCGGGTCTGGATCACCCGAACATCGAGCCGTACCACCGGGCGCATGGGATTCTTGCCGGCCGCCGTGGGCGCCCCGCCATAGAGCGCGATGCCCGGCCGCGCCAGCGCACCGTGATAGTCCGCGCCGAGGAATACGCCGCCGGAATTGGCGAAGGACACCAGCGCATCGGGAAACGCCGCCGCGATGGTCCGCAGGACCCGCAGCTGGTCGTCGTTCTGCGGATTGTGCGGCTCGTCCGCGCTGGCGAGATGGCTCATGATGGCAAGGATGTCGAGGCCCTCCGCGAGACCTTCGCGGACAATGACACCAGCCTCCTCGGGCGCCATGCCGAGGCGGGACATGCCGCTGTCGAACTGCAGCACGGCGGACAGCTTTTCGCCCCGTGCCGCCGCTGTCCGCGCCCAGCGCGCCAACTGGTCCAGGCTGTTGATGACCGGAACGATGCCCGCCGCCGCGCACGCCCCCTCGGAACCGGGCATGAGGCCGTTCAGCACGTAAAGCCGGGGCTGGGCGAAGCCTCGCGCGCCATGCTCACCGCGCACCGCGGGCAGCAGCTCCAGCGCTTCACCCAGATGGGCGACGAAGAAATCCCGGCAGCCGGCGGCGATCAGCTCGGGGACCACATCGAGCGCACCGAGACCATAGGCATTCGCCTTCACCACCGCCGCGGCCCGCGCGGGCGCCACCTGCGTACGCAGCCGGCGGTAGTTGTCCGCCAGCGCTCGGCAATCGATGGTCAGCACGCCACCAGCGGCTGCGCTCGTGTCGAAATGTGGAATTGTGCCGTGCATCGTCCGCCCTCTAGCGACCTGCAACAAGGCTAGCGCAAGGACTGCGCACAATCCGGGCTTTATGTGCGCGATAGCTGCGATATGATCGTATCGACGCAACATTTTGGCATGAATTCGAAGAATCACGCATGCGCAGTCTGGACGCCATCGACCATGCCATCATCCGCCAGCTGCTGCTGAACGCGCGCATCAGCACCACGGACCTTGCGGCGGAGGTCGGCCTCTCGCCGTCCTCCTGCCTGCGACGCATCCGTCTTCTGGAAACCAGTGGCGCCATCAAGGGCTACACGGCCATCGTCGACCGCACCTCCCCGGACGCCGGCATGTCGGTGATGGTGGACATTACCCTCGAACGGCAGACGGAAGACTTCCTGCGCCGGTTCGAGAGCGCCGTCCGCAAATATCCGGAGATCCGGGAGTGTTACCTGATGACCGGAGGCGCCGATTATCGCCTGCGGGTCGAAGTGGAGACCGCCGGGGATTTCGAGCGGGTGCATACGGATATTCTCTCCACGCTGCCGGGCGTGCTGCGCATCCATTCCAGCTTCGCCATCCGCAACGTGCTCGCCACCCGCGCTCGTCCTCGGCGCAGCGGAACCGCCTGAGAACGCCCCTACAACGCCCGCGCTCAGGTGTGGCGAGCGGAGGCGCGCATGTCGCCGCTCGTCCAGGCCCCGGATCTCACGGCGCAATCGGGGCAGAGCGGTGTTACCGCGCCACCAATCCCATGGGAACATCGCGCGAGGTCATGGCGCCGAGGACGAAGGCGAGGTTGGCCGCCGCGGCCAGAGAGGCGGCGTGGGCATCCGAGCGGGCCTGGCGGGCAACGAGAAGACCGCTGTCCGCAGCCGTGGCCACCGAGATGTTGCCCACCCCCGCCTTGTAGGCGGAGAGCGCCGCGTCGTAGGTGACGGCTGCGGCGTCCGCGAGGGCGCTTGCCGCGCGGTAGGAGGCGAGCGCCGAGCGCAGCGTATTGGCGCTGGCGACGATCTCGCGGGCGGCCGTGTCCCGCACCTTCTCGAAGCCCGCTTCGGTCGCCGCGGCGAGGGACTGCGCATTCTGCACCTGCGCCGCCCTGAGCCCGCCGTCGAAGATGGGCACGGTCGCCCCGACCATCACGCCCGACGCCGAGGAGATCTGCCCGATGTTCGGCAACCCGGACGCCGACAGGCTGGTATTGCCGGTGGCGGCCACGGCGCTGAGATAAACCTTGGGCAGGAATTCCGCCTGCGCTGCGGCGATGCCCGACTGGCTCGCCTTCATCGCTGAGAAGGAGGCGAGCACGTCCGGCCGGCGGGCAAGGGCGGCCTCGATCATTTTCTCCGTCGGCGTCCCGATGCTCTCGGGCAGGCTGCGCCCAGTCGCCGGCCGCACCCGGATCTGCGTGACCGGGCTCACCCCCACGGCGCCGAGCAGCACCTGATAGGCATCGCGCTCGCCACCCTCGGCCTGCACGAGGGCAAAGCGCGACTGCGCCATCTGCTGGCGCGCCTGCGCCACCTCCACCGTGTTCCCGATGCCGTTCTTCAGCCGCGCCTCCGCCGCATCGAGAATGTCGCGGCTGTTGGCGAGGGTCTGGGTGGCGGCGTCGACCCGGCTGCGCGCGGCGCCGTAGAGGAAATAGCTGCGCGTGACATCGTAGATGATCTTCTGATGGACGCCGTTGAACAGCACGTTGGCGGCGTTGGAATTTTCCTTCGCCGTCTGGTGCAGCGCGCTGCGCTGGCCGAAGTCGAAGACGAGCCACTGAAGCGCCACCTGCGGCGAAAGCCCGGAAACCGAGCTCTGCACCTGATTGACATTACCTATGGTGAGGGGCAGCGGATTGGTGAAGCTCTGGTAGCCGCCGATCACGTTGGCGGTGATGAGCGGCACATAGGTCGCCTCCACCATGCCCGCCGCCAGCGCCGCCTGCCGGGCCTGCTGCCAGGCGATGCGGGTGGCGGCGTTCTGGCTCTGGGCGAGATCGATCAGCTCGGCGAGGCCGTAGGTCCTGCCCGGCGAGATATCGGGCGTCGGCTTCAGCAGCGCTGCGGCGGGCTCGGGGGGCACGGCGAAATTCGGCGCCGGTGTTGTGGATGCCGAAGTCGCTCCCGTGCCCGTGGCCGCGGCCCTATCGTCCGCCGCGGGCGCGGAAGCCGGCGCCTCGGCTTGCCTGGGTGTCCAGGGCTGCGCGGGATCGGCCGGCGCGCTGTCGAGCGCGTTGAGGGCGCAGGCCGCCAGCAGCATGCACGCCAGCATCAGGAGCGCGTGGCGCGCGATATCCTTGAGGACCGTTGGCTGTGGGCGAGGTGGCTGACGCATCATTCCGTCACCCTGCCGCCAGCCGTTCGATGCGACGCACAAGCACCGCGAGCACGCCGGGATCGCCCTCTGCCTCGCTCCTGTCGGGCAGGTCCCCGCCGCTGCCCCGGGCGACCTCTTCCGCGGCGCGGGCGAAGTGCGCCGAGATCTCCGGCGAGGACGCTCCGGCGAAGAGGAGAACCGGCAGCGCCGCGCGCACGTCCGCGATCAGTGCGTCGAGACGCGCGATCCTTACCCGCGCCGGGCGCAGCCACGCCGGCTCGAACGGCAGCAGCAGCAGTTGCTGCCGCGCCTTCTCCGCCTCGGTCTCCACGAGAGACGCGTCGTCCACCGCCTGCGCGCGCTCCCCAGGCTCCCGTGCCGCGAGCCGCGCGAGCGCGTCGAGAGCCCGCGACAGCCGAGCCCGGACGTCGAGGACGGCGCTCTTCGGCCAGATGCCGGTGAAGATGAGATAGACCACGAGATTGCCGAGCAGGATGCCGACGATGCGATCGCGCCCCGCCGACATGTCGAGGCTCGGTGCGAACCCGTTGAGGATGGTCAGCAGGAAGGCGAGCCCGACCTGCACGCCGGCGTATGAGATGCGCTCGTTGCCCGACGAGATCCAAGCCGCCGGGAGGATGCCGAGGAAAACCAGCACCATCAGCCCACCCACCGATTCCAGGTGGGGGATGACGAACAGGATGGAGAAGAAGCCCAGCCCGGCGCCCAGGAGGCATCCGGAAATGCGCAGCGCCAGCTTGTGGACAGTCTCCGCCGTCGTTCCGAGGGCCGCCACGTAGCAGGTGATCATCGCGGTGTGGATGCCCTGCCAGCCGATCAGCGAATAGGTCAGGTAGCAGATGATCGCCGCCGCCGTCGTCTTCAGGGCATAGCGCTGGTAGTCGGGATTGGTGAAGGCGTCGACCGCGAGGAAGGGGGGCTTGGGTGCCACCGCACGGGTGCCGCCGTCCGCCCGGGCGAGGCCGGCGAGCGCCGCGGTGACGGCGGCTTGGGCGGCGGACCCCGGCGTCGGGTCCACCGGGGTCTCGCTCTCGGGCGCGGCATCCGTCTGCGGCGCCTCGGGTCGCCGGCCCGCGCTGACGTGCCCGGCGGCCTTGCGGCAGTGATCGGCGAGCTGGGCGCGCGTCTCTTCCGTCATCCCGGCCGGCAGGGCGGCGACGGCGAGCAGCAGCTGGTAGCTGGTGCGCGCGGCCCCCGACAACCACGTCACCTCGGCGGAGGGAGCGGTGTGGAACAGGCGGGCCAGCATCACTTTCTGGCCGTCGGCGCTTATGCCTTCGGCGAGGGGCGCCGCGAGCCGTCCCGGTGCGGCGGCCGGCGACAGCGCCAGGGCATCGGCGGCCGCCGCCAGGCGTTCGGCCACCGTCCGGCGCAGCAGGCGGTGGGGTGGGGTGCCGAGCACGATGTTGAAGACGATCATCAGCGCCATCGGCATGGCTGCCATCTGCCAGGCATAGAGCAGGCCGCGCGTCGCGATCTCGCCCGCCGGAAGCTGGTCCACAAGGGTCAGCACGAAGGCGATGACGAGGCCGATAATGGAGCCGATCTCGCCCAGCTGCGAGGCCGCGCCGAGGAACACGAAGACGAAGGAGAGGAGCGCCAGGATCGCGATGCGCAGCATCGGATTGTCAGCCGTCGCCGCGATCAGGGGGGCCATGGCGAGCACGACGACGCCAGCGAGAATGATGAGGCCGATGCCCTGCCCGACGCACTCCGCTCCGTCGGGCCGCGCGATAAAGATCACGAGATAGCAGCCGATGGCGGCTTCCGGCACCTTGTAGAGCATCGCCACGGCAGCCACGAGCGCACACAGCAGCGCCACGCGCCATGCCAGTCCGAAGCGGCCCGGAAAGGGCAGCAGGTCGCGCCACGCCTGGCGCGCCATGGCCGGCCACGGCCGGTCAGCAGCGGCTGCCATGATGCACCGTCGCTGTGGCGGAGGCTCCGATGCGCATGAGGCCTTCGGGCGGATCAATGAGGCGGATGCGCACCGGGAAACGCTGGGCGACACGCACCCAGTCCAGCGACTTCGGCACGATGGGCATGGTCCGCGGCAGCTTGATGAGCTCCTCCGACGCGACACCCCAGCCAATCCCCTCCACCCGGCCGCTGATGGGCCGGTCGCGGTCCGCCAGCGCATAGACGGTGGCGCAATCGCCGGGGGCGATCCGTGGCAGCTCGGTTTCGAGGAAGGCGGCGGAGACGTACCATGCCCCGGTGTTGATGAGGGTGAAGATCGACTGGCCGGAGATGACGAACTCGCCCGGCGATACGGCGAGGCCCACCACCTTGCCGTCGAACGGTGCGCGGACCTCGGTATCGGCGAGCGCCCTCTGCGCCAGCCCCAGCGCCGCCCGTCGCGCGTCCACCAGGGCCGCGGCGGCGGCCGCGTCGCTCACCAGGGCGTCGGCCGCCGCCTGCTGGTGCAGGGCCTGCCGGAGGGAGATTTCGGCGTCTCGCTTGGCGGTGGCGGCGTCGTCCACCTGCTGGGCGCTCACATAGCCCTTGGGCCTGAGCGCCTCCAGCCGCGAGAGGGTCTGGCTGGCGAGGTCCAGGTTGGAGCGGGCGCGTGCCACCTGCTCCTGCGCGATCACGGCGTTGGAGCGCGCGGCCGATACGGCGCGCTCCCGGTCCGCCAGCGCCGCCTCGGCGATCCTGAGGTCCGCGGCAGCCTGCTCGGCCTGCAGCTTGTAGGAGGTGGCATCGAGCGCGAACAGGAGCGCGTCCTTGCCTACGCTGCCATTGTCCTTCGCCTCGATCCGCGCGATGCGCCCCGGAACGGCGGGCGCGACGTTGACTGTATCGGCGGTGACGACCGCGTCCTGGGAGAGGGGATTGAGTTCGGCGTTGCGGACATAGCGCCAGCCGAACACCACGGCAGCCGCCACCGCGACGAGGCTGACGACGACACCGACCGCGCGCCGGGGATGGGCCTGCTCCGACTCTTCCACAACCTACCGCCCGAAGCTGACAATCGAGACCAGGAAGCCGATGCCCGCCGCCACGCAGACATAGACGGCAAGACGCGCCGGAATGACGTCGTCGATGCCCAGGCGGACCAGCACCACCCGCACCAGCAGCGCCCCGAGGATTCCGATGACGGCGCACAGCAGCCAGGACGGAAAGTAGGCGCCGAAAAAGGGAATGGACGGCGCGCCAGCCGGCACGCAGCCGCCGAGCGCCATGGCCATGACGACGGTGACGGGGAGGCTTTTCATGCCGCCGATGCCCCTGCCGATATCGCGGATCAATCGATGGGACACTCGGGACGATCCTCCGCCACTGAACCCGCACAGGGATGGAGGTCGCCTCGAGGCGGTATTCCCGTGCGTCGTCCCATCTTCAAATCTTAACAAACGGTTAACGGTAAATCAAACGGCAAAGACTGCGAAGCGCGGTTGTACGCGGCCTTTGCGCGCGGCACGAAATATGCCACCAAATGTCGTGCCCCGCACGGTGCGAGGCTTCAGCTTCGGGGGAAACGCCGGCATGTGCACAGCGCTCGTCTACAGCGACTCAGCCGGTCGGAAATACCTCGGCCGCACGCTCGAGCTGACCGTCGACCTGCCGTACGAGCTGGCCTACTTCCCGGCCGGCTTTTCGGTGAGCTCGGAGGTCTCCGGCCATCCGTCTCTCGCCTATACGCTCGATCACGCCTTTCTTGCCATCACCATGCCCTGGCGGTTGCCGACGCCGGAGGCGCCGCTCGGCATCGCGGACCTGAAGGTCATCGAGGGGTTGAACGACAAGGGCGTCACCTTCAGCGTGCTGTCCTACCCGTCCGCCGCGGGCCGGGGGCAGGCGGTGGAGATGACGCGTGCCGTGCTCGCCGCCTCCGACCTCGGCAGCTGGGTGCTGGGCCGGTTCGCGTGCGTGGCGGAGGTGAAGGCGGCGCTCGGCACGCAGCCGGTCGTCCTGGAGGCCCTGTCCATTCTGCAGGGGGCGGTCTCGCCCTTCCATTATGTGGTGAACGATGCTTCGGGCGCCTCGCTCGTGATCGAGTTCCACAAGGGCGAGATGCAGCTTTACGACAACCCCGTCGGGGTGATGACGAACGGCCCCCGCTTCGACTGGCACCTGACCAATCTCGACAACTACACCTTCCTCAGCAACGTCGATCGCTCGGCCGCCACCTTCGGCGGCTACGAGGCGCACCAGCCGGATTCCGGCATCGCCACGGCCGGTCTCCCCTCGTCGAGCACCTCGGTCGGGCGCTTCGTGCGGGCCGTCTATTATGCCCAGTTCGCCGAGAAGGCCGACACGCCCGATGCGGCGGTCTGCGCGCTCGCCCACATGATGAACAATTTCGATCGGCCTCGTGGGGTCTCGATCGATTCTTCCGGCGGCGGCCATATGGAGGTGGCCGGCCTCCAGGAAGATGGGGCCCACCCCTACGCCACGGAATTTACCTGCTGGACCAGCCTTTCGGACCTCGGCCGGCGGCTGTTCTTCGTACGCGACTACGCCGGCATGAACTACACGCGCCTCGACCTCGGCGCGCTCGCGGGCGTGGATGCCCCGAAGGTCATCCCGCTGCGCCGGCTCAGCGGGCTTCCGGCGGACGCCACCGGGGCCCTCAAGGACGCGTAGTCCGGTCCGCGAGCAAACAAGCGGCCGGCGTGGCCGGCGCGGTATCAGTGCTGGTTCCAGCCCGCCGCTTTTCCCGCCATCGTCGTCGGGATGCACCGGCGCGAACCGCCCCGCTCATCGCGGCGGCCCGATGCGTCATGGCAACCACCGCTCGCAACAGCTGAGCCCCCCGACACCCAGCGCCTTGCGAAGGCGGGCATCACGCCCGCCGGCGGCAGCGTCGGTGACAGCGATGGCATTGCTTGCGCCGAGACGATCAACGGCCGCGACAAGGCCGAGGTCCATCAAGCCGCTCGACATTGAGGACATGGCCCGCCTTCTGCCGGCACGGCGACGCGGGAGTCGACGTGATCCCCACACGCCCGAATTCCGCCCGGCTGCGCACCTCGGCCTCCGAGAACGGATGGCCTGCGGACGCGGCTTCCACGCCCGGTAACGCCCCGGGCGAATGGAAACATCCGCCGGCACCGCGGCCGTTCCGCGCCATTCGGGCGCCGCTACGGCTCTCTTGACAATAAACTATATAGCGTTTTATCTTTCACTACATATCACAAATGCAATTCGCCGCGCCGGCGTCCCGTTCGGACACTGTCGAAGGCGAAACCAGAGCCGGAACAACGAGGGGGCCGATGAACGCTGCCGCCATACATCCGAAAGACCAGACGTATCCGCTTTCACAAACGAGGCCATTGCTGGAGGTGTCCGGGGTCACGCTCCAGTACAAGACCCGCGATCTGCTCGTCACGGCCACCCGCGACGTGAGCTTCGAAGTCTATCCGGCCGACCGCTTCGTGCTGCTCGGCCCTTCCGGCTGTGGCAAGTCCACCCTGCTGAAAGGCGTCGCCGGCTTCCTGAAACCGGTGGCGGGCTTCATGCGGCTGAACGGCCAGATGATCGACGGCGCCGGCCCCGACCGCATGATGGTATTCCAGGACTTCGACCAGCTGATGCCCTGGAAGACCGTGCTGGAGAACGTGATGTTCCCCATCCTGGTGAGCCGCCGCTTTCCCCGCGCCGAAGCCCGTGCGCGGGCCATGGCCAGCATCACCAAGGTCAAGCTCGGCAAGTTCGCGGATGCCTATCCGCACATGCTGTCAGGCGGCATGAAGCAGCGCGTGGCCATCGCCCGTGCCATGGCCATGGAGCCCGCCATCCTGCTGATGGACGAGCCCTTCGCCGCCCTCGACGCCCTGACCCGTCGCCAGATGCAGGACGAACTGCTGCAGCTGTGGGACGACACCCGCTTCACCGTCCTGTTCGTCACCCACTCCATCGAGGAGGCGATCGTGGTCGGCTCGCGCATCCTCGTGCTCTCGCCCCATCCCGGCCAGGTGAAGGCGGAACTGAACGCCCACCAATACGGGCACGACCATCAGGGCGGCAGCGATTTCATGGCCTTGTCCCAGAAGATCAACACCATGCTTTTCGCCGAGGGGCATCATGGCTGAAATCACCCCCTTGCCGGTCACCCGGCTGTCTCCGCCGATCCGGCCCGAGTTCGAGCGGACCACGCCGCCTGTGAGCGATGCGGCCGAGATCGAGCGCCCGCTCTCGCTCTGGGAACACCTCGCGAACATGGAGGGGGTGCGGCGCGGTGCCATCGTCGTGGCGCTGATGGTGGCCTGGCAGGTCTATGCCGTCTGGCTCTCCAACCCGCTGATGTTCCCCACGCTGACGGATACCCTGCGCGCCTTGTGGGACGGCCTCATCCACGGCGTCCTGCTCCAGCGCATCGGCGCCACGCTCCAGGTGCTCATGACGGGCTATGCCATCGGCATCGCCCTTGCGGCCATGCTGACCACCTTCGCCGTCTCCTCGCGGCTGGGTGCCGACCTTCTGGCCACCCTGACCGCCATGTTCAACCCGCTGCCCGCCATCGCCCTCCTGCCGCTGGCGCTGCTGTGGTTCGGACTTGGTATTCCGAGCCTCGTCTTCGTCATCGTGCATTCCGTGCTCTGGGCGGTGGCCCTCAATACGCTGACGGGCTTTCTGGGCGTCTCCGAAACACAGAGGCTGGCGGGTCAGAACTATGGCCTGCGCGGCGTGCGCTACGTGGCGCTGATCCTGATCCCGGCCGCCTTCCCCTCGATCCTATCCGGATTGAAGATCGGCTGGGCCTTCGCCTGGCGCACGCTGATCGCGGCGGAGCTGGTGTTCGGCGTGTCCTCGCGCTCCGGTGGCCTCGGCTGGTTCCTGTTCGAGAAACGCAACCAGCTGGAGACCGATCAGGTCTTCGCCGGGCTCACCTGCGTCATCATCATCGGCCTGCTGGTGGAAGGATTGATCTTCCGCACCATCGAGGCCCGCACCATCCGCCGCTGGGGCATGAGCCGCGGCTGACCTCACCCTGCACATACAACCCAAGGAAAAGAGCAGTCCCATGCGTATTCGCCTTCTCGGCACAGGCACGCCCACACCGTCCCTGCGCCGCATGTCCTCCGGCTATGTGATCGAGACCGGAAACGACGTGATCGTCATGGACCACGGCTTCGGCGCCCATCATCGCCTGCTGGAGCTGGGTATCCCCGCGACCAAGGTGACCCACCTCTTCTTCTCCCACCTGCACTATGACCATTGCGGCGACTATGGCCGCCTGCTCCTGACGCGCTGGGACCAGGGCGCCGACCGCATTCCCGAGCTGAAGGTGTTCGGGCCGGCGCCTATCGCCGATATCACCGAGCGCCTGTTCGGGCTGGACGGCGTGTACAATGCGGATCTGGTGGCGCGCACGTCGCACGGTTCGAGCCTCGATCTGTTCAAGGCCCGCGGCGGCACCCTGCCCCGGCCGCGCCCTGCCCCCGAGGTCACAACGCTTTCGCCCGGCGACGTCATCAAGGGCGATGGCTGGACGCTGGAGACGGATCAGGTGAACCACTTCCAGCCCTTCCTCGTGACCCTCGGCTTCCGCCTGACGACGCCCGAAGGCGTCTTCGTCTATTCCGGCGACAGCGGGCCGGCGGAAAGCATGCACGTGCTGGCGCGGGATTGCGATGTGCTGGTGCACATGTGCCATTACCTCTCGGGCACCAATTACAGCCCGGATTTCTCGCACAGCTGCATGGGGCACATGGAGCTTGCGGAGCTGGCGCGCGCCGCCCGGGTGAAGAACCTCGTCCTCACCCACATCACCGAACAGTTCGACCGGCCCGGCCTCAGGGAGCGGGTGGTCGCCGACATCTCTCGGGTGTACGGCGGCAACATCTTCTTCGGCGAGGATCTCATGGAAATCCCGCTCAAGGGACCGCAGAACGACCGCCTGCTCTGAGGCGTTGAAAATGGGAATGCGACGCCTGCAGGCGTCGCGTTTCATCGATCACCAAACGAGACGCCGAACTGGCGCGGAACCTTCCAGACAATGAGGGGATCCAGATGAAACATTTTGCCCGGCTGGCCGCATTGGCCGTCGCTCTTGCCGCCACCATCGCCCCGCCCGTTGCCAAGTCCGTCGCGGCGGCCGAGGTGCGTATCGTGAGCGGCCTCGGCCTGTGCTATTTGCCCATGATCGTCGCGGCGGAAAACAAGCTGATCGAAAAGCATGCGGCAGCCCTCGGCGTGCCTGATGTCAAGGTCATCTACACGCAGCTGACCAGCGGCCCGGCCATCACCGATGCGCTGATCTCCGGCAATGCCGACATCGCCATGGCCGGCACGTCGGTGATGCTCAATCTGTGGGACAAGACGGTGAAGTTCGCGCCCGTGAAGGGGATGATGGCGATCTGCGATTCCCCGATCTATTTCAACACCATCGATCCTGAGATCACGTCCATCAAGGACTTCAAGCCCACCGACCGGATCGCCATGGCCGCCGGCAAGGGCACGCAGCATGCGCTGATCCTGGAGATGGCCACCGCCCAGGCCTTTGGCTTCGACCAGCGCAACAAGTTCGACACGCTGGCCATCACCATGTCCCATCCCGACGGGGTCGCCGCGCTGCTCTCGGGCGGGGCCGTCGCCAGGACGCATGTGACGACGGTGCCCTTCATCCAGATGGAGCTCGCCAATCCGAACGTGCGCACCATCCTCAGCTCCTATGACGTCACCGGCGGCGCCAACACGCTGATTACCGCCTATGCCAATGACAAGTGGCGGGTGGCCAATCCCAAACTCTACGCCGCCACCTATGCGGCGCTGACCGAGGCGATGGGCCTCATCGCCGCCGACAAGACCGCGGCGGCGGAGGCGTTCAAACGGTTCGACAATTCGAAGCTGTCGGTGGCCGAGATCGTGGCGATCCTAAACGATCCGAACATGATGACCTTTTCGCCGACGCCCCGGAAGGTGATGGTCTTCGCGCAATACATGCACAAGACCGGCCTGCTGAAGAACCTGCCGACCTCCTGGAAGGACGTTTTCTTCAGCAACGTCCACGATCTGCCCGGCGATTGACCCCTCGTGGCGGGCACCGGACACGCCAGGTGCCGACGCCTTGCCTCCTTGGGGGAATGTCAGTACCACCGCCCTCTCACCTGCGTTCGGAATCTCCCATGACAAAGCCTCGGGTTCCGCGTGCGACGCACGACAAGGCAGATGCCGTGACCAAGGCTCCGGCGTCCCCGGCGGGCCACGACTTCTGGCGCCGCTTTGCGCCGAAGGACCCCGGCCAGTCCCCCAAATACCTCCAGCTGCGGGACGCGGTGCTGGCGGGAATTCGCGAGGGATACTGGAGCCTTGGCGAC
Organism: Xanthobacter sp.; assembly: GCF_041911315.1. NCBI lineage: Bacteria > Pseudomonadati > Pseudomonadota > Alphaproteobacteria > Hyphomicrobiales > Xanthobacteraceae > Xanthobacter > Xanthobacter sp. Next base: position 118,445 of record NZ_JAYRPE010000011.1, on the reverse strand, counting down.
CGCCTGCCACCGGAGAAGGATCTGGCGCTCGCCACAGGACTCAGTCTCGGGACGGTGCAGAAGGCCTATCGCGAATTGGTGCAGGACGGGGCGGTGGATCGCAAGCAGGGGCGGGCCGGTAGCTTCGTCAATCGCGAGCCGCGTCAGGTGGATACGGTCTGGCACTTCCTGTTCAGCGACGAGCGGCGCGAGAACTTCTTTCCCGTCTTTCCCCAGGTGGACCGCATTCACCGGCACAGGAGCCGCGGCTCCTGGAACATGCACATGCAGTGGGTGGAAGACGAAGTGGTCGAGATCGACCGCATCGTCGACATCGGCCACGAATTCCTCGTCTACAGCCAGTTCATCATTGATGCGCGGGTTTATGACCAGGCGCGCAAGGACAAGCGGACGGCACTGGAAGGCGTCAATCTGCGCCGTGAGCTGAACCTGACGGTCCAGCGCATGACGTATGACATCCGCATCGAGCCGCTGCCGCGCGACATCTGCTCCAAGATCGGAGTGGAAGCTAAGACCATCGGCATGGTGGTGGAAATCTTCAGCTCGGCGAGCCCGGCGCATTACGGCTCGTTCCAGCGCATCTTCGTCCCGCGCACCCAATTCTTCATGCGCATCGACAGCCAGGCGCCCCGGTCCGCGTGAAAGCTCCCCTCAGGCGAGGGCGGAGACGCGGCGGCGGCGTCCGGTGACCGGCAAAGGCGGCGACCGGGAGCTATCCCAGATAGCTCTCGATCACCGCCCGGTCGCGGCGCAGGTCGTGGGCCGGTCCGCTGAGGGCGACGCGCCCGCGCTGCAGCACATGGGCCTCGTCTGCCGTATCGAGCGCGAGCAGGGCGAGCTGTTCCACCAGCAGCACGGCGAGGCCATCGTCGGCAAGGCTCCGCAGCGCCTTGAGGATGGTCGTCACCACCTGCGGCGCGAGCCCGAGGGACGGCTCGTCCAGCAGCAGCACCTTCGGCCGCATCATCAGCGCCCGGCTCACCGCGAGCATTTGCTGCTCGCCGCCGGAGAGGTTGCCGCCGAGGATGTGCTGGCGCTCCTTCAGCACGGGGAAGCGCGCGAACTCCCGCTCCAGCCCCTGCGCAATGGTGTCGGCGTCGAGACCGGCCACGCGGTCGGCGCCGATCACCAGATTGTCGCGCACCGTCAGGCCGGGAACGATCTGGCGCCCCTGAGGCACATGCACCAGTCCCGCGCGCGCCAGAAGGTGAGGCTTGATGCCGGCGGTCGGCTTGCCGCCGAAGCGGATCGCCCCTGAGCGCGGGGTGACAATGTTGGAGAGCGTGCGCAACAGCGTGGTCTTGCCCGCGCCGTTGGCTCCGATCACCGTCACCAGCCGCCCCTGCGTCAGCCGCAGGGAGACATCATGCAGGATCCCGACCGGACCGATGGCGACATCGATGTGATCGACCTCGATCATGCCGCATCCTCCACGGCGCCGAGATAGGCGCGAATGACGTTGGGGTCCTTCTGCACCTCAGCCGGCGTGCCGCAGGCGATCCGGTTGCCGAAGTCGAGCACGGTGACGCGATCGGCAAGGCCCATCACGAACTCCATGTTGTGCTCCACCAGCAGCACGCTGATGCCGGCGTCCCGGAGCTTTCCGACGATGCGCGCCACCTCCCGCGCCTCCTGCGGGTTCACGCCCGCCACCGGCTCGTCCAGCAGCAGAATGGCGGGCTTCTGGGCGATGGCGCGGGCCAGCTCCACCAGCTTGCGGTGGCCGTAGGACAGGTCCTTGGGCTTCATGTCCGCAAGGGTGCCGATGCCGAGGAAGGCGAGGATGGAGGCAGCCTCCGCCCGCTCGCGGGCCTCATGGCCCCTGCCTCCGAGAAAATCGAGCACGTCGGCAAGGAGGCCGCGGCGGCGCTCCATCCCCAGCATCACGTTCTCCAGCACGCTCACGCCCTGGATGAGCTGAAGGTTCTGGAAGGTGCGCACCAGCCCGAGGCGCGCGCGGCGATGCGCCGGCAGTTGGGTCACGTCCGCACCGCCGATCAGGATGCGGCCGGCAGTGGGCGCATAGAGGCCCGCCACCACGTTGATGAAGGTGGACTTGCCGGCCCCATTCGGGCCGATCAGCGCATGGACCGTACCGGGCTCAACCGAGAGCGTTGCGTCGCGCAGCGCCACGACGCCCGCATAGCTCTTGGTCACGCCCTCGACGTCGAGCCGACCGCCGGCCCGGCCGCGCGCGGCGAGGGCGGGCAGGAAGGCGGGAACCGCATCCGCCGCGACGCCGCTCTTCGCCCGCCGCCTGCCGAACAGGCCGATGGCGCCTTCGGGGAAGAGGAGCAGCACCACCAGCAGGATGCCGCCATAGAGCATGAGGCCGATGTCGTGGACCGCGGCGATGGCCTCGGCGATGCCGATCAGGATCGCGGTGCCGAGCAGGGGCCCCGCCGAGCGCCCGAGCCCGCCGATGACGGTGGCGATCAGCAGCGAGATCGTGAGACGGATGTTAAAGGCATCGGAGGAGACGAACCCGCTCTGGTGTGCAAACAGCACGCCCGCCAGCCCCGCCAGCGCGGCACTGGCCGCAAACACGCCGATGCGCCAGAGCGGCACGTTGAGCCCGACCGTCGCGGCGAAGGATTCGCTTTCCTTCACCGCATTGAGACGGCGGCCGATGGAGGAGCCGAACACATAGTCGCTGGCGATCTGCACCAGCAGCAGCAGGCCGGCGGCGAACCAGAAGAAATAGGTTGGCCCCATGCGGAAATTGCCGAAGTCGACCTGCGGCACGCCCATAAGGCCCATGGTTCCACCGGTCACGCTCACCCAGCGCTGGGCCACGATCTCGACGATAAAACCGAAGGCGAGCGTCGCCATCGCGAGGTAGAGCCCCCGCGTGCGGAGCGCCACCGCCCCCACCAGCAGCCCGACGACAAGGCAGGCGGCGAGCGCCATCGCCATGGAGACGGTGAGCGGCCAGCCATAGGTGGTGGCAAGGATGGCAGAGACGTAGGCACCCACGGCATAGAAGCCGCCGTGACCGAGCGACATCTGTCCGGAGAGCCCCAGCAGGATGTTGAGGCCGATCACCGCGATGGCGGTGTAGGCAAAGGTCTGCCCCACATGGACGAAGAAGGGGTTCGGAGCGACCAGCGGGAATATCGCGATGGCGGCGGCGGCGAGGCCATAGACGGCAAGGCGGGGAATGCGTGGCATAAGGCTTGGCATCTGGGCCTCCTCAACGCACGTCGGCACGTCGCTCGCCGAACAGCCCGGACGGGCGCACAGTGAGGAGGGCCATGACGAAGAGCAGCGGGTAGAGGTCGCCGAAGGCGCTGTCCCAATAGTTGGAAAATGCCTCCGCGACCCCGAACAGCAGGCCGCCGACCAGGATCCCGACGGGATTGGTGAAGCCACCCACCGCCGCGACCGCCAGAGCCTTGATGGTGAAGATCAGCCCCATGTGCGGATGCACCGACACCAGCGGCCCGACGAGCACGCCGGAGATGCCGGCCATCAGCGCGGCGAGCACGAACACCAGCACCACCACGCCGCGCACGTCGATGCCGAAGAGGGAAGCCGCCTCCGGATTGAAGGCCACGGCATAGACGGCCTTGCCCCAGCGCGAGCCGAACAGGAACCAGTAGAAGGCGCCCACGACGACGAAGGCGGTGATGATGATCGCCGCCTCCTCGAAAAAGATTCCGACGCCGAAGATGTTGATGACGTTGTCGCGGGTCTTGGAGAACAGGGGCGGCGCATATTGCGCGGACTTGCCGAAACCGAGTTCGACGATGTTCTGGAGGATCAGCGCCGATCCCGCGGTGGTCAGCACCCAGGAATAGGCTCCGGCGCGGTCGCCGAGCCGGTCCAGGGGGCGGATGGCGAAGCGCTCCAGCAGATAGCCGAGCACGCCCATGATGACGAGCACGCCGAGCACCGCGAGGGGCGCCGGAACGCCCGCAGTGAGCATGCCGATGGAGGCGAAAGCGCCCACCATGAGGAAATCACCCTGGCCGAAATTCAGCCGGTGGGTGGCAAGATGGGTGATGAACAGGCCCTTGGCGGTGAGCGTGTAGATGGCGCCCATCGCGATGCCGCTGACGAGGAGCTGGAAAAAGTTGAGGAGGGTCATGACGCCCCTCCCCGGCAGGGCGGAAAGGACGGATGCGGTTCGGGCGGTCTCGTGTGCATGCGTTCTCCCGGAGGCTTTCTCCGGCCGGTCTTGCGCCGGCCTCGTCGTGCGAAAACTCAGCGGCCGGCGTCGGCCGGCGCGAACAGCGCAATGCCAGCGCTTCCGCCGCAGACGCGCATGCGGGCACCGAGCGGCGGCGCTTCGGCCTCCTCGAACGGCACGCTCGCAAGGCGCCCGGTCAGGCGCACACCGCAGTCGAGGTCCACCACCGCCACCGCATAGGGCCCGTCCGCCTGGAAGCGGGTCGGCGGACGGCGCACCAGCGTCCAGGAGACGAGGACACCGTCGCCATCGACCGTCACCGGTTCCATCCTGGGGCTGTAGCAGGAGGCGCAAAGCTCGCGCGGGCCCGGATCGAGCTGGCCGCAGTCGGCACACCGCAGGATCTCGATGACAGGCGAGGCGGAGAGGACGGAGGACATGGGCGGGTTGTGATCCAAATGGCTGTGATCGATGGTGAAGAACTCAGCGACCCTGGAAATCGGCCTCGCGCTTCTCGCGGAAGGCGGTGGTGCCTTCGACGATGTCCTGGCTCTGGCCGAGATCGTAGAAGGAGCGGGATTCGAGCCGCAGGGCCTCGCCCATGGGCATGCCGACCGCACGGCGCATCACCTCCTTGGCGAAACGGTGGGAGAGGGGCGAGCGCTTCGCCAGCATCTGCGCATAGTCGAGGGTGAAGGACACCAGCTCTTCGGCCGGCACGATGCGATTGACGAGGCCGATGCGGAACGCATGCTCGGCAGTCACCCGGTCGCCGGAGAGGATGATCTCCATGGCATGGCCCAGCCCGACGATCTGCGGCAACCGGATGAGCCCGCCATCGCACGCATGGAATCCCCACTTGGCGTCCTGCAGGGCAAATTCCGCGTTGGGCGCGCAGAAGCGGAGGTCGCAGGCGAGCGCCAGCTCGAACCCGCCGGAGATGGCGAAGCCGTTCACCGCAGCGACGATGGGCTTGTCGATCTCCACCGAGCGGGTGATGCCGCCGAATCCCGGGCCGTTGGTGTAGCGGGTGCGGAACTCCGGGGCAGGCGTGCGGGCGAAGTTCACGGTGTAGGTCTTGAGGTCGGCGCCGGCGCAGAAGGCCTTGTCGCCCGCGCCCGTGACGACCGCCACGTGAGCGCCGTCGTCGCGGTCGAAATCACGAAAGACTTCAACCAGTTCGTCATTGGCGGCGAAGTCGAGGGAGTTCATCACCGCTGGGCGGTCGATGGTGATGAGCCAGACCTTGCCGTGGCGGTCGCAGCGAATGTCGCCCATGGGATGTTCCGATGCTGTTGCGGGGGGGCGCGCTCAGGCGTCGGTGGCGCGCAGGATATTGACGGTGCAGGCGACGCCCGTGCCGCCGAGATTGTGGGTGAGGGCCACCTTCGCCCCCTTCACCTGGTTGGGGTGCGCGCCGCGCAGCTGGAGCACGCTCTCATAGATCTGGCCAAGGCCGGTCGCACCCACCGGATGGCCCTTGGCCAGCAACCCGCCGCTGGCATTGATGGGCCTGTCGCCGTCGACGGCGGTGCGGCCCTCGGCGGCATAGGCGGCCCCCGCACCACGCGGCATCAGGCCGAGATCCTCGGCATCGATGATCTCCGCGATGGAGAAGCAATCGTGCAGCTCCACGCAGCTCACCTCGTCGGCGGTGATGCCGGCCTGCGCATAGGCTCCTTGAGCTGCGGCCACCGTCGCCTCGAAGGTGCAGAGGTCCGGATGGCCGGCGATGCGTGCGCTGCCGCGCGCCTGTGCCGACGCCAGTACTTGCACCGGCTGCGGGATCACATCGCGCAGGCGATCGCCGGCGACGAGCAGCACGGCAGCCGCGCCGTCGCTGGCCGGGCAGCAATCGTAAAGTCGCAACGGATCGCAGATGAGGCGGGCGTTGCCGATCTCCTCGACCGAGAGCTGCGCGCCCATCTGGGCGAGCGGGTTTCGCAGGCCGTTGCCCTTGTTCTTGCGCACGACGGCAGAGATGTCGTCCCGCGTCGCGCCGTAACGCTGCTCATAGAGGCGCCAGGCGAGGCCGAACAGGCCGGGGAAGGTGAGCCCGCTCACCCCGTCACTGCGGAAATCCATGGCGCAGTTGAGTGCCGAGGTGACGGCCGCCGTGTCGGCATGGGTCATCTTCTCCGCGCCCACGGCGAGCGCCATGTCGCACATGCCGGTCGCCACCGCGAGATAGGCGTGGCGGAAGGCGATGCCGCCGGAGGCGCAGGCTCCCTCCACCTTGGTGCAGGGAATCTGCGGCAGGCCGAGCCCGTCCGCCACCAGCCCCGCCAGCACCTCCTGCCCGAGCAGCGGCCCCGCGACGAAATTGCCGAGATAGAGGGCGCCGACGTCACCACGATCGAGCCCGGATTCGCGGATCGCCGCGTCCGCCGCGCGGATGGCGAGGGCCTCGATGGACGTTTCCGGATGACGACCGAAGGCCGAGGAGCCGATGCCGGCGACGAAGACCGGCCTCATGAGGTGGCTCCCTGGTCCTGGACACGCGCTGCGGCATCGGCCTCGGCAAGCCGGCGGCGCAGCTCGGTCTTGAGGATCTTGCCGTAGTTGTTCTTCGGCAGCGCCGCCTCGAAGCGGTAGCGCTTGGGTCGCTTGAAGCGGGCGATGTTATCGAGGCAGAGCTGGTCCAGCTCCGAAGCGTCGACCTCCGCCCCCGGGCGGACGGCGACGAACGCCACCACCTCCTCGCCCCAGTCGGGATGCGGCGCGCCGATGACGGACACCTCCAGCACGCCTTCATGGAGCAGCAGCACCTCCTCCACTTCGCGGGGATAGATGTTGCTGCCGCCGGAGATGATGAGGTCCTTGGAGCGGTCGCGCAGCGTGAGGTAGCCGCGCGCGTCGAGGCTGCCGACATCGCCGGTGTAGAGCCAGCCGTCGCGCAGGGCGGCCGCCGTGCCGGCGGGGTTGTTCCAGTAGCCTTCCATCACGCAGTCGCTGCGGGTGATGACCTCGCCCACCTCGCCGGGCGGGAGATCATGCCCGTTCTCGTCGACCACCCGCACCTCCTGCCCGGAGCGGGGGAAGCCGCAGGAGCCCAGCACGGCGTCATCGGCCGGGGCACCATCGGCGCGCACATGCAGCGCCTTCGGCAGCAAGGTGATGGTCATGGGGGATTCGCCCTGGCCGAAGATCTGGCACAGCTTCGGGCCGATGACACGCAGTGCCTGCTTCAGGTCGGCGACGTACATGGGCGCGCCGCCATAGTAGATGGTTTTCAGGTTGGACAGATCCGCGCAGAGCGTCGCCGGATGGTTCACCATGCGCGTGAGCATGGTGGGGGCCGCGAAAAGCGCGACCTTGCTGTAGCGCGCGATGGCCTTCAGCACCTCCTCCACATCGAAGCCCGGCAGCACCACCTGATGCGCGCCCTTCATCAGGAAGGGCAAGGCGTAGAGACCAGCGCCGTGGGAGACCGGCGCGCATGCGATGTGGGTCTCATCGGTGTCGATGGAATCGACATCGGCATAGTAGGCGAGCGACATGGCCAGGAGGTTGCGATGGCTGAGCATCGCGCCCTTGGGCTTGCCGGTGGTGCCGGAGGTGTAGAACAGCCAGGCGCGTTCTTCCGGCGCCGCATCCTCGCAGGCGATCGGCTCGGCGGCGACAAGGCGTGCATAGGCCTCGGAGCCGGTCGTTATGATCGCGAGCTGGGCGAGGGCATCGATCTCGGCCGCAAGGGCCTCGGACAGGCCGGGCGTGGTGAAGAGCGCTTCGGCCTCCGCATCTGCCGCGATGCCGATCACCTCGCGCGGATGCAGCTTGGCGTTGACCGGCACGGCGCACAGGCCGGCGATCCAGCAGCCGAGGAGGCATTCGAAGAAGGCGCCGGTGTTCTCCATGAACAGCACGACACGCGCGCCCGGCTTGAGATCCATCGTGCGCAAACCGCCGGCGATCCGGGCCGACCGATCGGCGAAGGCGGCGTAGGTGAGGGTACCGTTGGCGTCGGTGATCGCGGGTTTGTCCGGCAGGCGTCGCGCGGTCTGCAGGATGAGCGTGGCGATGCTCATCGGCCCCCCCTACCATTTAGTAGTTATATTTACTGATGAGTCAGACTAGCTGTTTTGCGAGTTTTATGCAAGCATGCGACACAGTATTTGTTCGAAGGTCGGCGCGCCGGATGCGTTCTCCGGGAAGCCGCTCCTCGTTATCGCCGAAAGCAGGACCCGCCAGTTCATGAGTGACACTCCCAGCGCGGCGACCCGCGCTCCCGCGCCGGGGCGTGCGGCCTTCGACAGAGACGAGCAGCGCCGCCGCAAGCGCGAGGCGGTGCTGCGGGTGGCGGCATCCGCCTTCAACCGCCGCGGCTTCGCCAACACGTCCATGGATGATGTGGCGTCGGTTCTCGGCGTGTCGAAGCCGACGCTCTACCAGTATTTCAAGAGCAAGCAGGAGCTGCTCTACGCCTGCCACCAGGTGGCCATGGACAATGGCGAGGCGGGCCTCGCCCTCGCCGCGGCCCATGACGGGACGGGCCTCGAAAAGCTGATCATCTACCTGCGTCGCTACATGGAAGGCATCTTCGGCGACCTTGGAAACTGCCCGGTGCTCACCGACGTGGATTCGCTGGCACCTGAAGATCGCGCGAACGTGGTGGCGCGCCGAAAGCGCATCAGCGCCGCCACGAAGGAACTGATCGCCCTTGGCGTCGGCGACGGCTCCATCGGCCCCTGCGACCCGAAGCTCGCGAGCCTGTTCGCCCTCGGCGTGGTCAACTGGATTCCAGCTTGGTATCGGGATTCCGGCCCCAACACGCCGGAGGAGATCATGGAGAGCTTCGCAGCGCTCCTGATCTCCGGCCTTGCGGCCCCGGCGTCGCCGAAGCCCCCGCGCAAGAGAGCGAAGTCACAGGCCTGATCCCTCCCCTCGCGCCGCCGGACCGTGATCGCCCCGGCGGCCGAAAGGCGCGGCTACTTCTGGGGCATCAGCTTCGGCGCGGGCACCACCGTGTCGCCCTTCCAGATACCGAGGAAGATGTCGCCCTGGCCGAGGCATTCGTGATCGTTCGGCCCGAACGGCTTCGCCGGCGTGGCGGAGACCGCCTGGACGCCGTCGATGTTCTCGATGGCGTCCCTCAGCTTCGCCGGGTCCGACTTGCCGACCTTGTCCACGGCGGCGAACATGATCTGGCCCGCGTCATAGCCGAGCGCGGCGACCACCGGCCAGCGATAGTCCTTGCCGTATTTCTCGGTCATGCGCTTGTTGAAGGCCTGCGCCTTCGGATCGGAGAGGTCGAGAGCCTGGCCCATGGCGGTGCCCTGGATGGCTTCGACGCCCACGATGTCCTTCACCTTCAGCGAGGAGAGGCCCCAGTTGCCGGCGAAGGTCGGCTTATAGTCGAGCCGCGGCAGGGGCCGATACGGCAGCTCGAACGACTCGTGAAAGTGCAGGATGAGATCGACGCCGGCATCGCGCATCTTGATCATCTGTGGCGTCAGGTCGTTGACGCCCGGCGCTGCCGCCTCGACCGCCGCAAGCTCCACGCCGCGTGCCTTCAGGCCGGCGGTCGCCTCCTGTGCGGCGAAGTTGCCGTAGCCGGTGGTCGAGTGCAGCAGGCCGATCTTCTTGTAGTTCTTCACCGCCCAATCGAGGATCGCGTCGATCTGATACTTCTCGATCATCGAGCAGCGGAAGATGAAGCTCGGCTTCTGGTCGATGAACTTGGTGGTAATGTCGGTCGCCGCTGACGGCCCGGCGATGAGCGGCACGCCGGCGCGCTGGAGCACGGGGGCAAAGGCCATGACATTGCCGCTCGACACCGTGCCGATGACGCCAGCGACGCCATCGTTCTGGATCAGGCGCTGGACCACCGAAACGGCGCGTTGGGGATTGGCCTCGTCGTCATAGACCACGAGCTCGATGGGTGTCTTGCCGCCCTTCGCCTTGTAGTCTTCCAGCGCCAGCTTGACACCTTGCAGGTAGCTCTCGCCGAAGTCGACGATGGCCGGCGGTCCGCTCAGGCCTTCGACCACACCGATCTTGACCGGCGTCTGGGCCCGCGCGGCGCCAACCGGCGCGAGCAACAGCGCCATGGCAGCGCCCGCGAGCAGCGCGCCTCCTCCTGATCCCGTCCGAACCATACCCGCTCCTCCCCATCAAAACTCATCGGTTCCGCAGTTCAAGGCGACTGCAAAACTCGTGAGTAAGTTTTATATCTTTATAGTAGGGGTATCGGATCAAACTGCGCACCGCAAGGGGGAAGTGCCCGCGAACGCAAACCGGCCGGAGCTCGGTGCGGTCCGGCCGTCACGTCGCAGTGTCGATCTCGCTGGCGCTGGTGTCCTGTCCAGGGGGCGCGCCTCGGCTGGACACCGGCGGAGGGTGCGGTGCGAGCCGATGGCGCTCCCGCCGATCACGTCAGGGCGCTTGAACCTGAGATCGGCCGCTGGCGGAATTTGGCTTCACGGGAGGGGGAGAACGGCCGGCCCTACCGCATTCTGCCGCTCTTTGATCCAAAGCTCACCGTCGCAAACTAAAGGATGTCAAAAGGATCGCGTCAGCTCTACGGCCCGATAGACGGCTTGAGCCAGGGCGCCCGGTTCGTAGCAATCGTCGATCTGGGCATCGGCCGGATTTCCCCAGTCGGTGTTCCAGAGCTGGGGATCGGCCGAAGACGCAGCGTCTAGCCTGCCAATAACGACAGCATCGAAGTTCTGTACGTGATCGCAGGGATCAGCGACCGATACGTCAATTTGCGCCCCGCGCTCCAGCAGCAGTCGGCGGTTGAGAACGCGAAAGCCCGGATGAGCGTCAAACCCGATGTCCCGCGCAGGAGTGCGGAGCGTGACGGCGAGGCCTCGATCCGCCAAGAGCAGGGCCGCATCCGCGGCGGCAAGGTCATCCCCAGCAACCAGCACGCGGCCCTTGATCGAGCCCGCTGTGTCGGCAAGCACGGCGTAGGCGGTCACAACCGTCTTTGACGCCGATGCCGCATCGATGCGAGCCGGCTCGAGGCGGCGCTCGCGCCAGATCAGGTCGAAACCTGCGGGGGCCACGCTGCCGGGCCGGATGTCCACGCCCACGGTGCGGGCGCGCTCCACGACCGCACGCACGGCGACAGCATATTCCGCCTGACCTGGCACCCGGCTACGCCACGCCTGCATGCCTCCGAGCGGCTGCGCGCCATGGGCCAAAGTGACATCAAGGCCCCGGCGCGCCGCGAGCCAGGCGGCCGTGAGGGCCGCGAAGCCGGCGCCCTGCACCAGCAGCCGCATGCCCTGTTTCGGGGCGGGCGGAGCCAGATCTCGCTCGCGGCCGACGAAGGGATTGACCGGGCAGATCATCTCCGGTCGTGCGCTGCGGCCGAGGCAGAGATTGCACGACATGCAAGCAACCGCCGCCGGCCCCGCGCCTCGGTACAAACGGTTCGGAAAATCCGGATCGGTGATCGATCCACGCCCGATCGCCGCGAGGTCGATCTTGCCTTCCGCCAGCGCCGCTTCGGCGCGTTCCGGGCGCTTGATGCGACCGACCCCCACCACCGGAATGCCGATGGCCCGCCGCACCACGCCGGCGCGGTCCAGCCAGGGGCCTTCCGGCTCGCCGGACAACATGGTCAGTTGGTTGTAGGATTCATAGACGCCCACGGACAGGGAGATCACGTCGCACCCCAGCGCCTCCAGCTGCCGGGAGATCACCACGACGTCCTCCGGAACGAGTCCATCCGGGACGAATTCCTCCACGCTCATGCGCACGAAGAGAAGAAAGTCGGGACTGCAACGGGCCCGAATGCCCGCGACGATGCCCGCAAGGAAGCGCAGGCGGTTCTCCGGCGAGCCGCCATAGGCATCGTCGCGCCGGTTGGAATAGGCGGAAAGGAAAGAGGCGGCCAGATAGCCATGGGCGGCGTGGATCTCCACGCCGTCAAATCCCGCCTTCTCCAGCCTCTCCGCCGCCGCCACATAGGCCTCCTGCAACGCGGGAATCTCGTCCGCCGACAGAGCGCGGGGCATTTCACGCATCAGCGGGCATGCGATTGCCGAGGGGGCGACAAGCTCCTGCCCGGTCAGGCGGCTGGCGGTTTGCCGGCCGCCATGGTTGATCTGCCCGATGGCGAGAGCCCCGTGGCCGCGGATCGCCGTGGCGAGGCGCGCGAGGCCCGCGATCCGGGACTCATCCTCCGCCATGAGCATCCGGGCCATCACCCGCCCTCCCGGGTGCACACCGATATTCTCCGTCACCACGATCCCGAAGCCGCCCTCGGCGCGGGCCTCCAGATAGGCGGCAAGGCGCTCGCCCGCCGAACCGTCAGGCTCGGCGAAATGGGTCGCCATGGCCGGTACGATCAACCGGTTGCGCGCCGTTTTCGCCCTGAGCTGGAGCGGTGTGAAGAGATGGGGAAAGCTGGCGTGGGCTGGCATCGGAGAACGACTCGCTGAAGACCGCCGGCGGCGTCGGTCGCAGGCGGTGGAACAAGACCGGCGGCGCGCCGCCGCCGGTTCGAAGCACTGGTGGATGGGCCGCACCCAGCCGTTCAGATCCTCACTGGCCGGAGACCAGGGGGCAGCCCCCCTCGCTTATCGGGCGAAACGCATCCTTGCCGGGGATGGTCGCGACCTGCTCCAGCAGGTCCCATTCGCCCTTCGACTCCTCCGGCTTCTTCACGCGGAACAGATAAAGATCCCGGATGACGCGCCCATCCGCCCGCACTTCGCCGTTCTTCGTCATGAAATCGTTGATGGGCGTGGCCTTCATCTTTGCCATCACTGGCTTTGCACTGTCCGTGCCGGCCGCCTGGACCGCCTTGAGATAGTGCATGACGGCGCCGTACATGCTCGCCTGCATCATGGTCGGAGGTTTGCCGTGAATGGCCTGGAAACGTTTGGAAAAGGCCCGCGTCTCCGGCGTCTGGTCCCAGTAGAAGGCCTCGGTGAAGGTCAGCCCCTGGGCGGCCTTGAGGCCGAGGCTGTGCACATCGGTGAGTGTCACCAGCAGACCGACGGGCCGCTGCCGATTCCCCGCGACACCGAATTCCACGAGCTGCTTCATCGTGTTGGTCATATCGGCGCCGGCATTGGCAAGGCCGATCACCTTCGCGCCCGACGCCTGTGCCTGGAGGATGAAGGATGAGAAGTCCGTGGTATTAATGGGCGCGCGGACGCCCCCCACGACCTTTCCGCCGCTGCCCTCCACCACCCGGCGCGTGCTCTCCTCAAGCGACTGGCCAAAGGCGTAGTCCGCGGTGATGAAAAACCAGGTGTTCCCGCCATCCTTCAGGGTCGCCAGAGCCGTGGCGCGCGGAATGGCGTAATTGTCGTAAGTCCAGTGGATGCCGTTCGGCGAGCAGTTCTTGCCCGTCAGCGCCGGCGTCCCCGCCGCGATGACGATGTTGATCCGATCCTTCTCGCGGGTGATGTCCTGAACCGCCAGCGCGACGGCGGAATCGCCGAGGCCGAAGATGGCGTCCACCTTCTCCTGATCGTACCAGCGTCGCGCGATGGTGCTGCCGACGTCCACCTTGTGCTGGAGATCACCGGCAACCACTTCCACCGGCTTGCCGAGCACCTTGCCGCCGAAATCCTCCACCGCCATCCGGGCGGCGACCACGTCCCCCGGGCCCTGCAGGTCGGCATAAGGGCCTGAAAGACCGTCGAGCACGCCGATCTTGACGATATCGTCGGAGACCTGCGCCTGGGCGATATCGGCCCAGGCGATAAGCGCGCCGAGGGTCAACAGCGTGAATCCTATGGGATGCTTGCTCCTGGACATGGCGTTTCCTCCACCGTTGTTTTCTTGTCGTTTTTCTCGGGCACGGGCGACTGCGCGCCCTTCAACCCTTTGCGCCGTCACCCGAGATCGGGAAACGGCTTCGTCTCTTCAGGATCGCGGTAGGCTTCCACGAGCGGCAGCGGCAACGCGGCGATCGTTCCGGCCCTGCTCGCAATGCGGCGGCGAAAGAGGTCGCGGGCGGCGACATGGGGGTCCGACATGGCTTCCTCGATGGAGGCGACGAGCGACACGCAGGCGTCCTTGCCGGCGAATGCGGCCATGAGGTCGCCCGAGAGGCGCGCCGCCACGGCCGTCGCCACGTCGGCCTTGCTCGCGTTCTCGCTCAGGCCGAGCACCGCGCAGAAGGTCCGCCAGAACTGATCCTCCAGGGGAGCCGCCGCCAGGTGCCGGCCATCAGCGGTTCGATAGATGGCATAGCGGGGCGAGCCGCCGGTGATGAGTTCGCCATTGGACGACGGCCATTGGCCGGCCGCGGCGCCGGCGAGCGCCCAGTAGAGGAACGGGAACAGATTGTCCGTCATAGAGATGTCGAGATGGCGCCCGCGCCCGGTCTGGGTGCGCTCGATCACGGCCATCAGAATGTTGATGATGGCGGGATAGGTTCCCCCGCCGATATCGGCCAGCGGGATCGGCAGAAGCGACGGGGTGCCGTCGCTGTCGGACACCAGCGAGAGGAGCCCTGCGTCGGCGCCGTAGTTCATGTCGTGCGCGGCGACATGCGCCTTCGGCCCGTCCTGTCCGTAGCCCGTGATCGAGCAGTAGATGAGACGCGGATTCTCCGCCGAAAGCACCTCGTAGGAGAGGCCGAGCCGCGCCATGACGCCGGGACGGAACTGCTCGACGAGGATGTCCGCGCCGCGCGCAAGCTCCTTTGCCTGCGCAAGGCCGTCCGGGGACTTCAGGTCCAGCGCCACGCTTGCCTTGCCGCGATTGAGCAGCGCGAATATGGCGCTGTCCGGTCCGACGCGTGGCTCGTAGCCGCGCATCTCGTCACCCTTGCCCGGACGCTCGATCTTGACCACGTCCGCGCCGGCCTCTGCCAACATCAGCGTGGCGAACGGGCCGGGCAGAAGGGTCGAGAAATCGACCACTTTCAGTCCACGCAGGGGCAAAGCTCCCCCCTCCGGGCGCGACGCATCCTGCCCCTCGCGAGCATCCATCCTGGAGATCCTCCTCATTCGCCGTGCGTTGCCGCGCGCGGCTCAGACCATGACGAAGCCGCCATTCACTCCCAGCACCTGACCGGTGATGTAGGCGGCGCGGGCAGAGGCCAGAAAGGCGACCGCGTCGGCCGCGTCCTCCGGCCGGGTCAGGCGGCCCAGGCCTTCGCCGATGGGGTAGTTGCGCAGCACCTTGCGCAGGGTTTCATCGCTCTCCACCGTCGCCGTCAGCTTCTGGAAGCCGGCGATGGGATTTTCGTGGGCGACCGCCGACAGGGACACGGCATTGACCGTGATGCCGTGCGGCCCCAGTTCCTTGGCGATGGCGCGGGAGAAACCGATGATGGCGGCCTTTGCCCCCGAATAGACCGCCATGCGCGGTTCGCCGACACGGCCAGCGTCCGACACCATCGACACGATCTTGCCGGTGCGCCGCTCCACCATGGAATCCGCCACGGCGGCCACGCAGTTCATGACGCCATAATAGTTGAGATCGACGATCTTCTTCCAGAAATGCGGCGCCATCTCCCGGAAGGTCGGCATGCCGATCTCTCCGGTGCGCCGCTCCGGCACCACGCCGGCATTGTTGACGAGAATGTCCACAGGACCGAGCGCTTCTGCGATCTCGGCCACGCCCGCACGGGCGGCGTCAAGGTCGATGATGTCGAACGGCACCGCCAACGCCGTGCCGCCGGCCTCGGCGATCTCGGCCGCGACCGCCGCACACCGTTCCGGCAGGATGTCGTTGACCGCGACCCGCGCGCCTTCGGCCGCGAGGCGCTTGCAGATGGCGCGCCCGACTCCCATGCCACCGCCGGTGACGAGGGCCACCTTTCCTTCGAGTTCGAGTTCCATCGCGTCATCCCACCAGAATATGAACCGACGTGGCGCCCGCCTCGATCTGGGTAACGCCCCCGCCGACCGTGTGCGCGAGACCCACCCGCGCGCCCGGCACCTGCCGCTCGCCGGCTTCTCCGCGCAGTTGCCAGAACATTTCCGCGATCTGCGCGACCCCGGTCGCGCCCAGGGGATGACCGCGGGCGAGCAGGCCGCCCGAGGGCGACACCGCGACGCGCCCGCCGATGTCGAACCATCCTTCGTCGACGCCGCGCCCTCCCTCCCCCGGCGCGCAGAAGCCGAGGTCCTCGTAGTGCACCAGCTCGGCGATGGTGAAGGGATCATGCAGCTCGCACAGGTCCACGTCCTCCGGACCGATCCCGGCGACCTCATAGGCCCGCCGGGCCGCGCGGATGGTCATCTCGGAATGGTCGTCCGCCATGCCGACTCCGTTGCGGATGCCTGACGCGAGAATGGCGGCGCGGACTTCCACCGGCCGCGCGGTGTAGCGCCGCGCCACCCGATCGGACGCGAGGATGACCGCGGCGGCGCCATCCGACACCGGGCAGCAGGACAGGCGGGTCAAGGGCTCGGCGATCATGGGCGCGGCGAGCACGTCCTCGACCGTGATCTCGTCGCGCCACGGGGAATAGGGATTGCGCACCCCGCCGCGCCGGTTCTTCACCGCAATGCGGGCCAGCTGATCCAGCGTGGTGCCATAGCGGTCCATGTGCTTGCGCGCCATCATGGAGAAGACGGAGGGCATGACCCGGCCCATGCTGCTTTCGAGATCATCGGCAACGAGCGGGGTGAAGCCCCCTTTGGCCGAGGCGAGCTTTTCCGCACCGATGGCGATGCCGATATCCGCCTGACCAGCCTTGATGGCGTTGACGACGCCCCAGACCGCCGATGCGCCGCTCGCGCAGGCGTTCTCGCAATTCACCACCGGCATGCCGGTCATGCCGATCTTCAGCAGCACCTTCTGGCCGAAACACTGCCCCTGATAGGCGTGGCCGGCATAGGCCAGTTCGATATCCTCCGGGCGCACGCCCGAACTCTCGATGGCCGCCCAGGCGGCCTGCCGCGCCAGTTCGTGGACCTCGACCGTGGGATGCGGCTTGAACTGCGTCATCCCGGCGCCAATCACATGGACCGCACTCATAGGTTCTCATCCTTGATCGGGCGGAATTTCGGTCCGAGAACTCGGGTGCCGTCGGGATCGGTGCGAATGGTGCCGATGACGAGATCCAGCCGCTGGCCGATGTGCAGGTCGGTTCCCGCCCAGTCGGTGATCTGAGCCGTCAATGTCGGGCCAGCATCCAGCTCCACGATCCCCAGAACGAGGGGAGAGTCGTAGCCGGGCATGCCGCGGTGGATGCGGGTGAAGTTGAGGAGCCGCCCGGCCCCCTCCAGCTCACACGTTTCCATGGTCCCGGCCCGATGGGTCACCGGGTTCATCACCTGCACCGGGTAGAACAGCTCCCCCGTCTCGCGGCAGCGGCTGCCGAGAAGGCGCGGCGGCGGGCCGGCGACGAACAGGTCGTCCCTGAGATTGCGCGTGGCCGTCATGAATGCATGTATCCGTCGTCTACGGAGATGATGGCGCCGTTGATGACGGCGCCGGCTTCGGGCGAGGCGAGCAGCAGCAGGGTTCCGTCGAGATCATGCGGCTGCGCGATCCGGCGCTTCGGCAGGGCCGCCGTGATCTTCTGCCCGGCCTCGGAACCGAAGAACGCGGCATTGAGGGCGGTGGCGACATAGCCGGGGCAGATGGCGTTGACGGAGATGCCGTGCCGCGCCCACTCGATGGCCAGCGCCCGCGTCATCTGCACCACCGCCGCCTTGGACATGCCGTAGACGCCGAGTTGCGGCATGGGCACGAGCCCCGCCACGGATGCGATGTTGACGATGCGGCCGGCAATGCCCCGCTCGATCATCCGCTGGCCGCAGACCTGAGCCACGAAGAAGGCGCCACGAACGTTGGTGGAGAACACCCGATCGAATTCCGCCTCGGTGGTGGAAAGCGCCTTGGCCTGTACCGCGATGCCCGCATTGTTGACGAGGATATGGATCGGCCCCAGCGACGCCTCCACCTCGGCGATGCCGGCCCTGATGGCATCGACGGACGCCACGTCCATGGCGACCGGCACGATGGTGCAGCCCAGCGCGTCCGCTTCGCGCGCGAGATCCTCGAGGAGGCTGGTGCGCCGAGCCGCGGCGGCGACGCGTGCGCCCTTTCGCGCCAGCATCAGCGCGAAATGCCGTCCGAGCCCGGAGGATGCCCCTGTGACAAGAACCGTCTTGCCCGCCAGCTCCCGTGCGTCGCTCATGCCGCATTCTCCCGAGCCTGCTGCCTCAGCAGGAATTTCTGAACCTTTCCCGTCGCCGTCTTGGGGATCGGCCCGAACGCGAAGCCGCAGGGAACCTTGAAGCTGGCGAGCCGCGCCCGGCAGTGCGCCTCAAGTTCCGCAGCATCGAGCGCCACACCGTCCCGGATCTCCACGAATGCGAACGGACTTTCGCCCCACCGCGCGCTCGGAACCCCGACAACGGCGGCGCTAAGCACATGGGGATGGGCGCAGATGGCATTCTCGATCTCGATGGACGAGATGTTCTCGCCGCCCGAGATGATGATGTCCTTGGACCGGTCCTTCAGCTCGATCGCACCATCCGGGTGCCAGACCGCGAGGTCGCCGGAATGGAAGTAGCCGCCGGCGAAGGCCTCGCGGGTCGCTTCCGGATTCTTGAGATAGCCGCGCATCACCACATTGCCGCGGAACATCACCTCGCCCAGCGTGGTGCCATCGCGCGGAACCGGCTCCAGGGTCAGCGGATCGGCCACGATGGCGCTGTCCAGAACAAGGTTGGGAATGCCCTGTCGCACCTTCAATGCCGCCCGCTCGGCAGGCGCCATGGCAGCCCATTCCTCCTGCGGCTCGCGGAAAATGGCTGGTCCCCACACTTCGGACAGGCCGTAGCCTTGATCGAGATCGATCCCCATCTGCTCCAAAGCGAGGAACTGCGCCGTGGTCGGTGGAGCGCCCGCCGTGAGCATGCGCACCTTGTGCGACAGGACCGGCCGTTCCGCCGCCGGAACCTGGGCGATCATCTGCGCAATGACCGGTGCGCCGAAGACATGGGTGGCACCGTGGCGGGCGATCAGTCCGAGGATCGCGCCGCCGGAGGGTTTGCGAACCAGAATGTTGGTGGCGCCCACCCCAGCCATGGGCCACAGATAGCACCAGCCGTTGGCGTGGAAGATGGGGACCACCCAGACCAGCCGGGGACGCCCGCTGACGCCGAGGGCGAGCATGTTGCCGAGGGATTCGACGAAGGCATTGCGGTGGTCATAGACCACGCCCTTCGGCTTTCCGGTGGTGCCGGACGTATAGCCGAGTGTGATGGGTTGCAGCTCGCTCGACGGCTGGGCCGAGTGGAACGCCGGGTCGCCCTCCGCCAGCAATTCCTCGTACTCGATCGAGCCGATCCGCGCGCCTCCGGGACCGCCGGGGTCGGCGATGTCGACGACCAGAGGCGGGTGCGCGAGCGTGGCGAGGGCCTGTCGGGCAAGCTCGGAGAATTCGGTATCGACGAGAAGCACCTTGGCTTCGCAATGGGCGAGGATGTAGGCGACAGTCTCGGGCTCGAGGCGCGTGTTGACGGTATTGAGCACCGCCCCGGTCATGGGCACGCCGAAGTGCGCCTCGTAGATGGCCAAGCCGTTGGGCGCCAGTACCGACACCGTGTCGCCGGGACCGACGCCGCGTCGCGCCAGCGCCGAGGCCAGCCGCCGGCATCGCGCGGCGGTCTCCCGCCACGTCAGCGCGATTTCGCCGCTGACAACGCTGGTTCGGTCGGCGAAATACTGCTCCGCCCGATCGAGGAAGCGCAGGGGCGTGAGCGGCGCATGGCATACCCGGTCCAGGGGCAGGTCGTCGTAGATGCTCATTCCCCGGCCTCCCTGAGAGGGGAGGCATGGGAGGGCTTGTCCGCCTTCTGGCGCGCCACGACCGCCAGACGCGGCGGCGCATACTGAGCCTGCCCGTACACCTCGAACAGCGCACGCGTCACGTCGTAGTGGTCGGCGAGCCCGGAGCCGAGGAGCGGCGCGAGCAGGCCCTGCCGATATCCAAGCCCCAGCTTGAGGCACAGATCCATGTCCTCGGCCGTCGCGAGGCCGTCGTCGAGGGCCGTGAGGGCGAGGTTGAACTGCGGTCGCAGGAGGCGGTCGACGATGCGGCCGGCGCGGTCCGCGCACCGGCTGACGGTGAAGCCCGCCGCTTCGAAGACGGCCTGGGCGGCATCGAGCGCATTCGGGCGCGTGGTGCGGCCGGCCACCAGTTCGATCAGATCCGATGGAGTATTGTCGCCGAGCCGCCAGCGCGCGAAACCGACCAGGTTCGACGACGCCGGCGGATCCTCCTCGCGCTCATAAGCCGCCAGGCATTCCGTACCAAGCTCCACCAGCACCGCCGTCCGCTCCGGCGCGACGCAGCGCGTGGCCATCGCGGGGCCGAGCAGCACAAGCACCGCACCTTCGGCAGTGGCACCATCGATGAAAGCGTGTGTGCCTGGAAATGCACGACTTTCGCCTGTCTGCGCGATCGAATAACTCAGGTCCGGCATCATACCTCCCCACGTTCGCGGCTGCCCATCCGGCGCCAGCGCTTGGTTTTTCTCGTCTTAGGCGCCGAACAGGGCGTCGGAACCGTAATCAAAGAACCCGCGCCGGGTTTTGCGGCCGAGCTGCCCGGCCGCCACCATCCGGCGCAGCAGCGGAGGGGGAAACGTCCGCGGATTGTTGGTGACCGAGAAGAACGCCTCCGAGGCGCGCAGTTGCGTGTCCAGCCCGATGAGATCGATCAGCTCGCACGGCCCCATGGCGAAGCCCATGGCCGCCTTCAACGCCTTGTCGATGTCGGCGGGCTCGGCGACCCCGGCCTCCACCATGCGGATCACGTCGTTGTGGTAGGGCACGCAAAAGAAATTGAGCACGAAGCCCGGCCGGTCCCTGGTTTCGACAGGATGCTGGCCGGTGGCACGCTGGAAGGCCCAGGCCTGATCCCAGCTCGCCGCCGAGGTCTGGATCGCCTTTGACATCTCCACCAGCCGCATCAGCTGCGCCGGGAGACAATAGTGCGCTCCGACCACCCGATCCGGCCGCCCCGAACCCGCCGCGAGCTCGGTTATGGAAAGCGTCGAGGTGTTGGTGAGAAAAAGGGTTTCATCCCCGCACACCGCATTCAGGGTCGACAGCAGCCGCTGCTTGGCTGCCAGTTCCTCGTAGATCGCCTCGACGACCACGTCCGCCTCGGCGAGGACTGAAACGTCCTTGACGTAGGACAGGCGCGCGGTCGCCGCGGCCGCGGCCGCGGCATCGAGCTTGCCCTTGCGCACCGAGCTTTCGAAAAACGCCTCCACCTGGCGCTTCGCGCGGTCGAGGGCATCGGGGCTCTCGTCGAACACGAGGGTGTTCAGCCCCGAGCGCGCAATGGTGATCGCGATGCCGGCGCCCATCGTTCCCGCACCGGCGACCGCGGCGGCGTTCCACTCCCAGGCCATCTGCAACTGCCTTTTTGAATTTATATTCAGTTTTTATCCCGCCCCTCCGATCTTCGTCAAGACCTGACCGCAGGCTTCCGTCCAAACCGGGCATTTCGCAGATCGGCGTTATCGTGCGCCGTAGCCTTTGCGAATGCGTGATCTGGCGCACCACCGGGCCGGTCTCGCAAAGGCAGGCGCGCGTGTTCCGCTATTGACAGCGCCAAGCGCCTTCAGTCAAAAATGATTGAACGAGTAATTATTTTATGACGGACGCTCCATGCTGCCGCTGCATCGCCTTCCCCCAGCACCTGACGCACCGCCCTGCACGCTGCTCGCCGGCGTCAGAGTGCTTGACCTCACCACCTCCATCGCCGCCCCCTATGCCACCATGCTGCTCGCCGATCTCGGCGCGGAGATCACGAAGATCGAGCGCCCGGGACGCGGCGACGACTCCCGGGCCTGGGGACCGCCTTTCCTCGACGGGGAGTCGCTCTGGTACCTGAGCGTGAACCGCAACAAGGCGAGCGTGGCGCTCGACTATGCCCAACCGGAGGGCCTCGCGGTGCTGCACCGTCTCGTGGCGGTCAGCGACGTGGTGGTGCTCAACCTCGTTCCGCGGGTTCAGAAAAAGCTGAAAGTGGACCGGGAGACGCTGCGCGCCCTCAACCCGAACCTCGTGTTCGTCTCCATCACCGGCTTTGGCCTCGATGGCGTGCGGGCCGACAAGACCTCCTACGATATCGTGGCGGAAGGCTTCAGCGGGGTCATGGACCTCACGGGCGAGCCGGACAGCCCGCCGCAGAAGGTGGGCACCCCTGCGGCCGATCTTCTCTCGGGCATGGATGCCGTCATCGGCACCCTCGCCGCCCTGTACGACCGCGCGAAGAACGCACGGGGCCACACCATCGACGTCTCCATGTTCGAGAGCATGACCCGCTTTCTCACCCCCCGTGTGGTCACTTATCTCGGCTCCGGCGAGGTGCCCCGCCGCTCCGGCGGCAAGGACAGCGTCATCGCCATCTACCAGGCGTTCGACACGGCCGACGATCCGATCACCCTCGGCCTCGGCAACGACGGCTTGTGGCGCCGCTTCTGGGAGGCGATCGGCGACCCGGCCTTCGGCGCCGATCCGCGTTTCGGGAGCAACGCCGACCGCCATGCGTCGCGGGCGGAGATCGTGGCGCATATCCAGGCGCGCCTTCTCACGAAGCCGCGCGCCCACTGGCTGGACCTCTTCGATGCCGCCGGCATCCCCTGCGGCCCCATCAACCGGATCGACCAGATGGTGGAAGACCCGGAACTTCAGGCTCGCGGCTTCCTCTACCGGATGGAGGACAACGGCCGCACCATTCCCCAGGTCGGCCTCGGCATCGGCATCGACGGGTCCACCTGCGGGCCACGCCGCGCCCCGCCGGTGCTGGGCGCCGATACGCGCGACGTGCTCGCCGGCTGGATCGGACTCGATGCCACCGAAATCGATCGCCTGAGTCGCCAAGGAGTGATCTGACCCCCATGACCATACTGGACAGGCTCGATGCTCAGCTGGACCTCAGCGAGAGCGAACGCATGCTATTCGACAGCGTCTGCACGCTCGCGCGGGACCAGTTCGCGCCGAAGGCTTCGCATTACGACGAAACCAGCGCGTTTCCCTGGGAAAACGTGCAGGCGATCAACGCCCTCGGCCTCAATGCCATGTTCATTCCGGAGGCCTATGGCGGCGCCGAGCTGAGCTATCGCGCCTATCTGGCCTGCGTCCGGGAGATCAGCCGCGCCTGCGCGTCCACCGGCATCATCTGGGCGACCAATTTCCACGCCATCAAGCCGGTGGTGGCCTTCGCCAGCGAGGAACAGAAGGCGCGTCTCCTGCCGCGCATCGCGGATGGCGGCCTCGCGGCCCTCGCCATCACCGAGCCCGGCGCGGGGTCCGACGCCACGGGCATGAAAACCCGGTTCACCCCCGATGGGGACGACATCATCGTCGATGGCGGCAAGTGCTTCATCACCAACGGCGACGTGGCGGATCTCTATCTCCTGTTCGGCAAGTGGTCCGAGATCGAGGACCCCAAGGCGGCGATCTCTGTGCTGGTGCTTGAAAAGGGTACTCCCGGCCTTTCCGTGCTGGGCACGGAGAAGAAGATGGGACACCGCGCCTCCAGTACGGCGGTCCTCGCCTTTGACGGCTGCCGTGTCCCCCGTGCGAACCTCATCGGCGCGCCCGGTGAGGGGCTCGACATCCTTTTCGGCTCTCTCAACCGGTCGCGCCCGAGCGTCGCCGCCCATGCGCTGGGCATCGCGCGGAGCGCGTTCGAGCGGGCTGTCGCCTACGTCAACGAGCGCAGGCAGAACGGCCGGCGCATCATCGACAACCAGGGCATCCAGTTCCTGCTCGCCGATCTCGCCACGGACATCGTGCTGGCCGAGAGCTGGCTGTGGCGTGTGGCGGACATGGTGGAGAGTGGCACGGACGACTTCGGCATCGAATCCTCCATGCTGAAGATGAAGGCGACGGACGTCGCCATGCGCGTGACCGAAGAGGCCGTCCAGCTGTTCGGCGGCTACGGCTACTGCCGGGAATACGAGGTGGAGCGCCTGATGCGCGACGCCAAGATCACCCAGATCTGGGAGGGCACCAACCAGGTGCATCGCCAGCTGATCGGCCGCTCGTTCGCGCAGAAGAAGAGCAACCGCTGATGTTCGACCTCAAGCTCGACGGCGCGAAGGCCGTCCTCACTTTGTGCCGCCCGCCGGTCAATGCCATCAACGCGGAATGGCTCGCAGGCTTCCACGCCTTGCTGGACCGGCTGGAGGGCGCTGCTGGATTGTCGGTCCTCCTCATCCGCTCTGATCAGAAGATATTCTGCGCCGGCATGGATCTCGACCACGTCCGCGCCCTCTTCGCCCGTGCCGACGGCGCGGATGCCATGGTGGGCGACGTGTCCGAGTTCCAGCGCCTGTTCGCCCGCATCGAGGCCCTTCCGGCCGTGGTGGTGTGCGAGATCGGCGGCGCGGCACTCGGCGGCGGGCTTGAACTGGCGCTCGCCTGCGACATCCGCATCGCATCGCACAAGGCGAAGCTCGGCCTGCCCGAAGCGCGCCTCGGGCTCATCCCGGGTGCCGGCGGCACCCAGCGCCTGACGCGCCTGTGCGGACGGGGAATCGCCTCCCGCATCATCCTCTCCGCAGACACGCTCGACGGCGCGACGGCGGAGCGGCTCGGCCTCGTGCAATGGTCCTGCCCCCCGGAGGCGCTGGAGGCGACCGTAGAGGCGGTGGTCACCCGCATCGCCGGGCTCGCGCCGGCGGCCGTTCGCGAGGCGAAAGCCCTCATCGCCGCCGCCGGCGACCCGGCGCGAGACGGATACGCCGAGGAACGCGAGGCGGATCGCCGCTTGTTCGACCAGGCCGACACACGAACCCGCATCGCCGATTTTCTCGCCGGTGCCCGCTGAGGAGCGCGTTTCATGGACTACACGGATATCCGCTACGAGGTGGCAGACCGCATCGCCACCATCACCATCGACCGCGAAAAGCGGCTCAATGCCTTTCGCGGACGCACGGTGGAGGAGTTGCTGCACGCCTTCCGCGCCGCCTGGGCGGATGACGATGTGGGGGCGGTGATCTTCACCGGGGCGGGCAACAAGGCGTTCTGCGTCGGCGGAGACCAGAAGGAATTCGTCGAGACCGGAAGCTATGGCCTGAGCCAGAACGGGCGCTGGGAGATCGAGGACCTGCACGTCGCCATCCGCTCCATTCCCAAGCCGGTCATTGCCGCGGTGAACGGATTCGCCATCGGTGGAGGCAACGTGCTGGCAGCGGTGTGCGACGTGGCGATCGCCGCCGAGCACGCCCGTTTCGGACAGGTTGGGCCCCGCGTCGGATCGTTCGATGCCGGCTGGGGCACCCATCTCACCCGGCTCATCGGCGAGCGCAGGGCACGCGAGATGTGGTTCTTCTGTCGCCAGTACACGGCGACGGAGGTGGAGCGCTGGGGCCTTGTCAACAAGGTGGTGCCGGGGGACAGCCTGGTGGCCGAAGCCACGGCCTGGGCGCGGGAGACTGTCGCACTCAGCCCGACGGCATTGAAATTTCTTAAATGTGCGTTCAATTTGGAGTCTGGTGGACTGGGCGCGCAGGCGCTGTTCGCCGATGCCGGCCTCCAGCTGTATCTGGAATCGCCGGAGTGCCAGGAGGGTCGGGTCGCCTTCGCCGAGAAGCGTGCCCCCGACTTCGCGGCCAGACGGAAGGGATAAGGGGCTGGATGGATCAGACCGTGCTGCCAACGCGTCGACCCGCCCGCAAGAGCGGGACGACGCCGACGCGCCGCCACCGCAAGACGGAGCAGCGGCGCCAGCAGATTTTCTCCGGGGCGCTCAGCTGCTTCGAGCAGAAGGGCTACCATGAGACCACGGTCGCCGATATCGCGGCCGCCGCCGGCGTCAGCTCGGGCCTGATCTACCAGTATTTCAACGACAAGCGAGACCTGCTTTTCCAGGTGATCCTGGAAATCCTCGAAGCCTACAACCGCGACGTCCCGAGCGCGCTGATCGGCGTCAAGGACCCGCTGGAACGGCTCCAGGCCGCGGCGATCGCCTATTACAAGGTGATCGATCAGCGCGTTCAGGCCACCCTGTTCGCCTATCGCGAGAGCGCCTCCCTTGAGAAGGAGCAGATCGCGATCCTGAAGTCCAAGGAGCTTCAGACCAACCAGTTGATCGTGGACTGCGTTCTGGAATGCGAACGCGCCGGCTTCTGCATGGACGTCGATCCGGAACTCGCCACCTACTGGATCATCAACTCCGCCCACGCCTGGGGGCTCAAGAACTGGCGGCTGCGCAAGGTCATCAGCTTCGAAGACTATGCCCGCAAGACCCTTGGCGTCATCATCCGCGGCATGTTGAATGACGCGGGCGAGGCGCATTTCTCACGCCACAACCTGCTGGATGGCCGCCCGCTCTGATTTCCGCCACCGCCCCTGTGCCAAGGGCCCGGCCGGAAGGGCGGATGCCGGACAATGAGCCGGCATCCGGTCGCGCGGGCCTACTTCTTCATGACCAGAGGGCACTCCCCCTCGGCGAGCGGGCGGAATGCATCCTGCGGATCGATACGGGCGACGATCTCGTAGAGATCCCAGGGCTCTTTCTGCTGCGACGGCGCCTTGATCCGCGCGAGATAGGCGGGGCGCATCAACCGGCCGTCCGCGCGGATTTCGAGGTTGTCGCTGTAGAAATCATTCACCGGCGTCGCCCGCATCTTGTCGACCACCGTCGTGACATCCGTGGTCCCCGCCGCCTTCACGGCTTTTAGATAATGGGTCACCGCGCTGTAGACGCCGGCGTGCGCCTCGGTCGGCATCACCTTGTTGCGGGCGAAGAAGCGGCGCGAGAAAGCCGCCGCCTCGGGGTTCTGGTTCCAGTAGAAGATGGTCGAGAATTCAAGCCCCTGCCCCAACTGGGTGCCGATGGCATAAGCGTCGGAGACCAGAAGCATGCCCACCACCAGGCGCTGGCGGGGGGTGATCTGGAATTCGGACGCCTGCTTGATGGCATTCACCGTGTCGTTGCCCGAATTCAGGATGGCGACCGCCTTGGCCCCGGAGCCCTGCGCCTGAAGCAGGAAGGAAGAGAAGTCCGTGGTGCCCTGCGGATGATAGACGACCCCGACCACCTTGCCGCCCCGGGCCTCGATGACCTTGCGCGTCTCCTCCGCCAGCGAGCGCCCGAACGCATAGTCGGAAGCGATCAGGAACCAGCTGTCCACGCCCTGCGCCAGCAGCGTCTTCGGCAAGGCGTTGGCGAACATGTAAGTGTCGTGAGTCCAGTGCAGGCCGTTGCGGGTGCAACTCTTGCCGGTGATGGCCGTGCTCGCCGCCGAAGCGAAGAGCGCGATCCGGTTCTTTTCCGCCGCCAGCCCCTGCACGCTCAGGGCAACCGCAGAATTCCCCATGCCCGTGATCACCTGCACCTGATCCTCGTCGAACCAGCGGCGGGCGATGGCCGCGCCGATATCGGCCTTGTTCTGATGATCGGCCCCGAGCACCTCGATCGGCCGACCGAGGACGGTGCCGCCGAAGTCTTCCGCAGCCATGCGGGCGGCATCGACCGTCGGCGGGCCGAGGGCCGACGACAGATAGCCGGAAATGTCGGTAAGCACGCCAACGCGGACCGGGCCGGCCGATCCGTCGGCCGATGCGGCCGGCAATCCGGACACCGCCATAAACCCTGCCGCAAGCGCAGCCAGCAGAACAGCTCGCATGTTTCCTCCTCCTGAAGCTTGATTCATTTTTGAGGCGGCGTGGTATTCCGCCCGTCCCTACCCTGCCGAAGCGGTGGCCGTGTCCACCTCAGCCCGCTGTCGCAACAGGAACTTCTGGATCTTCCCGCTGGCCGTGCGGGGCATTTCCGCGATGATCTCGAGACGCTCGGGGAAATAGGTTCGGGTCACGCCGCACGCGGCGAGAAAGCGGGTCATTTCGGCCATGTCGAAGCCGTCCGTGCCCCGCAAGGTGACATAGGCACAGGCGCGTTCGCCGAGCCGCGGATCCGGCACGGCCACGATGGCCGCGTCGGCGATCGCCGGGTGGCGGTACAGCACGTTCTCCACGTCCGCGACCGGGATCTTCTCGCCACCGCGAATGACGATGTCCTTGGCACGGCCGGTGATTCTGAGATAGCCGGCGTCATCCACGTAGCCGAGGTCGCCGGTCTCGAACCAGCCGTCCGCATCGGTGTCGTTGAGGTCGGGACGCTTGAGATAGCCGACGAAATTGAACGGCCCCCGCGCCTGCAATCGCCCCTCCACGCGGGGTGGCACCGGCACGCCGCTGGAATTCACGATGCGGATCTGCGTGCCGGGGAGCGGCGCGCCGTCGGTGGCGGAAACCCGCTCGGCGCTGTCCGCGGGGTGGGAGATGGTGACGAGTGCCACCTCAGTCATGCCCCATGCCGAGCCGATGCGGACGCCGAGGCGCTCCGCCGCCCGTTCCACAAGCACTTTCGGCACCGGCGCTCCGGCGAGGAGGAAGGCGTTCAGCGATCCAAGATCCGCCCCTTCGGCCTCCTGAACGCCGAGGAGATCCGTCAGGAAGGTGGGGGCGGCGACGCTGAACGTGGCGCGTTCCGCCGCAATCAGCTGCGCCGCACGCTGCGGCACCCACTGGTCCAGGTAGACGACGCGGGCACCGAGGAAGATCGGAAGGAAGATCCCCCAGAGATAGCCGGTCTGGTGCGCGAGGGGCGACGCCATGAAGATCGTGTCGCCGGCGCCGAGACCATTGCGCTCCGCGAAGGCACGGGTCGCGGCGAGAAGCGTGTTCGAGGTCTGCATCACGCCCTTGGGCGCGCCCGTGGTGCCCGAGGTGAACATGATTTCCGTGACGGCGTCGGCATGGGTGAAGGCCTTCGGGATGGCCACACGGGACGGTAGCCCCTCGAAGCCGTCCGGCGCCGCCTCATCGACCACGACCACATGGCGAAGCCCGGGAAGGTCCTTCCGCAATCCATCAAGGAGAGACGGATAGTCCACCTGCCGGAAGCTGCGGGGAATGAAGAGAATCCGCGTGTCGCACAGGCTGAGTGCCGCCTTCAGCTCATGGGCCCTGGCGGTGGGCATGAGCGGATTGACGATGCAGCCGAGCCGCGTGCAGGCGAGCACGATGGCTGAGAACTGCCACCAGCACGGCAGTTGCACCGACACGATTGTGCCCGGCTGGGCGCCGAGCGCGGCAAGGCCGGCGGCGATGCGCTCCGCCTCCCCGGCGAGTTCGCGATAGGTGAGGCGCGTCACGCGTCCCCCATCCTTCCGGGCGGACACGATCGCCTCGGCGTCCGGGTGGGCCAGGACGGCGCGATCGAGGCAATCGACGAGGCGTTCGTCCGTCCAGAAGCCCTGCTGCTTCATGCGCGCGATCCGCTCGGACTGAAGCATGACGCCCAGCCGGGCAGCGATCGTCTCGGGCGCAAGATCCTGATCCATCTTTCCCCACGATTATGAATAGGCATCCACGTGCCAAATCCCCGTGGGAAAGGTATCAGCGAGGAACTGTTCGCACAATAAAATTGACTACTCATTTATTTTTTGTTCGAGTGCCGATGGAGGGCTCAATGGAAAAGATGATCGAGACCGTGGTGGAAGACGGGGTTGCGCGGATAACGCTCAATCGCCCGCACGTCCTGAACGCGGTCAATCTTCAGATGATCGTGCAGCTTCGTGCTGTCCTGAGCGAACTGCGCCACAATCCCGATGCCCGGGTGCTCCTGCTTACCGGCGCGGGCCGCGCCTTCTGCGCCGGCATCGACCTCGGCGCGCCTTTCATGCAGGAGGAGGAGGGGCAAGCGGACCCTAGCCGGCGGTTCCGGGCCCTGATGGATGACGCCATCAACGGCCTGATGCGTGACCTCTATGCCTTCGACCGGCCGAAGATTGCGGCGGTCAACGGCGCCGCCGTCGGGGGCGGCTGCGGGCTAGCCCTCGTCTGCGACATGGTTCTCGCAGCGCGGTCGTCCTACTTCCTTTTCCCGTTCGCACCGCGTCTCGCGCGGGTGCCTGACATGGGGATGACCTGGTTCTTGCCGCGACTTCTCGGCCGCAGCCGGGCCCTCGGCCTTGCCATGCTTGGCGACCGGTTGCCGGCGGCACAGGCGGAGCAGTGGGGCCTCGTCTGGAAGTGCGTCGAGGACGAGGCGCTGCAGGGCGAAGCGACGGCACTGGCGCATCGCCTCAGAGAAGGTCCGCCGCGGGCGTTCGCCGAACAGACCCGGATTCTCGATGCCGCCCCCTTCAACTCGTTCGGCGATCAGCTGGACCTTGAACGGGACGTTCAGGCCGCACTTGTCTGCACGCCGGATGCCATTGAGGCGGTCCAGGCTTTCCGGGAGAAGCGCCCAGCCTATTTCGGCTGGCCGGCGAACCCCACCAAAGGCCGGTCCCAGCAAGAGGCCCAGCCGCGCGCGAAACATCGCGGCGGCGGCGCCTGAGCCTCCCGAAGGCGGCGTCAGACCGCGCGGCCAGGACAACCCGAACCAACACAACAAGAATGGGAGGAGAACAAAAATGGATCGCAGGACTTTTCTGAAGGTCGGCGCCGGTGTTGCGGCGATGTCGCCGGGTATCGTGCTGGCCAAGGACGATTTCCCGAACCGTCCGATCCGCCTCGTCGTGGGATTTCCGCCGGGCGGTCAGTCCGACATCTTCGCGCGGCGCTACGCCGAACGTGTCAGCCCCCTCCTCGGCGTCCCGGTCGTCATTGACAACAAGCCCGGAGCCTCGGCGAGCATCGCAAATGCGTCGGTGGCGCGGTCTACGCCGGATGGGTACACGCTGTCGTTCGCCACATCGAGCCTGATCCTCTACGCCCTTCTGAACTCCAAGGCCGGTTACGACCCCGTTACGAGCTTTAGCCCCATCGCGATCGTGGGGGAGACGCCGATGGTCATCGGCGTCAACAAGGCCAAACTTCCGGTCGAGAATCTCGAAGCCCTTATCCGGGAGATCAAGGCCAATCCGGGGAAATACTCTGCCGCGTCCACCGGCATCGGCGCCATCGCCCACTATTCGCTCGAGCTTTTCAAGATGGAGGCGGGCGGCCTCGACCTCGTCCACGTGCCCTACACCGGAGGCGCGGCAGCCCTTTTGGGTCTCATCAGGGGAGAGGTGGACCTCTTCATCGAAACGCTGACGAGCATGCTGCCCTATTCCCAGGAGAGCGGCCCCCTTCGCCTGCTCGCCTATTGCAGCGACAAGCGGGCCTCATACGCGCCCGCCATACCGACGACCCGCGAGGCGGGTCTTCCCGGCATGCTGGCCAGCACGTTCAACGCGGTACTTGCGCCGGCCGGCACCCCGGCCGCGGTCGTCGGCAAGCTGGCGGACATCACGCACGACGTCATGTCCAAGACCGCCTTTCAGGACGAGATTCGCGCCTCGCTCATCGACCCGATCGCGGATTCGAACCCCGTCAGCGCGAAAGACTACATCGCCAGCAATCTGGAAAAATGGCGGCTCGTCACGGCGAAGGCAAAGATTTCGCTGGAATGAAGCACAATCCGGGGCGCCTCAGTCCATGACATAGTTGAGGCAGAAGCGGCCGCCCTCCACATTGACCACCTCGCCGGTCATGAAGCTCGAGTCCGGGCCGGCGAGGAAGGCCACCACGCCTGCGATCTCCTCGGGAGTTCCCACCCTGCCGATTGGCGTGCGAGACAGGATGCGGCGGCGCGCGGCTTCGTCTCCCAGCAGCCTCTCCCGGGTCATTTCCGTCACGACCGTACCCGGCGCAACGGCGTTGACGCGGATGCCGTGGCCGGCAAGGCCGAGAGCCATGGATCTGGTCAGCGACACGACCGCCCCCTTGGACGTCGCATAGGGGACGCTGGTCGGCGTCGACATGGTCGCGCTCACGGAGGCGATGTTGACGATGGCGCCCCCGCCGTTTCCCATCATCAGCCGCGCCGCAGCCTGCCCGCACAGAAGGACGGACTTGACGTTGACCCGGAGCGTCTCGTCGAGGACGGCCTCGGTCAGCTCAAGGAAGTGGGCGGGAATGTTGATGGCGGCATTGTTGACCAGCACGTCGAGCCGGCCATGTTCAGCCCTTACCGCCTCGAAGACGGCGGCAACCGCCGCGGCCGAGCCGACGTCGCACGCCATGAAGGAGGCCCGGGGTCCTAGCGAGCCGATGGCGTCCTTGGGTTCGACACGGTCAAGCAGGATGGTGGAATAGCCATCGGCGAGGAAACGCCGGGCGCAGGCAAACCCGATGCCCCGCCCGGCTCCCGTCACCACCGCGACTTTTGGATCTGCGCGGGAAATCATCGGCATGTCCTCCGAAAGTATGGCCTGCGTGAAGACCGGGCCGCGAGGCCGGAGGCGCCATCAACGCCGACGGCCCCCACTTCAGCCGCGGCTGACGGGAGGCGTCGGAAGGGGAACGGACGAGGTCAGGCCGCCATCGACCGGGAGGATCACACCCGTGATCCAGCGGGCCGCCTGGCTCGCCAGGAACAGGGTCGCATAACCCACGTCCCACCCCGTCCCCTCGATCTTCAGGAGATTGTTCTCCCGGCGCTGCAGCCGCATCTCCTCCGACATGCCACGGGTTGTGACCATCGGCGTGAAGACGTTGCCCGGCATCACGCTGTTCACGCGAATGCCCGCCGGCCCATAGTGCGATGCCATGGCGGTGGTCATTCCCAGCACAGCGCTTTTCGTGGCGGGGTAACACAGGCTCGGATGTCCGCCGCGTTGCGCCACGATGGACGAGACATTGACGATCGCCGCGGCGGACGAACGCCGCAGCGCGGGAACCGCATGGCGGGCCATCAGCATCACCGACTTCACGTTGATCCGGAAGGCGTCGTCCCAGGCCTCCGGATCGACGTCCTCGGCGGTCCCGGCGGGGCCGACGATCCCGACATTGTTCACGAGCACGTCGAGCTGCCCGAACCGCTCCAGCGCGCCATTCACGATCTGCGCGCAGCCGGCCGGGTCCCCCACGTCCGCGACCACCCCCAGGCCGGGAACACCGGTCTCGGCGATCATCGCCAGCGTGGCGTCGAGCGCCGAAGCGTCGCGATCCGCGGCCACGACGCGCGCGCCCGCCTGCGCCATCAGCACCGCGATGGCGCGGCCGTTGCCGATCCCCTCGCCGCGCGATCCCGCACCGGTCACGACGACGGTGCGGCCATCCAGCCGAAACGGGTCCTGGCGCTGGGCCGCGTGATCGGTCTGCCGGGGGGTCAGAGGGTCGCCTCGCTGCCGAGGATCACCACGGCCTGACTGGACAGCATCCCGCCATTCCCCTGAGCGAACGCGAGGTTCACGTCGGCCTGCTGCCGCGCACCCGCCTCCCCGGCCAGCTGGCGGGTCGCCTCGATGATCGTGAACAGCCCATACATGCCGGGATGGACACACGAGAGCCCGCCGCCATTGGTGTTGACCGGCAGCCGGCCGCCAGGTCCGATTGCGCCATCCTCCACGAAGCGGCCGCCCTCGCCCTTCGGGCAGAAGCCGGCATCCTCCAGGAAGAGAATGGTGTTGATGGAGAAGGCGTCATAGAGCTCGACCACGTCGATATCCGTCGGCTTCACCCGAGCCTGCGCGTAGGCGCGGGGCGCAGCCTCGGCCACGCCCGTCACCGTGAGGTCGGGCATGTTGGTGATGTCGCGGTGCGTGACGGCGGAGGCCGCGCCGAGCACGTAGGCCGGCTTCGGCGTGAAGTCCCGCGCCCTGTCCGCCCGCACCATCACGATGGCACCGGCCCCGTCCGTAACGAGGCAACAATCCCTGAGCCCCAGCGGATCGGAAACCAGGCGCGCCGCGAGGCAGTCCTCAATGGTGAGGTCATCCCGCATGAATGCTTCCGGATTGAGCTTCGCCCAGCCGCGCGCGGCCACGGCGACCTCCGCGAGCTGCCGCCGCGTGGTGCCGTAGAGATGCATGTGGCGCGAGGCGGCAAGCGCATAGGAGGAGATCGGCAGGAGCTGCCGGTAGGGTCCCTCGTAGGGGGACGGGCGGTTCGACTGGACCAGCTTTCCCGAGGCGGTGCGCTGGTTGGACCCATAGGCGATGAGGGCCACGTCGCACTGGCCGGCGGCCAGCGCCATCGCGGCCCAGGCGACGTGGGTCTGGAAGGCCGACCCGCCGGTCCGGTTGTTGTCCGAGATGCGCGGCTTGATGCCGAGATACTCCGACAGGGTCAGTCCGGAGAGATAATCGTCGGGCAGGCCGATGAATACGCCATCCACGTCAGCCGGCGTCAGGCCGATGCGCGCGAGCGCGGCCACGCTCGCGT
The DNA here is from genome assembly GCF_041911315.1 of Xanthobacter sp. Classification (NCBI taxonomy): domain Bacteria; kingdom Pseudomonadati; phylum Pseudomonadota; class Alphaproteobacteria; order Hyphomicrobiales; family Xanthobacteraceae; genus Xanthobacter; species Xanthobacter sp. Next base: position 84,238 of record NZ_JAYRPE010000011.1, on the reverse strand, counting down.
GCGCGGCGAGGTCCATGGAGCTGAGGCCCGGCGCCTCGCCCAACCCGTAGGTGGCATTGCTGACAATTGCGGTTCGACCGCGGGGAAAGGTGTCGTCCACGCTCTCGATCCTATCCTCAGATATTGGCTGGCTTGAACACGACGAGGGGCGCTCCGTCGCGCTCGATGATGGCAGCCTGGACAGGCATGCCGATGCGGATGTCCTCGTTCTCCATCTCGACGACGGTGGACATCATGCGAGGCCCCTCGGCGAGATCGACCAGAACGACGTTGTAGTTCGGCGTGGGCGGGCGCTGGCGCACGATGGTGCAGGCATAGATCGATCCCCGGCCCGAGGCTTCCACCCACTCGAGGTCGGTGGCTCCCGTCCGAGGCTCGGCGACGCGGGGATAGAAGACGTACCCACCCGTCGACCGTGACCTGAGAAGCATCAGCTTCCCCTTCGAAAGAAACTCCATGTAGTCCTGGAGTGGACGAATGTATCCCATGAGGCCTCCTGTTCGGCCGTCGCGATTGCTAGAAAAAAGGGGTGAACCCGCCTCAGACAGCGAGAAGGGAGCGGCTGATGATGTCGCGCTGGACCTCGCTGGTGCCGCCGAAAATCGTCACCGGTCGCGAGATCAGGTAGAGATGGTTGATCTCCTCAAACAGCACGCGCGTGGACTGGTCGTGATGTCCGGCCTGGTAGGGGGGCAGCACCTCCACCGCGTACTCCGCGGTGCGCTGGAAAAGCTCGGTGGATACAAGCTTCATCATGGAGAACTCGCTGTCGAGCTTCTCTCCGGCGACAAACCGCCCGCACAAGTCGGCATAGAGCAAACGCGCCACGTCAAGCTCGGACGCGAACCCCTTCATCCGGGCCGCAAACACGGGATCATCCGCGATGCTGCAGCGCTCCGCGAGGCTGTTCAGCATCTTCAGCGCGAGATCCGCGAGGAAGGGGCTTCCGATGCTGGTCCGCTCGAACTCCAGAAGAGACTTCGCGATGGTCCACCCCTCGTCCAGCGTGCCAAGAAGCTGCGAGGACGGCACCCGGACATCGTCGAAGAAGACTTCGCCGAACTCGCTATCGCCTGCAATATTGCGGATGCCGCGCCGCGTGATTCCAGGCGTCTCAATGTCTATGAGAAGAAAGCTGATCCCCTGCTGCCTGCGCTCGTAGCGCCCGGTGCGGACCAGGGTGAAGATGTGCGTTGCGTCCTGAACGAACGTGGTCCAGATCTTCTGGCCATTGACGATAAAGTCGTCCCCGTCACGCACCGCTGTGGTCCGCAGGCTGGCGAGATCCGATCCTGCATTCGGCTCGGAATAGCCCTGACACCAGAAATCCGAGCAATCAAGAATGCGCGGCAGCAAAGTGGCCTTCTGCTCCTGCGTGCCATGACGCATGAGCATGGGGCCGAGCAGGGTTTCACCAAGGTCGAGCCAACGTGTGACACCAAGCCGTTCCAGCTCTTCGCGATAGATGAGCTGCTTGGCGAAGGACAGGCCCATGCCGCCGTGCTCTCGCGGCCAGCCCGGGGCGCGCCAGCCATGGACATTGAGCTTGCGCAGCCACGCCTTCAGGGGGGCTCCGGCCAGCCGTCGCGCCGGACGCAGCATCTGCACATCGCAATGCTCTTCCAGCCACGCGCGCCACGCGGCCCGGAAATCGGCATCCGCCAGTTCCGACCGACGCGCCACGACGGAAGCGGAAATCTCTTCAAGCCGATTCACGGTCGCGTCCTCTGCCCTGGGTCGAGGTGGTCCGGTGAAGGCGCGCGCTGCCGAGCCATGCGGCCCCGGTCAACGCGGCCTTGTGGTAGAGCCCGATGTCCGCCTCATCGGAGAAGCCCATCGCGCCGTGCAGCTGAATGCCGGCACGGCTGGTTGCCACCGCGGCCTCCGATGCGCTCGCCTTGGCGGCGCTGATGGCTTGGTCTCCGGCCCCATGGGGACGACGAGCGTCCCGCAGCGCGGCCCGGGCCAGTTCAAGACCGATCTTCAGGTCCACCGCCCGATGCCTGAGGGATTGAAAACGCGCGATCGCGCTGCCGAACTGGACCCGCGTCTCCATGTATCGCAATGAGATGTGCAGGCTCGCCTTGGCGATGCCGTACAGCTGCGCCGCCAGAGCGAGCTGGCCGCCGGCGATCATCCGCGCGGTTGCCCGCTCCACCTCGTCACCCCGAGCCAGAACCGCAGTCTCATCCAGGCGGACCTGCGCAAACGACACGGCGCCCATGCGGGTGCCGTCGACGAGCAGGACCTGCTCCACCTCCACGCCCCGCAACGCGGGATCCACGCGCAGCAACGCGCTCGCCCCGTCGAGCACGGCCGTGACGAGCCATTCGCCCGCGCTGGCAATGGCCGGAACGCAGACCTTGCGCCCGCGCAGCACAAGGTGATCACCGTTCCGCTCGACCACGGCATCCCTTGGAAGAGGAGCGAGGTTCTCCGCGGCCTCCTGCCAGGCGACGGTCACAAGGCGCTCCCCTGCGGCGATACCGGCTGCGATCTCATCCCCGGCACCCGGCAGGGCGGCGAGGAGAAGCGACGGCATCAGCGCCATGGCGATGAAGGGTTCGGGAAGGAGCGCGGCACCGAACGCCTCGGTGAGCACGCAAGCCGCGGAAGCGTCCATCCCGAGCCCGCCCTGGGCCTCGGGTAGACACATGCCGAGCCACCCCTGCTCGGCCATGGCGGCCCATATGTCCGAATCAAGGACCGGACCGCCCGCGCGTAGCCGCCCGCTGGATGCGCGCACCGCAAGGAAGGCCTCCGCGCTATCCCCGAGCAACCGCAATTCGCTGTCATCGACCATCTGGTCGTCTGGAAGCAACATAGCCGTCACGTCTTTTCCGCCCCTCAGAGACCATCCGCCAGGACGAGACGGGATTTCGTCGTTGCGCGACGAAGATCTCGCGGCGCCCGATACGCATCCGATTCATAGAATTGCATGGCGACGTCCATCGATGGGAACTCGATAACGACGATGCGGCCGGGCTGTTTTTCCCCTTCGACAAGTCGTGTTTCGCCGCCACGAGACAGATAGCGCCCCCCGAACGCGGAAATCGCTGCAGCGGCCTGGGGCAGATAGGTCGACGCGGCTTCCGCATCGATCTGATCCACCTCGCAAATCAAATACGCCGCCATTCGCGTCTCCCTGCCTGCATTTCATGGAATGCCTCGTGCCACGACGTGTCGCGGCCGAATTATGAACAGTGATTTATTGTGGGGTCGGGAATGTCAATGCCACGCCCGTCTCCAGGTCGCACGAACCTCAAAATGACACCATCGTGCAATCGATGGGGCGACCATTGACTTTATGCACCCACTGAACACCATCCTGCTCTCTGGCGAGATGCGGAGCAGCCGCCCCACGCCACCTGAGTGTCGCGTGAGATCTGCATTGAAAATGAATATATGTTCATAAATTTCTCAGATCGCCGATCACTTGAGGCGGAACAGAGAGGGAGGATTCCTTGCAGAAGCCACTTCGTCGTAGCTTGGCGACCCTGATCGCATTGGCGCTGGGGGCGGCCGCTCCGATCAGCGCGGCCCGCGCCGCCGATTACCCGACCCGACCCGTAACGGTTGTGGTGCCCTATGCACCCGGCGGCCAGACCGACGCTTTCGCCCGCATTATGGCCGAAGCACTGCGGGAGAGCCTGGGCCAGCCGGTTATCGTCGACAACAAGCCCGGCGCGGGCACCATGATCGGCTCGGAATACGTGGCAAGGGCCGCGCCCGACGGCTACACGATCCTGGTGGCGACGCCAGGCGTCGTCGTCGCGCCCTCGCTGTACAATTCGACGAAGTATGACGTGGTCAAGGACTTCCAGCCCATCACGCTGGCCTGCTCGATTCTCATGGTCCTTTCGGTCAACCCGAACAAAATGCCCGTGAAGGACGTCGGCGGCTTCATCTCCGCGCTGAAGGCAAACCCGGACAAGTATTTCTATGGCACGGCCGGCGCCGGATCATCTCCTCATCTGATCGGCGAATGGTTCAAGAAGCTGACCGGCACGCAGATGACCCATGTGGCCTTCAAGGGAAGCGCCCCTGCCGTGACGGCCCTCCTCTCGGGACAGATCGACCTGATGTTCGATGCCTATGCGTCGCAGGCAGAACTTGCGAAGTCGGGAGGCATCAAAATTCTCGCCGTGACGTCGGATCAGCGCTCCGACCTGATTCCAGACGTACCGACATTGAAGGAATCCGGCGTCACGGATCTCGTGGTGCTCCCCTGGACCGGCGTCATCGCCCCCAAGGGCCTCGACCCTGCCGTCACCGCTCGCCTGGACACCGCCATCCGCAACGCCCTGACCAAGCCGTCCGTCGCGGAAAAGCTGGCCAAGATCGGCCTTGACTGCAAAAAGCCGATGGACAGCGCCCAATTCAAGGCTTTCCTCGCGCCGGATGTTCAAATGTGGAAGAACATGCTGAGCATTTCCGGCGCGAAGCTCGAGTAATCGCTGGCGCCAAACCCAACGCTGACGAGGGGCCGCCCCCGCGTCCCCTCATGCCCCTCGGCGGAGGCTCAGGCCGCGCTCGGCTGCAGGTGCCCCGCCGCAAAACTCACCGAAGGCCCGCCTTCGCCGCAAGGCCGCACCAGATGGCGGGCAATTTCCTCCCGCACGATGGCAACAAAGTCGCTCTCCATTTCCTCGATCACGTTCGTGCGGCCACCGAGCCCGACCACCAGCGGACGCGAAGTCAGCTCCGCCGGCAGCCTGATGGCGAGCGAGCCGAAATTGTCGACCACCCGGTTCTTGGAGATGCAATACCCGCGGCGACGGATCGCCGTCAGCTCGTTCAGCAGTTCGGGCAGGTCGATCCGCACCGCATCGCTGGATGCGTAGGCGTTCAGCCGGTGGACCAGACTTCGCACCTCCCCATCGGAAGAGGCCGCTAGCAGCACGCGCCCGGCTCCCGAGGACGCAAGCGGTCGCTTCATGCCGATCTGGATGTGGTACGCGATGGCGTCCGGCTGCTTCAGTACGTGAATATATTGCGCGAAATCGCCGTTGCGCGCGGCGATCAAGGCCAGTTGGCCAGTCCGACGATGGACCGCCCGCATCATCCGCAGGAGCGCCCCGTCCTCAAAGAGCGGCGGACTGATCCAGTTCCCCAGCAGGCCCACCCGGTCGGTCGGAAGGTAGGTGCGAGCCTTGGCATCGAACTGCAGATAGCCCATGGCAACCATGCTGCGCAAAAGGGCAGCCGTGCTCGACTGAGGATATCCAAGGGCTTCCGACACGGTCACGACATTCGTCGGCTGCCGCACCTCGTCAAAGAACTCGAGGATCTCCAGCGTTCTGACGGCGGACTTGACGACATGGGCCTCATCGCGACCTGACGGCGAACCTCGCATCAGCATGGCATCCTCCCATTGGCGGGGCAGCTTGTCGCCGCCTCCACGTCTGTTGTTCGCTAGGAGAATGCAAGCGGGCAATAATGTCAAGATATTGACGGACACCCCCTCAGGAACCCCTTGCTGATCCTGCCGCAGCGCAGCGCAGAAAGGCAAAGAGTGCCCGAAAGACGGGTTGGAGATCCAACGGCCCATCCGCCCCCAAGAACGGCGTCTTCCCCCGCCGGATTGCAGATCACGCGATAATCTCCATCCCCCTGCGAATAAGAAACGCCAGGTGGTGACTTCACTCTTTTCGTCCGATGATCCGTTGGATACCGCCGTCACGCCGAGCGCCAAAGATCATGTCTCTTCCCTCGACAGAAGTAGAAGCCGAGATCCGCCTGAACATCGAGGATGGGGTTGCCACGATCCTCCTCAACCGCCCGGACAAGCTCAACGCCTTCAACGACCCCATGCTGACGCTATGGGAAGCCGCCATCCGCGAGGTCGCAGCGGACGACACCGTGCGGGCGGTGATCCTGACGGGGGCGGGACGCGCGTTTTGCAGCGGTGGCGACGTGGACAAGATGGGCAGCGCCGAGATGACGCCGCTGCAGGTCAAGGAGCGCCTGACAAAGGGTATCCAGCGCATCACCCACGCCATGGCTGCCCTCGACAAGCCGGCGATCGCGGCGATCAACGGCGTTGCGGCAGGCGCCGGTCTCGACATCGCCCTCATGTGCGACCTGCGTTTCATGGCGCTGGGCGCCAAAGTGGCCGAAACCTACTTCAAGCTCGGGCTCGTGCCGGGTGCCGGAGGCGCTCACTACCTGCCGCGGATCGTCGGGCCCGCAAAGGCACTCGAGATGTTCTGGAGCGCCGACTATGTGGGCGCCGAGGAATGCCTGCGCATCGGGCTCGTCAACCGCATCTATCCGGATGACGAGCTCATGGAGCAGGCGCACGCGTTCGCCCGCCGCATCGCCGCCGGCCCTCCGCTCTCGGCGCGGCTCATCAAGCGCGCGGTCTACCAGGGCCTCGACACCGACCTCTCCACCAGCCTCGACCTCGTTTCCTCCCACATGACCATCGTGCGGTCGAGCCGCGACCACGTGGAGGCCGTCGCCGCCCTGCGGGAGAAGCGCGCCCCGCGCTTCGAAGGCCGCTAGCCCTACCCTCCCGGAGTTTCCTAGCCCATGTCGTTCGCATACCCGGAACCGAAGCTCTACATCGACGGCGAGTGGACCGCCGGCTCGTCCGGCATCACCCGGCCGGTGTTCGATCCCGCGACGGAGGAAGAGATCGGCCGCCTGCCCGTGGCAGGCGCAGCAGATCTCGACAAGGCTGTGATGGCGGCGAGCCGGGCGCTTCCCGGATGGCGGAGCACACCGCCGCTCAAGCGCTGCGACATCCTCATGAAGGCGGCGGCGCTGTTGCGTGAACGAATAGAGGAAATCGCCTGGCTGACGACCCGCGAGCAGGGGCAACCCATTGGGGATTCGAAGGTTCACATCCTGCGGGGCATCGAGATCATCGAATGGGACGCCCAGGAAGGCCGGCGGCTCTACGGGCGGATCATCCCGTCCGAACCGGGCCTGCGCCAGATGGTGGTGCGTGAGCCCGTCGGGGTCGTGGCGGCGTTCGCGCCCTGGAACGCGCCGGTGTTCACTCCATGCCGCAAGATCGCGAGTGCCCTCGCGGCCGGCTGCACGCTGGTTCTCAAGCCCGCGGAGGAGACCCCGGCGAGCACGTTGGCGCTGGTGCAGACCTTCATTGATGCCGGGGTGCCGCCCGGCGTCCTCAACGTCGTGTTCGGCGACCCGGCGGCCATCTCCGAACACCTCATCGCTGCGCCGCAGGTGCGCCTCGTCACGTTCACCGGCTCGGTTCCGGTCGGCAAGCACCTGGCCCAGCTCGCCGCGCGCGAAATGAAGCCCACCATCATGGAGCTGGGCGGCCACGCCCCGGTCATCATCTGCGAGGACGCGGATGTGGAGACGGCAGCGACCCGCATCGCCGGCACCAAGTTCCGCAATGCCGGCCAGGCCTGCCTTTCGCCGACGCGGCTCTATGCCCATCGGTCGGTTTACGACCGCTTCGTGGATCAGTTCGCAGCTCTTGCGAGGAAGATCCCGGTCGGGCCGGGCGTGGCGGCGACGACCGCCATGGGGCCGCTCGCGAATGCCCGCCGCCTTGCCGCCGTCGATGAACTGGTGACCGACGCGGTGCGCCGGGGCGGGCGCGCGCTGGCAGGCGGCAGCCGGATCGGCAACACGGGGTACTTCTACGCTCCGACCGTGCTCGTCGATGTCCCGGAGGATGCCCGCATCCTGAACGAGGAGCCCTTCGGCCCGGTCGCCATCATTGCGCGATACGACGACGAGGCGGAGGTGCTGGCGCGTGCGAACGCCCTGCCCTACGGGCTCGCGGGCTACGTCTTCACCCGCTCGGCCGCCCGGGCGGACAAGCTCGCCGGCGCGCTCGAATGCGGCACGGTGGGAATCAACCATCTCGTCGTCTCCACCGTCGGCATTCCGTTCGGCGGCGTGAAGGAAAGCGGGCACGGACGCGAGGGCGGCGTTGAGGGCGTCGAGGGATACACCGTCAGCAAGACGGTCACGCATCTTCTGCAGTAAGCGGCGGAGAGGAAAAATGTCGACACCAGCATCCCTGACCTGGTTCATAACCGGCTGCGACAGCGGCATGGGCTACGCCTTCGCCGAGGTCGCGCTGGAGCACGGCGAGACGGTCGTCGCCACGGCGCGCGACACGGCCAATCTCGCAGACCTGGTGACTCGCTTCGGCGACCGGGTCGTCGCCCTGGAGATGAACGTCACCCGGCCGGACCAGATCGCCGCCGCCGTTGCCGAGGCCGAACGGCGGACCGGCGGCATCGATGTGCTGGTCAACAATGCGGGCTATGGCCTGATGGCCGCCGCCGAGGAAACGACACCCGACGAGTACCGACCGCTCTTCGATGTCAATTTCTTCGGCCTCGCGGAAGTGACGCGGGCGGTGTTGCCCGGCATGCGGAGCCGCGGGCGCGGGCACATCATGAACACGTCTTCCAGCGGCGGCTATTCGGCATCTCCGGGCTTCGCGTTCTACGCTGCCACGAAGTATGCCGTGGAAGGTTTTTCGGATGCGCTCGCCCAGGAGGTCGCCGTCTTCGGCATCAAGGTCACGATCCTGGAGCCCGGATCGATCAGGACCCGGTTCGCCGGCACCTCGCTCCAGCGTCCGCGCCATCCCATCGCGGCCTACCAATCCGGTGCGACCAAGACCACCCTCGACCGCATGAACGCGCGGGATGGACAGCAGCCGAACGATCCCAGAAAGGTCGGGGAAGTGCTGCTGAGGATCGCCCGCATGCCCGACCCGCCGGGCCGCCTTCCGCTCGGCGAGGATTCCCTCGATCGCCTCCGTCGCAAGGCCGCGGCCGTCGCCAACGAGTTCGAGAAATTCGCCGAGATTTCGCTCTCCGTGGCCTACAAGGCTTAGGCGGCGGAGCGCGGCAGGCTGCGGCCGGGAGCCAGCCTCAGGCCCGGCCGCTGCCCTTCTCGGTAAAGGCCTTCATGCGGCGGGTACGTTCCTCGGTCCCGAAAAGGGCCAGATTGGCGTTACGCTCCAGGGCAAGGGCGGCGGCCAGCGAAGCATCAGGCCCGAGCTGGACGACCTCCTTGATCTGGCGGACCGCGAGCGGCGGCATCGCGGCAATGGAAGCGGCCAGCGCCAACGCGGCCGCCACCGCATCGTCCGCCGCGACTTCGCAGACGATCCCCATGGCCTGCGCCGCGCGTGCGGACAGGCGATCTCCGGTGAGGAGATAGCGAAGAGCCCTTTGGCGGCCCGCAAGCCGCACCAGGCGCTGCGTGCCGCCGGCGCCGGGCAGGATGCCGAGCCGGATCTCGGGAAGGCCGAACACCGCCCCCTCGCTTGCGACCACCAAATCGGCCGCCAGCGCGATCTCCATGCCGCCGCCGAGCGCATAGCCATCGACCGCCACCACCAGCGGCTTGCGCAGCGCGCCGAGAGTTCGCCAAAGCGGATGCTCGCGCATCGCGAGCTGCTCCTCGACGGTGACGGCGCCGAGTTCCTTGATGTCGCCACCGGCACAGAAGGCTTCAGGGGTGCCGGTCAGGACGATGACGCGCACGTCGCTCGCCCGTTCCGCATCCAGCAGGGCAGCATCGAGGGCATCCTTGAGCGCGTGGCTCAAGGCATTGCGCGCCTCAGGGCGGTTGAGCCTCACGAGCGACACGCCGTCAGCGGGACGCTCGACCTTGACGATGGACTCCATGGGTCGGGCTCGCCATTTCGGGGAAGGGAAGGATCGTAGGGGAGGCGCGGGACGAAGACGTCCGGCAACGCCGGCCTGCTCCCAACGGACAGGCGGAGTATGGAGCCGGGCCCACGCGCCGTCATGCCCGACCGCAACCGATATGTGTTGATTATCCCTGGCCTGCGTCTTCGCGCTCCACGGCTTTGGCAGGTTGCCGATAATGCGGCTCAGGTCCGCGCCGCCGACGGATCAGGCCTGCGCGGCTCCGGGCGGCGTGCCGCCTTCCTGATCCACAGCGAAAGTGCGTCTTCCATGCGACCGCAGATCTTCAAAACGCGGATCACCGAGCTTCTCGGCATCCGACATCCTATCCTGTGCGGAGGGCTCGGGCCGGGCGTGTCAGACGCCGCGTATGTTGCCGCAGTGGTGAAGGCCGGCGGAATGGGCTTCATCGTCTCGTCCGGCGAGACGGACTGGGTCGAGGAACAGGTGCGCACCTGCCGCGCGACGCTCGGTGATCTCGGCTTCGGGGTCAACATCTACATTTCGCGTTTCGACGAAGGCATCGAGCGGGCCCGACGGCTCATCCCGCTGCTCGCGGACAATCGCGTCTCCTGCGTGGAGACGGCCGGCGCCTCGCCCGAGCCGATCATCCCGGCGCTGCGGGAAGCGGGCATCAAGATCATCCACAAGGTGCCGGCCGTTAAATATGCGCGCAGCGCGACACGCCTCGATGTCGATGCGATCACCGTGGTCGGCGCCGATTGCGGCGGCCATCCGGGTGTCTTCATGATTTCCACCATGGTTCAGGCCCCGGTGGCGGCACGGGAGATCGATCTGCCGCTCGTCGTGGGTGGAGGCATAGGGACGGGCAGCCAGCTTGCGGCCGCGCTCGCCATGGGCGCGGACGCGATCGTCATGGGCACCCGCATGCTGGTGGCCGAGGAATTGTGGATTCACCCGTCCTACAAGCAGTTCATCGCCGAAAGCGATGGAACCCAGAGCGTAGTGGTGAAGCAGATTCTGCGCGATCACCACCGGGTGCTCGAAAATGACAGCGCCCGGGAGCTGCTGGCGCTGGAAGACCGGAAGGTGACGGATTTCGACGCCTACCGGCCCCACGTCGCAGGCAAGCTCGCGCGCGAAGCCTACCGCACCGGCGACCGGTCCCGGGGCATGCTCGACTTCGGGCCGGCGGCCGCCTTCGCCACGTCGATCCAGAGCGTTGAGACAATCTTCGACGATATGCTGGACGGGGCTTGCGCAGCCATATCCAGAATGTCCGCCCTCACGGGCCAGCAGGTGCAGGACGCAGACGCGGTGGGGCGACAGATATGTGTCGATTGATCAAGGGGGCTTTACGAACACTGGCTGCGCGCAGCGCGAACACCTAAAATTGCCTCCGATCTATAGGAACGGAGCATATGGCCAGATGAATTCAACCGTATTTTCGTCTGGCCAGAAAGCATTCGCTGTTCCGAAGCCTGATCTTAAAGCCCTCATTGATCCGTCATCCATCGTGGTGATCGGCGCCTCGCCCGATCCCACCCGGATCGGCGGACGGCCTCTCGCGCAGATGCGCGACTATGGCTATTCCGGCTCCATCTACTGCATCAATCCCCGCTATCGGGAGGTGCAGGGCTTTCCCTGCTATCCCGATGTCGCCTCCCTGCCCGCGACGCCCGACGCGGCCCTGCTCTCGGTCAACGCCGATGCCGGCCTCGACGAGATCGAGCGCTGCGCCGCGCTGGGGGTGAAGGCGGCCATCGTCTTCTCCGCCGGCTTCGCCGAACTCGGCACCGAGGAAGGCATCGCCCGGCAGGTCCGGCTGAGGGATATCGCCGCGCGCACGGGCATGGCGATCATCGGTCCCAACTGCCTCGGCGTCGCCAACTTCAACAGCGGAGCCATCGCCAGCTTCAACCTGTTCGCCCCCCAGTCCGGCTCCAAGCGCGCGGCCATCGTGTCTCAGAGCGGGGCGCTGGCAGCCGCCATCTACGCCAGTGCCAGCCAGGCCGGCTTCGGCATCAGCCATGTGGTCACGACCGGGAACGAGGCCTGTCTCGACCTGTCGGACTTCATCGAATATTTCGCGGATGCTCCCGACATCGACGTCGTCCTCTCCTATGTGGAACAGGTGCGGGACGGCCCCCGCTTCCTTGCCGCGGCGCGGCGTCTGAAGCGCAACGGCAAGCTGCTCGTCGCCTACAAGGTCGGACGCAGCGCCAAGGGCGCGGAGGCGGCGCAGTCCCACACCGCCGCGCTCGCCGGCAACGACCGGGCGTATCGCGAGGCGTTCCGGGCGGCGGGGGTGATCGAAGCGCGCAACGTCGCGGAACTCGTGGACATTTCCTACCTGCATCGCTTCGCGGCGGGCACCCCCGTGGGCGGCGTCGGTGTCCTCTCCGTGTCGGGAGCGGCGTGCGTCGCGCTCGCCGACGAGTTCGCCGAGGGAGGCCATCCGCTGCCGACGTTCGATGCCGAACTCCAAAAGGAACTGCGGACTCTCGTCCCTGCCTACGGCATGGTGGCGAACCCCGTGGACATGACGGCCAATGTGGTCAACGACGATGCCACCCTGCCGACACTGGTGCGTCTGGTGGGACGCTCGGATGCCGTGAGCGCAATTGTCACCTGCGGCTCAGCGAATGTCATGCGCAAGCCGTGGGCGGACATCGCGCGGGACCCCGAACGGCCGAAAAAGCTGCTCATTACGGTCGACACGCTGTGCAATGCACGGGAGGAGGCGGAAGCCAGCGGCTTCGCCTATTTCAACGACATGACCCGCGCCGCGCGTGCCCTCTGTGCCTACCTCAGCAATGCGAAGGCAACAGCGGAGGACGCGCACATTCCGCCCTCTCCCGCTGTTCTGTCGGCGCGCGCCAGCCTCGCGCGATTGAAGGAGGCCGGACGTACCGCGCTGAGCGAGGTGGAGGGCAAGGCGCTGCTCCAGGAGATCGGCGTCGATGCCGTTACCGATCGGCTGGTCCATTCACCGGAGGAGGCGGCCGCAGCCGTGCTCGCCCTCGGGGAGCCGGCGGTCCTGAAGCTCGTCAGTCCGGATGTCCTGCACAAGACGGAAATCGGCGGCGTCCGGCTGGGCGTGGCGGGCGAAGCGGCGGCGCGCGCGGCCTATGACGACATCCTCGCCGGCGCCCGGCGCCTGGCACCCGACGCCCGCATCGACGGCATCTCGGTGCAGCCATATGTAACCGATGGCGTCGAAGTGCTGGTCGGCTTCACCCGCGATCCGGTTTTCGGCTGGATGGTGACGGTCGGTCTCGGCGGCGTCTTCACAGAACTCCTGGGCGACGCGGAAACCCGCCTCGCGCCCGTCAGCCCCCAGGTCGCGGAAGAGATGTTCCGCAAACTCAAGGGCTTCGCGCTGCTTGACGGCTTCCGTGGTGCGCCGAAGGCGGACGTGGCAGCCGCCGCCCACGCCGTTGCGCTGCTTTCGCAGTTCGCCGTCGCTGCAGGCGACCTCATGAGCGAGTTCGAGATCAATCCGCTACTGGTGCGCCCGAAGGGCGCCCTCGCCGCTGATGCCGTGGTGGTGCTCTCGCCCGAAAATTGAAGGCGCACCGGGCGCAGCCTTTACAGACGGGATGGCAGATGATCGGAGGTGCATCATGATGAGGTGGGCCTTGGCCTCGCTGTTCGCCGCGATTTCGATCGCCTGCGCGGCAGCCGAGCCTGTAACCCTGCGGGTGGGGGTCTGCGCGCCCACGGTCAGCGTCAGCCTCGCACCGTTCGCGGTCGCGGAAAAACTCGGCTACAGCGAACGGGAGAACCTGCGCTTCGACTTCATCGTGGCGGGAACCTCGACCGATTGCGCGAAGTATCTGGCCACGCGCCAGTTTGACACCGCACAATTCTCCATCGAACAGATCGTCGCGATGCGTCTTCAGGGCGTCAGGATGACGACCTTCTACACATTCAGCCAAGGCAACGTCTACGGCATCGCCGTGCCGCAGGACAGCGCCATCAAGACCCTCTCGGACCTCAAGGGCAAACGCATCGGCGTCACGTCCATGAGTTCGGTCGGCGTGTTGAACGGGCGGGCGTTCCTCGCGACGGTCGGCCTCAATCCGCAGACCGACGTCGCCTTCTCCGCCGCCGGCACCGGCGCCCAGGCGGCCGCCCTGCTCAATCGCGGACAGGTCGACGCCGTGAGCATGTTCGACACCCAGTTCGCAATGATCGGGAATGCCGGAACCCCGCTGCGGCTCCTCCCTCTCCCGCAGGAATATCGGGCGTTTCCCACGACCGGCTTCGTCGCGTTGGAATCGACGCTGCGGGACAAGCGCGCGGCCTTGGAGGCGCTGGGCCGACTGTGGGCCATGGGCTCCGAATTCACCCAGGCCAATCCCGAGGCCGCCGTGCGGATGGCATGGGACTACTTTCCCCAATTGAAGCCCGTCGGCACACCCGAAGAACAGGCGCTGGCCAACGAGGTTGCCGTGCTGAAAACGCGCCTCGCCAACTGGGATCTCGCCCTGGGCGGGGTCTCGGACTGGGGCGAGAGCAATCCGGCCCACTATGCCGCCTACGTCGACTTCCTGCTGAAATGGAAAATGATCCAGCCCGGCATTCCCCCCACCGATCTCTACACCAACGCTCTGGTGCCGGCCTTCAACCGCTTCGACCGGCAAGCCGTCCTGAAGGCCGCCGCCGACTGGAAGAAATGAAGGGTCGCCGAAGCGGCCCCTGCCGGAAACTGAGGAGCAACGCGATCATGATCGAAGCCGACGAAGACCGCGTGCTCTGCACGCGGGAGGGGCCCCTCGCCATTCTCACCCTGAACGAACCGAAGCGGATGAACGTGTATTCGCCACAGCTGCGCGACCAGCTTCTGGGGCGCCTGCGCGACCTGAACGATGACGACACCTGTCGCGCCATCGTGCTCACCGGGGCCGGCGGACACTTTTCGGCCGGCGGCGACATCGCGAGCTTCAACGAGCGCGACGCGCTGGCGATGCGCTCGCGCATGGAGCGGACGAGCATGCAGCTGGTCCGCCTCCTGATCGCCGGACGCAAACCCGTCATCACGGCCGTGGAAGGCAATTGCTACGGCGCCGGTCTTTCGCTGATGTCGGCCTCCGACTACGCCGTGGCGGCGCGCGACGCGAAACTGTGCTGCGCCTTCATCCGGATGGGGTTCATCCCCGATCTCGGAACCCTGTGGAGCCTGCCGCGCCGGGTCGGGCTCGGCAAGGCCAAGGAGCTGACGGCTCTGGCGAGCGTGCTGGACGGAGCGGAAGCCGGTCGCATCGGCCTTGTGGACGAAGTTGTCGAGCCGGGGGCAGCCCTCGCCGCCGCGAAGGCGGTCGCACTGCGTTTCGCGAAGGCCTCACCGCCCGCGATGGCCATGCTGAAGGAAGCCTTTTCCGAGGGCCTTGAGGCCGCGCTTCGCCAGGAGATCGCCTTTCAGCCCATGCTCGCGATGTCCGAAGAGCATGCTGAAGCCAAGCGCCGCTTCCTTGAGGCGCGAGACCGAAAGACGTCGGCGGAATAGAGGGTGTTTTGCCCCGCCGCGCCCGATCACCGCACAAGGTCCGGGACGGGGCGTATGGATCGGCGCCCCCTCACCCCGCCAGGGCGACCGGGCGCAAGCCGGCACCGACGGGGCCGTTGCCCCGCCCCGGCGAGGCGAACAGCCTCTGGACGCCCTCCCGAAGCAGGTTCGCAAACGCAGTCTCGTTGCGGCGCAGGGTCATCGACGTGCTGGCGATCCCTAGGGCGAAGCCCGGACGGGTGTCGCGTGTCACCGGGACCGATATGACGCCCCCGCCATGCGTCACCGCGTCCAGCGTCATGGCATAGCCGTTCTGGCGGATGGAATTGATGGTCCCCATGACCTCGGCAGCGTCGACCCGTCCCGCATCATCAACAGAGGCGTTGAACCGCCGTATCAGCTTCGCCACCTCAAGGTCCGAATGCATGCTCAGGAGCGTGCGTCCCGTGCCGGAACGGAGAAGGCAACGTTCCGTGCCAACGGTGATGTGGCGCCGGCCCGGCTTGGCGGCCTGAACCACCTGAATGAACTTGGCGTGCATACCGACGCGCTGTGCCAGCACGACGAACTCGCCGCTCTCGGCGGAAATGCGCTCCATGAGAGCACGCAATTGTCCACGCCCGAACAGACTGTGGTCCATCCAGCTCCCGAGCATCGCGACACGGTAGGAGAGGGCGTAGGTCCGGCGCGGAGTCAGCTCCAGGAAGCCGAGCTCCACGAGGCTTTTCAGGATGACGCCGATGCTCGATTGAGGCGACCGCAGCGCTTCGGCCACCTCGACGATGCTGACATCTCTTTGGACGTCATCGAAATATTCCAGAATTTGCGCGGTTCGTCCGGCCGATTTCACCACCGTGGACGGGAGCGACGGAAACGCGCCGATCCGCTCCTTGTCGAGCCTCTGAGCTGGAGGTCTGCCCATGAAACGCTCCTACTGAAACGCTCCTGTCAAGCGGACGGCAACAGTGGTCACGGTGCCCACAAGGTGTCAACGCGCGCGCCTTGATCCCACATATGTGGGCTTAAATCTCCTATCCCCGACGCGCACTTGCACGGCGCGGAGCCTCCAACCTTACTGCGCTCATGATCGAACCGGCGCGCGGAACTGGCAGCCAGGGCTTGAGAGAACCGTCATCGGACCGGCATGTCGGCCTTCCGACCTCCGGCTCTGCCATGGGGCGCTCCCTATGATCATCGGACTGGCAGGCCACATCGATCACGGGAAGACCGCGCTGGTCCGAGCCCTCACCGGCGTGGATACCGACAGGCTCAAGGAAGAGAAGGCGCGCGGGATCACGATCGATCTCGGCTTCGCCTACACGGATTTCCAGGATGGCCGGACGATCGGTTTCGTCGACGTGCCGGGCCACGAGCGCCTTGTGCATACGATGATCGCGGGGGCGTGCGGCATCGACAGCGTCCTGTTGGTGGTCGCAGTCGATGACGGAATCATGCCGCAGACGCGTGAGCATTTCGATATCATGCGCTTTCTGGGCGTGCGGCGCGGCGTATTCGCCCTGACCAAGGCGGATCTTGCAGACGCCACACGCCGTCAGCAGGTCATCGAAGAGATCCGCAGCCTCCAGGCCTCCTTCAGTCCGCAAATGGAGATCGTGCCGGTATCGGTCGAGACCGGAGAAGGGCTGACAGACCTGCGGGCGGCATTGGGCCGGCTTGCGGCGCCGTCGCGCGATGCACGTTCAAACCGGCGGCTGCGGTTTTCCGTCGACCGGAGCTTCACCCTCGCCGGTATTGGAACGGTGGTCAGCGGCTTCGTGGCTTCGGGCTATGTCCGGGGCGGGGATGAGGTTTGCCTTGCCTCCGGTCTCGAAGCACGCGTGCGCTCGATCCAGATGGCCGGACGGCCGGTGCCCGTCGCCGGCCCCGGCGAGCGCTGCGCCCTCAATCTCACAGGCCGCCGAATTCGCAAGGACGCCATCGAGCGCGGAGATTGGGTGCTGGCCCCACCGGCGGCATGGACCAGTGATCGCGCAGACATCGAGCTTTGCCTTGCCCACCATCCGGGCCTGATGATCAAGGCCTGGTCCCCGGTGCTGGCGCATCACGGCGCGGCCCAGATCCCGGGGCATCTGGTGCCGATCGAGCGTGATGAACTGCGCGCTGGCGAATCCGGACTGGTCCAGGTCGTGCTGGATCGGCCGGTGCCCCTGCGCCATGGGGACCATATCGTCCTGCGCGATGCCGGCTGCTCCCGGACCATCGGCGGCGGCACGATCGTCGCTCCCCGGGCGCCGCGGCGCGGCCGCCGGACCATCCGGCGCCTTGCGCAGCTCGCCGCGATGCACCCGGCCGATGGGGCGGAGGCGCTGGCCGCACTGTCGCGGATCGCCCCGGGCCTCGTCGATCTGTCGGCGTTCGCCGAGGACCGGGACCTGCCGATCGAGGAGGCTCAGGACGCCGCACGGATCGCGGACCTCGCGGTGCTGGAAGCCGACGGGCGGACCTTTGCCATAGCTTCCGCGGCGGACGCCATTCTTCGCGCGGCAGTGCTCGCACAGTTGCACGCCTTCCATGCTCTCGAACCGACGAAAAGCGGACTGAGCTTGGACGGCCTGCGGCGAGGTCTGCGTGAACCGCTTTCCCGGAGCGCCCTTCTGTCTCTCCTGCGCGCCTGGTCGGTCGAAGGACATGTCCTCGTCGAGCGCGGGGAGGTGCGTTTGCCGCATCATTCTACCATCCTTTCGGAGACGGACAGCAAGATCTGGTCAAAGACCTGCCATTTGCTGGAGGTCGAGCCCGTTCCAGCGCGGCTCGCCGACATCGCGCGCACCACCGGCCTCCATGAGGCTCAGGTTCGTCAGGTCTTCAAGCGGATGGCCCGGGCGGGCGCTCTGGTCGAGGCTGCGCCGGACCATTTTCTGCCGCGGGCGACGCTGGTGCGGATGGCCGAGGCCGCGGTCAGCCTTTCCCATCGCGGGCAGGGTTTCACGGTTGCCGAGTTCCGGGACACCGTCGGGGTGGGGCGGAATCTTGCGGTCGCGGTGCTCGAATTGTTCGATCGCAAGCGCTTCACGGCACGTTCCGGTGATAGCCGACGAGCGCTGAGAGATTCATGCACGTTGTTCGCGGGGGCGGGCTCATGAGCCTGACCGTTGCAGGGAGGAGAATCGCCCCCGGTGGGGTGTCCGGACTTCAAATCCGGGCGGGGCCGCATGGCGGTCCTGGGTGGGTTCGACTCCCATTCTCCTCCGCCATGTCCCGCCGGCCCGGCCGACGCCCGCGGAACCAGCGCCTGCTGGCAAAATGCCGAATTGCACAGGAGAAACCATGCGCATCGTGAATCCCAGCTATGCCCTCCCGCCCGCGACGCACAATCGCGGCGAGGTGGCGAAGGATTCGGCCGGGCTGTCGGACTGGACATCCTCGCCCATCGCCCTCTTCAGCAACGGCAAGCCCAACAGCCAGGAACTGCTCCTTGGCCTTCGGGACCGCCTCGCCGAGCTTCGGCCCGTCGACAATGTGGATCTCGTCCTCAAGCCCGGCCCCAGCGTGGCGGCCACCTCCGCGATGATCGATGCGGTCGCCCAGAAGTACAGGATGGCGCTGGTCGCCCTCGGCGATTGAGGCTCCTGCTCATCGTGGAGTTTCCACGACAGCGTAGAACTTGAGAAACGGGGCGTGCGCAGCTGGGTCATCGTGACCGAGACGTTCCGTGGCCTCGTGATGGCGCAGGCCAAGGCCCGCAAGGTCGAACCCCGCTTGCTCGTGGTCCGGCATCCGGTGGGCGGGCTCAGTCCGGATGAGCTGTCCGAGCGCATCGATACGGCGTTCGGCAGGCTCAAGGAGGAGATCGGCCGTGGCTGAACCCGGGATGGGCCGCATGAAGATGTTGGACGACCTCGCCGCGCGGCAGACCTTCGATCTCGACCTCCGCGATGAGGAATGGACGGAGTTCGCCATCGCGCAGGGCTGGAGCGACGGCCTTCCTCTGGTCATCCCGACCGAGAAGGCGGTGGAACGCTTCCTTTCGGTTGCCGGGGAGGTTCGGGAGCCATGGGCTCCCATTTCTCCCCGGCAGGTTCTACCGACACCGGAAAGTCTGGCAGCGAACGCCGTCATGGCGGGTTGCCGCCCCTCGGACTTCCCTGTCGTGCTCGCGGCACTGCGCGCCGTGCTGCAACCTGACTTCAACCTGCACGGCATGCTTGCAACGACGCATCCCTGCGGGATCGTCATCATCGTCAGTGGCCCGATCCGGACGCGGCTCGGCATCGCGTGCGGCAGCAACTGCTTCGGACAGGGCTGGCGGGCCAACCTGACGATCGGTCGGGCGCTCAATCTCATCCTGCGCAACATCGGTGGCGCAAGACCGGGGGAGATGGACAACGCCACCCAGGGCACCCCGGCGAAAATCACGTTCTGCTTCGGCGAAAACGAGGAACAGAGCCCCTGGGAGCCCTATGGCGTGCGGCGGGGCTTTGCGAGGGATGCCAGCCTCGTTTCCTGCATGGCCAGCGAAGGGCCGCACAACATCAACGACCACGGCAGCAACAGCGCCGAGGGCATCGTCAAGATGCTGGCCGAGGCGATCAGCCAGCCCGGCGCCAACACTATCTATGCGAAAGGCCCGTTCGCCGTGGTGCTGGGGCCCGAGCACGCCGCGACCCTCCATCGGGACGGATGGTCCGTCGAGATGATCCAGCAGGCCCTGTACCAAGGCGCGCGCGTGCACATCTCCCGGATCGGCGCCGACAACCGCCGCCACTACGAGCAGAACGTCCAGCATTTCCCGGTGGATGATCACTACACCATGGCGCCGTCGCCCAACGACATCCACGTGCTCGTCGCCGGCGGCGCAGGCAAGCACTCCGCCTGGATTCCGAGCTTCGGATACACTCAGATGTGCTCCGCCGAGATCGACCCATGATCCGCATCGGCGAGGTCCACGCGCCGGTCTTCGACGCGGCTGCGCCGTGGCGCGACATCCGTCGGGACATGGAGCCGCTTGGCCTGGGAGACGGGCTCCCGCTGGCACTCCCGACGCGGGATGCCATCGAAGCCATGCTGGACGGCCGGGACCCGGACCGCAGCCTCGGCCCTGTCCCGCCGCTGTTCGGCGAGGCGTCCATGGGCAACCTGGCCTACCTCAGCGTGCTCGCGGGCTGCCGGCCGGGCGTGCTGGCCATCCTGGCAGCGGCGGTCGATGCCATGCTCGCACCGGCGTTCAACCTGCTCGGCATCGCGACGACGACCGGCTCCGCAACGGTCGCCGTCATTGTCTCGGGACCGCAGGTCACGAGACTTCGCTTCAATCCGGGGGGAAACGGCCTGGGACCCGGCTGCGCCGCCAACGCCACGTTGGGACGCGCGCTGCAGTTCGTCCTCGGCGCGCTGGGCGGGGCCCGACCCGGCGTCGACATGGCGACCATCGGCCAGCCGGGGAAATATACCTTCGTCTGTGCCGAGAACCAGGAGGCCATTCTGGCGGCCCTTGCCGACCGGCAGGGAGGTGCGGATGGCGCGGACCTCGTCACGGTCGTGGGGGCGACCGGGACCATCGAAGTCCTGCCCCGCGTGGACCGCAGCGCGAGCGACATTCTGTTTCCACCCGCAGACGTCCTTCACGCGGCGAAGTGCGCGGGACGCACCTCGGGCGAGACACGCCCCGATGACGTCGATATCCTCCTGCTCCCGCCGGAACTTGCCTTGCGGCTGCGTGAGCTGGGCCTGACGCGCGTCGAGGTCGAGGCCATCCTCGCCGAGCGCGCCGGCTACGCCATCATCCCCGTCGTCACGGGTGGCGCTGGAATCAAGATGTGCGCGATCCCGTCCTGGCCGGGCGGATCAAGGCCGCAGACGGTGCCCGTGGCACCCCGGCGCGCGGCACCTACCCTCCCCTGACGGCCGTGGCGGCCCGTCATGCCACCGGAGCCTGCGCTCAGGCGCCGGCGGGCTCCAAGGAAGGCGACGGCGCGTGCTCCGCGAGGAAACGGCCCGCTTCGATGGCTGCCATGCACCCCATTCCCGCTGAAGTGATCGCCTGACGGAATACCGGATCGCAGATGTCGCCGGCGGCAAAGACGCCGGGAACCGAGGTCCGGGTCGACCAGGGGGCGACCTTCACATAGCCCGCCTCATCGAGGTCGAGCTGGCCGCGGACGAGGGCGGACGAGGGATCATGGCCGATGGCCACGAAAAGCCCATCCGTGGGCATCTCTCGGGCCGTTCCCGTGCCGAGGTCTCGCAGACGGAGGGCGGTGACCGCCGGGGTTGGATCGGTGGTGCCGACGATGTCCTCGACCACATGGTTCCACAGCACGCTCACGATGGGATTTGCAAGCAGCCTGTCCTGAAGAACCTGCTCGGCCCGGAACCTGTTCCGCCGGTGCACCACGGTGACTTTCGTGGCATGTCCCGTGAGGTAGAGCGCCTCCTCGACGGCGGTGTTGCCACCTCCCACCACCACGACCTCCTTGCCGCGGAAGAAATAGCCGTCGCAGGTGGCGCACGCCGAGACACCGTATCCGGAGAAGGCCCGCTCGGCCTCCAGCCCGAGCCAGCGCGCCTGAGCCCCCATGGCGAGCACAAGCGTGTCGGCCAGGAATGCATCTCCCGCCTCGGTCCGGATCTTGAAGGGCCGCTCCGACAGATCAACCTCCGCGACGGCGTCGTAGACCAGCTCGCACCCCACGTGCTCGGCCTGCTCGCGCATCTGGTCCATCAGCCACGGGCCCTGGACCGCCTCAGCGAAGCCGGGATAGTTTTCGACGTCTGTGGTCGTGGTGAGCTGGCCTCCGGGGGTCAGGCCCGTGACCAGCAACGGGGCAAGCCCCGCGCGAGCCGCATAAATCCCCGCGGTGTACCCGGCGGGGCCAGAGCCGATAATCATCAGCCGAGACTGTCGGACCGTCGTCAATGATGACTCCCTTCCCTTTTCAATAACCATACGTCGCAACAGCGATTTCGGAAGGAAAGCTGGCCGCTCCGGACAATTGAACAAGCATCTGGGAAAAATGCCGGGGTGTGGGGGCCGCAAAGCCCGCCGGCAAAAGCCGCCGAACATGCGGCGCCGCGCACGGGAAACCGCAGGAGAATGCGAAAAACGGTGCCGCCGTTGGTCCGCTCCCCCCGATGTCGTATCGGTCAGTCATCGCGCTGTGGCGCCAAAGTTCTGCGGGAGAATCGCTTGATCACCCAGGAAGCGTACCCGGCGTCGCAAACGACGCGAGAGATGCAGGACCAATCCGTAGCCGTTGCGGAAAGTGTCTTTGGAGATCTTGTCACCCGCGATGTGCTCGAGCAGGCAGAGGCGGGACAGTTCCCGGCGGCGCTGTGGGCCGCGCTCTCCGAACTCGGATTTCAAGGCGCATGCCTGCCGGAGGCGGAAGGCGGCCTTGGCGGCCTTGCCGAGGGACTTGTGCTGTTGCGCCCGGCGGGTCGCTTCACGCTGCCCGCCCCCCTTCCCGAGACCATGGTGGCAGCGTGGCTCCTCGACCGCGCGGGCTTTCCTCGCACGAGCGCCGTCCTGACATTCGCTCCGGCCCGGGAAGACGAGGCGCTTCCGCGGATCACGCCCTCGAACGCGGGTGGCTACCTGCTGAGCGGCACCGTGAACGCGGTGCCATGGGCTCGGTGCGCCCACCTCGCGATGCTCGCCCTAGGCGATGGCATGCCCCGGAGCGAGAGCCGGGCCGGGCTCTTCGTCGTGAGCGTCGATCCCTCTGCGGCGCGTCTCGTAAAAGCCCGCAATGTGGCGCACGAGCCCCGCGACACGGTCATCTTCGATGCCGTCCCGCTTCCCCCGGAGGCCGTGCGACCGGCCCCGGCCTTCCTGACACCCGGATGGATCGCCTGCTGCGGGGCTGTGATGCGGGCGCTCCAGATGGCGGGCGCGCTCGATGGCCTGCTCGACGGCACCGTCCGCTACGCCAACGACCGGGTGCAGTTCGGCCGCCCCATCGGAAAATTCCAGGCCATCCAGCAGATGATCGCGGTGATGGCGGCGCATGTGGCAGCCGCCGGCATGGCGGCGGAGCTGGGACTGGCCGCGCTGGCGCGAAACGAACCGTTGGAAACGCTCGCAATCAGCGCCGCCGTCGCCAAGATCCGTGCAGGCGAAGCCGCCACGGCCGCCGCAGCCATCGCCCACCAGGTGCATGGGGCCATGGGCTTCACGCACGAGCATACGCTCCACTACACCACGCGGCGCCTCTGGGCCTGGCGCGAGGACTTCGGACGCGAGGCCGTCTGGGCCGAGCGCCTCGGCCGGCAGGGCCTCGCCGCCGGCGCGGACCATCTGTGGGCATTTTCCAGCAAGGCCTGACGCACGTGCATCCTCTTCATTCCCTTCTTTGGCCATCGAGCATCGCTGTCGTCGGCGCATCCCCGGACACCGGCAAGATTCGCGGCCGTCTGCTCGCCTATGTGCGCAAGAGCGCCTTCTCGGGAGACGTGTTCCCGATCAATCCCAGCTATGCCGAGATCGACGGGCTGCGCTGCTTCCCCTCGATCGCAGCGGTCGGGCGCAGCGTCGACGTGGCGCTGATCGCCATTCCCGCCGAACAGGTGCTGGACGAACTGGAACGCTGCGCGGCGGCGGGCACGAAGTTCGCGGTCATCATCACGTCCGGCTTTGCGGAGGGCGGGGACGGCAGCGCCGAGGTCCAGGCTCGCATCGGGGAGATCGCGCGGCGCACCGGCATGCGGGTGATCGGCCCCAACGCCGAAGGCTTCTACAATGCCGTCGGCGGGATCATCGCAAGCTTCAGCCCGACGCTGGAGCACGCGCGCGAGCCGTTGCCCGTGCTGGGGACGCGCCGCGTCGCCGTCGTGGCGCAGAGCGGCGGCGTCGGCTTTGCCCTGTTCAGCCACGGGCGCCGCCTCGGGTTCGCGTTCAGCCATATCATCACCAGCGGCAACGAGGCTGATCTCACCCTCTCGGATTATCTCGACTATCTCGTGGACGACCCGGATACGTCGGTCATCTTCCTCTACCTTGAGACGATCCGCGACCCGGACGGCTTCGTGCGTGCCGCCCGCCGCGCCAGAGCCCTGGGCAAGCAGATCGTGGCAATCAAGATCGGCCAGAGTGCGGCCGGGCAGCGCGCGACCCTCTCCCACACGGCGAGCGTCGCGGGGTGGCACGTGGCCTATGATGCCATGTTCCGCGACCTCAGCATTCTGCAGCCGCTCGATCTGGACGAAGCCCTCGCGGCCGTGGCTCTGCTCCTCGCCGGGCGTCGCCCGCCGGGTCCCCGTGTCGCTGTGGTGACCGTGTCGGGCGGGGCCGGCGCGCTTGCCGCGGATGCCGCCGAGCGCAGCGGCCTCCTCCTGCCCCTGCCCTCCGCCACCACGCGGGCGGCAATCGAAGGCATGCTGCCATCCTATGGCTCGGCGGTGAACCCGATCGACATCACGGCAACCGGCGTTCGGACAGGGGCACTCCTGCGCTCCATCGCCCTGCTGTCCCGCTCCGGCGAGGTGGATGCGATCATCATTGTGCATTCGCTGGGGGGCACGCACATCAACCTCGATCTCGCGGAACTCGCACGCGTCGTTGCGGACAGCCCGATCCCGGTGTGCCTCTATTCCTATGTGCAGCCATCCGAAATCTGGCGCATGGCCATGATCGAGACGGGCGTACCCATGGTCACCAATCTGCCCGGGCTCACGAGCGCCATCGCAAGGCTCGCCGGATTGCGGGCCGAGCCGGTGGCCGCCGACGCACCGGCACCTGTGCCCGAGGTTGCGACAGCGCAGCTGCATGGGGCGCGCGCCGTGCTGTGCGAGTACGAGGCGAAGGCCCTGCTGAAACTCTGCGGCATCGACATTCCCCGCGAAGTGCTCGCGGGTGACGCGGAGGAGGCCGCAGCGGCCGCCGAAGGCATCGGCTTTCCGGTCGTGATGAAAATCCAGTCTCCCGACATCCCGCACAAGAGCGAGGCCGGAGGCGTGAAGCTGGGGATCGGATCGAAGGAGGCCGCGCGCGCGGCGTATGCCACGATCCTCACCAATGCCCGCGCCTATGCCCCTGACGGCATGATCGATGGCGTGCTCATCCAGGCTTCGGCCCCGGCAGGACCCGAGATCATCATCGGGATGCTCCAGGACGACACCTTCGGCCCCATGATGATGGTCGGCTTCGGCGGGGTCGCTGTCGAGCTGTTCAAGGACGTCGCCTACCGCCCGGCACCCGTCACGCCCGATGGAGCACGCGAAATGCTCATGGCGCTGAAGTCAGCCCCCTTGCTCAGCGGCTTCCGCGGCCGGACGCCCCTCGATCTTGAAGGCTTGTGCCGTCTCATTGCCCGCATCTCCGAGATCGCCGTGGCATGGCGCGAGGACGTCCGCGAACTCGAGCTCAACCCGGTGATCATGCACGCCGATGGATCCGGCTTCACCATCGCCGACGCGCTCCTTGTGCGGAAAGAGCAACCAGAGGCCGGGCTGCCGGCCCTCGCGGAGCAATCAAGATGAGCTTCAGATTTGATATCCCGCCGAACGCGCAGCACCTGACCGATCTGCGTCAGGAGGTTCGCGGCTTCCTCGCCGAGGCGATGCGCGACATTCCCGCGGAAGAAGCGGCGCGCTCCTGGCACAGCTTCGACCCCGCCTTCAGCCGGAAGGTGGCCGAGAAGGGCTGGATCGGCATGACCTGGCCCAAACAATATGGCGGGCACGGACGCACCGTCATCGAGCGATATGTAGTCATCGAGGAGTTCCTGGCGGCCGGTGCGCCGATCGGCGCGCACTGGACGGGCGATCGCCAAAGCGGGCCGCTGCTGCTGCGCTACGGCACTGAGGAACAGAAGATGGCACTGCTGCCAGCCACCGCGTCTGGCGAACTCTTCTTCTGCATCGGCATGAGCGAGCCGGATGCCGGCTCCGACCTCGCCAACATCAAGACCCGCGCGCGCAAGGTGAGCGACGGCTGGTGCGTGAACGGCGCGAAGATATGGACCAGCAACGCACACCGCCGAAACTACATGATCCTGCTCTGCCGCACCGGCAGCAGCGAGGAGCGACACGGCGGCATGAGCCAGTTCCTGGTCGATCTGAAAAGCCCGGGGATCTCGATCCGCGGCATCCGCAATATGGCGAACGAGCACCATTTCAACGAAGTGGTGTTCACTGACTGCTTCATTCCCGACTCTGCTCTCGTCGGTGTCGCCGGCGAAGGCTGGAAGCAGGTGAACGCGGAACTCGGCTTCGAACGCAGCGGCCCCGAGCGCTTCCTCACATCCTACATCCTTCTGCGCGAGCTGGTGCGTCAGCTCGGGCCGGATGCACCGGAACGGGCCCGGATCGCCGTCGGTCGGCTATTGGCCCACCTCGTGACCTTGCGCTCCATGTCGTTCTCCCTGGCAGCGGCCCTGGAAGCCGGGCGGGACATAGCCAGCGAAGCTTCCGTGGTGAAGAGCATGGGCAGCGAATTCGAGCAGTCCATCCCGGAAATTGCCCGTGATCTTGTGGATCTTCAGGCGCTCGTTCCGGATGATGAAATGGGTCGGATCTCCCCCGCCGCCGCGAATGACACCGCGCAAACGTACGCGAGCGTTCTTCATCACGTGATGCTGCACGCCCCGTCATTTTCCATCTATGGCGGAACGCGAGAGATCCTGCGCGGGATCATCGCCAAGACGCTCGGCCTGCGCTGAGACAGCCGGACACGGCGCACGAAGACATCACGAGGTGCGGCCTTGCCGCCCCATTTTTATTTGAACAACCGCAGGCGGCTCGTGCTGGAAAACCGCCCGCCAGCTGATGATCGACCTTCGTTCAGCGGTAAGCCTTGGCCTGCGCCTCGACCTTGGCCACATCGAACGTATTGAAACCTGCGACATATGCGTTTGTGAAGACTTCTGACGCATCCACACCCGGCTTCACGATGTTCCACTTGGTGATAAAATCCAGATATCGCTTATAGGAAGCCGGGTTGTTCTCGCCCCAGCGGGTAACATGGCTTTTCTCAAGCTTCAGGTTCTCGAGGCGCGCCTTCAGGACGCTGAGGTCATCGGCCAGCGCCTGCTCATCCGATTTCCCGGAGGGCTTCGTCTGGGGATACTGCTCCCAGGTCATCCTGACCGCCGCGGCCGGGTTGGCCATCGCGAAGACCGTGCCCATGGCCCAGGCCCGGCCAATCGCTTCCGCAGTCTTGGGATTGGCCTGCAACACGCTTTCCAGGGCGACGAAGCCCGTTGTTGGCATGCCGGAAAACTCGTCCGGCACGGGCAGTTCCCGCATCGGCACGCCGGCATTCCGCACCAGGGCGAACTGGGTGTCGTAGGCACTCAGGGCATCGACCTGCTTGCTGCGCAGGAGTTCGGCCGTCTGCGCACCCTGGCCGACCACGACCGGGGTGAAATCCGTGGGCTGCAACCCCGCCTGCTGCAGCAGCGCGCGGGCAACGAACACGCCCACGGAGCTGAGCGACGTCACGCCGACCTTCTTGCCTTTCAGGTCCGAAATGCTCTTGATCGGACTGTCTTCCGGCACCGCTATGCCATACACATTGCCCTGGTTGTGCGTATAGAAAGTCGTCATCTTCACGCCCTGCTGGCGCATGGTGACGATCGGTTCGATTGAGAACTGGGCGTAGGGGAATTGCCTGGTCGCGACATACTTCGCGCAGTCCGTCGCAGTGCCGGCCGCGACCAAGTCCACCCTGTATCCCTCTGCGGCGAGGTAGCCCATCTTCTCGGCAACAGCGAACGGGGCCACGCCCTTGGTCAAGGCTGGCGTGCAAATGCCAATCTTCACTGTCTCCAGCGCAGGCGCTGCAGCCACATGGAGCGTGGCCCCGATGGCGACCACGCATGACGCGGCCACCGTCCAAAGGATGTTCTTCTTCATGCGACTTCTCCTCCCTTCTTTTCGGAACGGCTGGATGCATCCCAGAAGAGCATCTTTTTCTTTAGAAGGCGCAGGATCACGCTGAATCCCAGCCCGAAGAAGGAAAGTATGATCAGGATTGAGAACTGCCCCGCCACGTCGAGAGACAGGTTCATGCTCTGGATCAGCATGCCAAGCCCTGCCTCCGCGCCCACGAACTCGGCGACGATCGCTCCGATAAGCGAAAAAATCATCGCCACCTCGATGCCGGCCATGATGTACGGGAGCGCGTTCGGGAACTGGAGCATGGTGAAGATCTGGAGCGGGCTGGCGTTGAGGCTCTTCATGAGACTGAGGCGATCGGGGTCGGTGGAGCGAAGCCCGGCGATCGTGTTCACCATGAGCGGAAAGAAGGCGACGAGCGCGGCGCTGACCACTTTGGAGGTCATGCCCAGCCCGAACCAGATGACCACGATGGGAGCCAGCGCCACCTTCGGCATGGACTGGAACATCACGATGAACGGATAGAGGTAGAATTCCGTCCGGCGGCTCAGCGCGACGACCGTGCCCAGAGACAGCGCAAGAAAAACGCCGAGCAGAAAGCCGAGGAAGGTCTCCGCGAGGGTGACCCAGGCATTCGAGATGTAGAGACCCGACTGCACGCCCCTGACCAATGCCACGGCGATGGCGCTCGGGGTGGGCAGGATAAAGGCGGGGACTTCGAAAAAGCGGGCCAGGAATTCCCAGCCGAGAATGACGGCCACCATGAAAAGCAGCCGTAGAACGTGATGCTGGATGCCGAACATCAATCTATTGCTCCGGTGGCGTTCAGAAGTTCGCGAACCTCGCGCACGTATTCTCCGAACAGGGGCGTATTGGCGACCGAAAGGTCGCGCGGCCGCGGAATGTCGATTCTGATATCCCTGACGATGCGGCCGGGGCGCGGCGTCATGACGAGCACGCGATCAGCCAGCAACACCGCCTCCGTGATGGAGTGGGTGATGAAGATCACGGTCTTGCGGCGCTCCATCCAGATGCGCTGCAACTCCATGTTCATGTTTTCGCGCGTCAGCGCGTCGAGGGCTCCAAAGGGCTCGTCCATGAGCAGCAGCTTGGGATCATGCACAAGCGCGCGCACGATCCCGACGCGCTGCTGCATGCCGCCCGACAATTGCCAGGGATAGTGCCGCTCGAAGCTGGAAAGGCCGGCCATCGAAAGCAGCTCGCGCGCCGTGGCCAGATGCTGCTTCCGGTCGAGCCGGAGCACGTCGATGGGCAACAGGACATTGTCCAGCACGGTCCGCCACGGAAACAGGACCGGCGATTGAAACACCACGCCTGTGTCGCGCCTCGGCCCGGTGATCGCTTCTCCTTGGATCTCGGCGGTCCCGGCCGTTGCGCGGTCGAGACCCACCAGAATTTTCAGCAGGGTGGACTTTCCGCACCCCGACGGTCCGACGAAGACCGTAAACTCTCCTTCGCCAACAGAGAAGCCGATATCGCTCAACGCGACCAGCGCTCCACTCCCGACACCATAACACTTGGTAAGACCGTGCACCCGAATGGCAGCCTTCGCGGTCAAGATATCCTCTCCTCCCGGGTGGGTCAGCGGTGGTTATTGCTTGCTTCTTGCGCCGGCGATCAGCCTGGTTGCCCATTGGGCATCGCACTGCATCCGCCGTCACTGTGAACGGCGCGGACGAGCGTTGTCCAGCGCGTCCCCCGGCTTTGCTCCGCGTGCGGATTTTGCGCATGGATGTGGAGTTTAACGTTGCCGGAAGCCGCGAGCCCGGAACGCCGGACAATGCCGCCGGCGCTTGCGAACGGAGCCTTGTGAACACCACATGGCTGGGATTTACGCCATCGCAGGGCGCGAGACCTTGACGCGCTAACCCGCGATCGGATCCTTCTCCGACAAACGGGGAGAGTGAAATGCCGAAGTGCACTGACGGCCATTTCGAGGTGGTCTGGCCGCGCGGAGAACGCCGCGGCAGTCTCAAGCCGCTGGCGCCCCGCACGTCCGATCTGTCGGGTCTAAAGATCGTTCAGCTTTGGGATTATCTCTTCAAGGGCGACCGCATCTTCCTCCAATTGGAGCAATTGCTCCGGGAGCGGTTCCCCGGCGTGGAATTCATCCATTGGAGGGAGATCGGCAACATTCATGGAAACGACGAGCAAGCGCTCGTTGCCCAGCTGGGAAGCCGGCTCACCGCGCTCGGCGCGGTCGCCGCCATTTCCGGTCTGGGGTGTTGAGGGAGTTGCACGCCCGCCGTGTTGCGGGCCAGCGCGGCGTGTGAGGCTGCAGGCATCCCGTCCTCGACACTGGTTTGCGAGGGCTTTCTGCAACAGGCCGCGTTCACCGCGGTGGGCCTTGGCATGCCCAACCTTCCGGTTGCCGCGATCCCTGGCCCCCCCGGCGTGCAGAGCGACGAAGAGCTTGCACGCAACATTGCGGACGTGACCTTCCCGCAGATCGTGGAAAATCTCACGCGACAGCCCCAGGCCGCCGTCCTGTCCACCGAGCCCGCGCAGCGATCCGTCGTGTTCGCCGGATCCTTTGACGCCGTGAACACCTGTTTCGAGGAGAACGAATGGAGCGACGGCCTCCCCGTCGTCCCGCCGACCCTCGACCGCGTGGAGGCCTTCCTCCGCTTTACGGATTTGGCGCCGGACGCGAGCCTTGGCGTGATGCTCCCGGACCAGCGGAACGCCAGCGTGTGGAGCGTGGCGGTGAACGGCGTGATGGCGGGCTGCGCCCCTCGATACATGCCCGTGCTGCTGGCCATCGCCGAGGCCTTGTGCGATCCCGAATATGGCGTCGAGCACAGCGGCAACACACCCGGCGCAGAAACCCTCATCGTCGTCAATGGACCTATCATCAAACAGCTCGGATTCAATTTCGAGCAGGGGGTGATGCGTGACGGCTTCAGGGCGAATACGTCCGTCGGACGGTTCCTCCGTCTTCTTCTGAGGAATGTCGCGGGCTTCCTGCCGCACAAGACCGACAAGGCGACCTTCGGCGGCACATGGCGGGTGGCGATCGCGGAGAACGAGGACGTGCTCGCGCGCATCGGCTGGGAGCCGATGAGCGCGGAGTTCGGCTTCAGCCGCGGCGAGAACGTGGTGAGCCTTGCTCGCTACACTGGCGGCGACGTGATCGTCTCGGTCAACGGCGACACACCCGAGGCGATGCTGCCCTACATCGCGGATGCGATCCTCCGCCAGACCTCCTGGCAGATGACCTTCACCATGAGCGCCACGTTCGGGATGCTGCGGCCGATGCTGCTCCTCAGCCCCATCCTGGCGGAGCGCCTTGCCGGCGCCGGCTGGTCCAAGCAGGACGTGAAGCGCTATCTGTTCGATTATGCGCGCATGCCTGCCGAAAAGCTCGAACGCCTGATGCGCGACTGGACGAACCACGTGGATTGCGATCTCGCCGCCCTGGCGCGGCTCGGGAAGGTCCCCAAATCATTCCATACATCGGACGATCCCGGACGGCTCGTGCCGCGGGTCTTCCACCCGGACGACTTCACCATCGCGGTGACTGGAGACCCCATGCGGACGAACGCCTACACGCTCTCCCACAATGGCACGCTCGGCTATCCCGTGGGCAAGCGCATCCTGCTGCCCCGTGCCTGGGACGATTTGATTGCGGGGCGCGATGCATGAGGCGGCGAAGCGACGCGAGGAGACCTCCGGCATGACCATGCGCAAGCGCCAGGCTCACGATGTGGCGGTCATCGGCGGCGGCATCGCCGGCCTGACTGCGGCCTGGCATGCCGCGCAGACCGGCATGTCCGTCGTCCTCGTCGAGGCGAGCCCCCTGTTTGGCGGGCAGGTTGCCACCCTGGACCGGGTCGATGGCTTCCCATCCATCGCGCCCGTCTCCGGCCACGGTCTCGCTGCGAGCCTGCTGGAAGCGACGGTCCAGTCGGGCGTCACCCTCGTGGAGGCGGATGTGATCGCGATCGAGCAGGAAGGCGCGCTGAGGCGGGTTGCCACTGAAGCGGGCGCGCATCGGTGCCGCGCGGTCGTCGTGGCGAGCGGATGCCGCAGGCGCCTGCTGAACGTGCCACACGAAGCCTCTTGGGCGGGGCGCGGGCTTTCTCATTGCGTGGCGTGCGACGGAGGCTTCTACCGAGGGCGCGATGTTCTGGTCGTCGGCGGCGGCGATGCCGCATTTCAAGCCGCGGCCGCGCTGGCCGACATCTGCCGAGAAGTGGCCGTCGTGGTCCGGGGAAATGCGCGCGCACGCCGCTCTCTCGTTGATCGCGCCACCGGCAAGGCAAACCTGCGCTTCATCTGGGGCATGGAGGTCGATGCCCTGCTGGGTGATGACGGACTTTCGGGCGTCCGCCTGCGTGATTGCAGCAGCGGGCGACTGGAGGAGGTGGCCTGCCGTGGTGTGTTTCCGCTCATCGGCGGCATCCCGAACAGCGAATTCCTGCCCATGGACGTCGCCCGCACGGACACCGGCCACGTATGTGCAAACGACGGTTTCGCCACCACGTCGCCGGGCATCTGGGCAATCGGTGCGGTGCGGGACGGATACTGCGGCGAACTTGCGGCCGCAGCAGGCGAAGCCGCCGCCGTCATCAAGGCGATCGCGCCCCGCTTCCGGGACTAGTGGGCGTCCAGTTCAGCCAGCGACAGAGAGAGCGCCCGAGGATCTGTGCACGCTCCGGTTCGCTGAGGCCCGGCAGGGCCTCAGCGAAAAGATCGATGCATTGGCGGTAGGTGCAGGGCAGGCGCGTGAGGTCCGATCCCCAGAATATCCGCTCGGCCCCGAAATGATCGCGGACCCTCAGGAGATGACGCTGCACGCGGGGGAAGGGATAGGCATCCCGCGTGTTGCAGGGTGTTGCCGAAGCCTTCACCGAGACATGGGCGAACCGGCTGAGGGCAAGCAGATCGTCAAGGTCGGCAAAGCCTGCCTCGTCCTGGCCGCCGATCGGTCTCGCCAGATGGCAGACCGCGATCCTCAGCCCCTCGTAGCGCTCGGCGACCGGCTGGAGCGCACGCGCCATGCCGGACACGGAAATCATGACGGGTGCGCCGGAGTCTTCGAGGGACCGCCACAGCCATGAGGCAGACGGGTCATCGAGATGGCGGCGCAACGCCGGCGTGTGGAAGGTGAGCCTGAAGCCGGAGAGCCCCGGGTGATCGCGCCAGCCGGCCACGAGGTCCCGCGCGTCGGGCGCATCCAGTGCGAGGCGGCCCATGACGGTGAAGCGTCCGGGGTGCGCGCGGGCTGCGGCGAGGGCGAGATCATTCCTGTCACCCTCCCAGGTCGGCGGAACGAGAACCGCGCCGGCGACACCCGCCGCATCCATTTCGCAGAGCGCATCGGACGGCAGAAACGGGGCGCTCCTTTGAGGATGGCTCATACGCTCGGCCGGCCAGGGGCGATCGGGTGTTTCCGCAGCCCAGACATGGATCTGGCTATCGACGATCACGGCGGGTGCTCCAGCGGCAGGAAGAGCCTCATTGAACAAGCCGCGCGCCCGCCCCCTCAAGCCGTCGTGCCATTTAACCCAGGAGGATGGGACAAACGGCCTTGCTGCAACGCCGCCTCAGGCCTACCAGCGCAGGTGTACCCACCTCTGAGGGGACGCACCCGTGTCAGCCGATCTGCATCGCCCGCGCGTGCTTTACCTCGGGACCGTCGATGAGCGCATGCGGGCGCTGCTGTCGCGGCGCTGTCCGGATGCATTCGATCTCGTGCTGCCCGATACCGCTCAGGCCCGCGCGGAAGCCCTTCCCACGGCGGATGCCATCGTGAGCGGCGGCGAGCCGGTGGACGAGGCGACGCTGAGCCTCGCTCCCCGCCTCAAGTTGGTGCACATGGTCGGGGTCGGCTGGCATGACCGCGTGGCCTGGGAGGTCCTCAAACGTCGCGGCATCGCCCTCGCCTGCTGTCCGACGGCAACGGCGGACGCGGTGGCCGAGCATGCCTTGATGCTCATTCTCGCGGCGCAGAGGCATCTTTCGCACGCCGACGCCGCGATGCGCCGGGGCGAATTCCTGCACGTCGAACTGCGCTCCGTATCCCACGTGTTCCGCGGACGCACGGTCGGCCTCGTCGGCATGGGCCGCATCGCCCGGCAGCTCGCGAAGCTGCTCCGGCCCTTCGATGTCGAAGGCCTCTGCTACTCCCGCTCCGCGCCCGATGCCACCTGGCAAGAGACCGGATTCCGTTACGTCGCGCTGGATACGCTGCTTGAGACGAGCGACATCGTGAGCCTCCACCTGCCGGGGACGCCGCAAACGCGGCACATCATCGGACGGCGGGAGTTGATGCGGATGAAGCCCGGTTCTTTCCTCGTCAACACGGCGCGCGGGCTGCTCGTGGACGAGGAAGCCCTCGTTGATGCGCTTCGCAGCGGGCATCTTGGCGGCGCGGGCCTCGATGTGTTCACCCAGGAGCCCCCCTCGCCTGCATCTGCCCTGTTGCGGCTCCCCAACGTGGTGCTGACCCCTCATATCGGTGCCGGGCAGGTGGAGACGACCGGGGAAAAGGCCGACTTCATCTTCGGCAACATCCGCGGCTTCTTTGCGGGCCAGCCCTTGCTGGAACAGGTTCCGCTGTAGCCCTCGCGGGCCGGAACCGCCCTGCCCGTCAGCGCCGCACGAACGTCCACTGATCCCCGGAAAGATCGCGATCGATCTTCCCCAGGCGCTCCAGATGGTGCAGATGCGCCAGGGCTTCGCTGAGGGCGAAACCGAACTGCTCCATCGGCAGGGGGCGGAACAGCACCTCAAGCGTGTCCATTGCCGTCCGCGGGACCGCGCAGAAGTCCAGCAACATCGCAAGGCGGTCCGCGTGATGCGCCCGCAGCGCAGCGATGCGCGCATGCAGTCCGTGGAATGGCTCGCCATGGGACGGCAGCACGAACGTGTCCTCGGGCAATGCCTCGAACTTCTCGAGAGACAACAGGAACGCCCCCAGCGGGTCGGCGCGCGGATCGGACGGATGCGTGCCGATATGCGGCGAAATCCGCTCAAGAATCTGATCCGCAGCGATGAGGGTCCGGCGCTCCGCGCTGTACAGGCAGACCATCTCCGGGGCGTGACCCTCGCCGATCATGACCCGCCACGCGGTACCCGCGAGGCTGACCGTATCCCCCTCCTGGAGCCGGTGGTATCGGCGCGGCAACGGT
The DNA here is from genome assembly GCF_041911315.1 of Xanthobacter sp. NCBI lineage: Bacteria > Pseudomonadati > Pseudomonadota > Alphaproteobacteria > Hyphomicrobiales > Xanthobacteraceae > Xanthobacter > Xanthobacter sp. The sequence continues at coordinate 49,151 of NZ_JAYRPE010000011.1, read as the reverse complement.
CCCACCCATTGGTGATAGAAGATGCCACGCTGTTCTAGAAACCCCAGAAACGCTTCCGGAGCGCCGCACCGACCGAAATGCGACACGAGCTGGGGAATCACCTCCTCCGACCGCTCATTCAGCAGCAGACGGGCCTGCATCCACTCCACCCGGCTCATGTGGATCTCGGCACCGGTACGCGCGTGGAGCCAACCGGCGAGACCGACGTGGTCCGGATGGAAATGGGTGACGAGAAGCCGGTCAACGGGCCTGCCGCCGAGCCGCCGGTCTGCCAGCACGCGCTCGTAAAGCGCGCGGGTCGGCGCATCGTCAACACCGGAATCGATCAGCGTCCACCCGTCAGGGCCGGGGAGAAGCCACGCATTCACCTCCCGCGGCGGGAAGGGCAGCGGCACCTTCACGCGCAATAAATCGGGTGCCACCGTGCTCAGGCCGTCCGCCACATCCGCTTCCACGCCGAGTGTCATCATGCATTCCTTTCGGCCCGAGCGGTGCTGGATCCGTCAACCCCACGCGTACCCGAACACCGCGCGCCCGGCCAGTCCGAACGCGGGCTTCCCCATTGGTTTCCGGAAAGGGCATTCGTCGCCACTACGACGTTCCAGAAGGCGATAATCCACATAACCGCGCTGTCGGGCACGCCCGTTGTCCAAGGGCCTGCATTCCGTCACGGCGACGGGCCGGGCTCCCCCCGCCATGCGAGAATGGCGCGGGCGCGCTTGCGCACGGGTTCGTCCACCATGGCACCGCCGACGCTCTGCGCCCCGTCCCCGCTGGCGAGCACCGCCTCGGCCCATGCGATCTCAGCCGCGCTGGGCCGGAAGCCTTCACGGATGGCAGCGATCTGATGCGGGTGGATGGCGAGCTTTCCGCGGAAGCCGAGGGCACGGGCATGCTGCGCATCCTGCTGCGCAAGCGCGGGGTCGCGGATGTCCGTGGTCACGCCGTCCAGCGGGGGCGTGCACCCCGCGAGGCGGGAGGCCAGCACCAGTTCCATGCGCGCCGGAAGCAGCGGCTCGCGCTCGTGCGCGCATCCGAGATCGGCGCAGAAATCCACCGAGCCGAAGGCGAGACGCCCCACCGCCGGGTGCGATGCGACGGCGCGGGCAGCCGCCAGCCCCGCCGCGGTCTCCACGAGGGCCACGATGGGGATCGACGGCCCGAGCACCGCAGCCGCGGCATCGAGCTGTTCGCCCCGCTCCACCTTCGGCAGCATCACGGCCGTCGGCGCAAGACGCGCGACGGCGGCGAGATCCGCGTCGTGCCAAGGCGTGCCGGCGCCATTGACGCGGACGATGACTGGCAATTCCGTGAAGTCGCGGCGCAGGCCGGCGCGCGCCGTCGCCTTGGCGTCGTCGGGCACCGCGTCTTCGAGATCGAGGATGATGGCATCGGGCCGCGCCGCTGCCGCCTTGGCAAACCGCTCCGGCCGGTTCGCTGGCACGAAGATGGGAACGCAGAAATCGAGGTCACTCGCCATCACCAGTCCGCCCGCGCGCTCATGGAAACAGGGCCCCCCGCCACGGCACTCCACAGCTTCAGACCGCCATCTTCCGATTGGGCATGAAGCACGAGCGGCGTACCCGAATAGGCCGGCGCCAAGCCCCGGAAGGAGAAACGCGACGGCGGCGCTCCGTGGATCTGTTCCGCGAAGCGGGCCAGCAGCGTGGCCTGAAGAGGTCCCTGCACCACGAGGCCGGGATAACCCTCCGTGCGCGTCGCATAGGGCAGATCGTAGTGAATGCGGTGGCCGTTGAAGGTCAGGGCCGAATAGCGGAACAGGAGCACCGCAGAAGGATCGATACTCCGCCTGTGCTCTCCCTCCGCAGCCGGTGCCCCACCCCGCGCCGGCCCCGCGTCGGCAGCGGGATGATCGCGATAGACGATCTCCTGCGTCTCGGACAGTACAGCGCGACCGTTGGCGCTCACCTCATGGCAGACAGTGACGAAGCAGAGCAGACCGCTGCGCCCCTCCTTCACGGAGACATCCGCGATGCGCGAGGTGCGGCGCACCGCGTCACCCGCCAAAATCTCCCCATGAAAAACCAAATCGCCGCCAGCCCACATCCGGCGCGGCAATGGAACGGGCGGCAGAAACCCGCCACGGGCGGGGTGGCCGTCCGCTCCCAGCTCCCCCATCGGCACCGCCGGCGGCGCAAGACACCAGTGCAGCATCCGGGGGGCGGTCGCAGATGCCTCGGCCGTGCCCCTGCCCTCGCCGAACGTCGCGCGGAAGCGCTCCGCGAGCGCGTGCGTCACCACTTCTTCCGCGGTCTCCTCGCGGCCGATCCAGCTGCGCAGAAGGGCAAGATCAAGCTGCCTGACGTCGGTCATTGCCCCTCACGTCTCTCTTTCCTGGTGTCCCGCCGGCCGAAGCCGGCGGGAAAGGCTCTTCACTCGCCCGTGTTCCGGAACCGCGGCTTGCGCTTCTCCATGAAGGCGGTCACGCCCTCCTTGGATTCGGCGGTTTCGTAGTAGAGCGCAAGCGTCTGCATCCCGAGGGCGCTGATGCCGCGAATGGATTCGGAATCGGCATTGAAGGAGCGCTTGGCGATGGCGATCGCCGTGGGACTCAAGGCGAGAATTTCTTCGCACCACCGGGCCACTTCCGCATCGAGTTCGGCCGCCGGCACCACGCGGTTCACCAGCCCCATCTCCAGCGCGTCCTGGGCCTTGTAGCGCCGGCAGAGATACCAGATCTCCCGCGCCTTCTTCTCACCCACCGTGCGGGCGAGCAGGGCGGTCCCGAACCCGGGATCTACCGAGCCGACCCTCGGCCCGACCTGCCCGAACTGCGCGGTCTCCGACGCGATGGCGAGGTCGCAGCACGTCACCAGCACATTGCCGCCGCCGATGGCGTAGCCGTTCACCCGCGCGATGACGGGCTTGGGCATGTCGCGGATGACCGTCTGCAGGTCTTCCACCGGCAGGCCGACAAGACCGCGGCCGTCATAGCCGCCGTCGTGGGCCGACTGGTCGCCACCGGTGCAGAACGCCTTGTCGCCTGCGCCGGTGAGTACGATCACGCCCACGGACTTGTCCCAGCCGGCCCGGTTGAAGGCGGTGATGAGCTCCTCGCAGGTCTGCCCCCGGAAGGCATTGTACTTGTCCGGGCGATTGATGGTGATGCGGGCGACGCCCCCCGACGCCTCGTAGAGGATGTCGGTGAAACCGGTCATGTGGAACTCCCTGTCCGTGCGAGATGAAGCTGCCGCATTGGCCGGCAGCCCTGGGGATTGCGGAGGGCGACGGATGCGCCGCGCCTCAGATCCGGCCCTTTGCGGCGAGCTGCTCGGCCGCGTGCGTCCTCAGCCTGAACTTCTGAAGCTTGCCGGTCGCCGTGCGGACCAATGGCTCGAAGATCACATGGCGGGGACATTTGTAGGCGGCGAGCCGCTCGCGACAGTAGCGGATGATGTCGGCTTCGGTGATGCCGCCCGGCGCGCCGGGCTTCAGCTCCACGACCGCACAGGGGGTCTCGCCCCACTTCGGGTCCGGTACAGCCACCACGGCTGCGCCGGCAACCCAGGGATGGCTGTAGAGGGCTTCCTCGACCTCGATGGAAGAGATGTTCTCTCCGCCCGAGATGATGATGTCCTTGGAGCGGTCCTTGACCTCGATGTAGCCGTCATCATGGATCACGGCGAGGTCGCCGGTATGGTACCAATCCTCCGCGAACGCCTCCTCGGTCGCCCTGGGGTTCTTGAGGTAGCCCTTCATGGCGATATTGCCGCGCATGAATACCTCGCCGATGGTCTGACCATCCCGGGGGACGGGCTGGAGCGTCACCGGGTCACCCACGATCATTTCATCGGCGAGGACAGCGCGGACGCCCTGACGGGCGACATGCTTCATGCGCTCGTCGATATCGAGGTCGTCCCACGCCTCCTGCGGCTCGCACAGGGTGGTGACTCCGTGCATCTCCGTCATGCCATAGAGATGGACCACCTCGAAGCCGAGTTCGGCAAGCCGCTTGAACACCGGCGCGGGCGGCGAGGCGCCACCTGACAGCACACGGATTGGTGCGGCGGGCCGCGTCCAACCTGACGGCGCGCCATCGGCGAGGAAGCCGAGCACGATCGGAGCGCCGCAAAGAAGCGTGACGCCGTGCTCGGAAATCGCCTCGTACATGCCCTCGGCGGAAACCTTGCGCATGCAGATCTGGGTGCCGCCCACCGCCGCCAGCGCCCAGGCGAAGCACCAGCCGTTGCAGTGAAAGAGCGGAAGCGTCCACAGATAGACCGGACGCGCGCCGGTCATCCGCCCGTTGATGATCTGGCCGAGGGCGTTCAGGTAGGCCCCGCGATGGTGATACACCACACCCTTGGGATCGCCGGTGGTTCCCGAGGTGTAGTTGAGCGCGATGGCGTCCCACTCGTCCTCCGGCCAGCGCAGCTCGGCGGCGGGATCCCCGGCGGCAATGAACGCTTCGTATTCGGCGTCACCGAGAAGGGGGAAGTCGGCGCCGGCCGGATCGTCAATATCGATGACGCGCGGCGGCGCCTCCATCAAGCGCAGAGCCTCCTGCGCCACCGGAGCGAGCTGCCGGTCGACGAGGACGATCCGCGCCTCGCTGTGCGCCAGGATGAAAGCGACCGCAGGCGCATCGAGGCGGCTGTTGAGGCAGTTGATGACGGCGCCTGACAGCGGGATGCCGAACTGAGCCTCCAGCATGGCCGGCGTGTTGAGCGAGAAGATGGATACGGTGTCGCCCCGCTCGATCCCGGCAGAGATGAGCGCGGACGCGAGTTGCCGGCAACGCTGCGCGAACGTGCGCCAAGTGTAGCGCGCCTCGCCGTAGATCACTGCCGTGCGGTCCGGGTAGACGTCGGCAGCCCTGTCGAGAAAATGAAGCGGCGTGAGCGGCCGGAAGTTCGCGCCGCGCCGCTCCAGACCGACATCATATTTGCTGGTCATGCCGCTCTCCTCAGATGGCGACGGCGAGATGGGTGGCCTGATCGATGGCACGGAGCGCGTCGAGCTCCGCCGCCACGTCCGCTCCTCCGATCAACCGCACAGGAGCGCCGAGGGATGCGAGGCGGTCGTACAGGGTGCGCTCCGATTCCTGGCCCGCGCACAGGATCACCTGATCCACATCGAGGACGTGCGGCACTCCATCGGTGACATAGTGCAGGCCGGCATCGTCCACGGCGCGATATTCGGCGCCGGCGATCATGGCGACATGGGCGCGCCTGAGCTTCGTCTTGAGGATCCAGCCCGTCGACTTGCCGAGCCGCCGGCCCAACGCCTCCGGCTTGCGCTGGAACATGAAGAGCTCGCGCGGCGGCGGCCGCTCACCGGCCGGCTCCGTCAGGCCGCCGGCACTGCGCAGCTCCGCATCCGCCCCCCAGGTGCTGAGGAAGGTTTCCGGCACGAGGGCTTCACTGTCCTCTCCCACAAGATACTCGGCCACGTCGAAGCCGATGCCGCCGGCCCCGATGATCGCCACGCGGCGGCCCACGGGCACCTTGCGCGAAAGAACATCCACGTAGGAGAGCACCTTCGGGTGATCGAGGCCGACGATATCCGGGCGGCGCGGGCGCACGCCCGTGGCCACCACGATCTCATCGAAACTCTCCCGGGTCAGCTCCTCCGCCTCCACGGCGTGGCCGAGCCGCAGCTCGACCGCCAGCGCCTTGAGGCGCGTGCGGAAGTAGCGCAGCATTTCGTTGAACTCGCTCTTGCCAGGCACCGCACGGGCCATGTTGAGCTGGCCGCCCAGTTCGCTCGCCGCCTCGTAGAGCGTCACCTGATGCCCGCGCTCGGCCGCATTCACGGCGAATGCCATGCCCGCAGGCCCGCCCCCCACCACGGCGATCCGCTTCGGTGACAGCGCCGGGGCGTCCGCGAATTCGATCTCGCGCCCGGCCCGGGGATTGACCAGGCAGGTGGCCGTGCGTTCCGTGAAGATGCGATCGAGGCAGGCCTGATTGCAGGCGATGCAGGTGTTGATCTCGTCGGCACGGCCGAGGCGCACCTTCCGGGCGAAATCGGGGTCCGCGAGAAGGGGCCGCGCCATGGACACGAGATCGGCCACGCCGCTTTCGATGATGTCTTCCGCGACGTCGGGGGTGTTGATGCGGTTCGAGGCGATGACGGGAATGCCCACCGCCTCCTTGACGTTCCGGACAGCGTAGCTCCAGGCCGCGCGAGGCACTGCGGCCGCGATGGTGGGTATGGCGGATTCATGCCAGCCGATCCCGGTGTTGAAGAGGTCCGCCCCGGCGGCCTCGACCCGCCGCGCCAGTTCCTGCACCTCATCGCCGGGCATGCCGCCCTCGACGAGATCCACCGCGGAGATGCGATAGATCAGAAGGAAATCGTCCCCGGCCTTTTCCCGAACGGCCTTCACGATTTCAACAGGGAAACGCACGCGATTTTCCAGACTGCCGCCGAATTCATCCTCGCGCTGGTTGGTAAACGGGGCCGTGAACTGGTTGATGAGGTAGCCTTCCGACCCCATGACCTCGACGCCGTCGTAACCCGCCTCCCGCGCCAGCGCCGCGGTGGCTGCGAAATCGGAGACGGTGCGCCAGACTTCCTCGGTCGTCAGCGCGCGCGGGCCGATGGGATTGATGCGTGACCGCAGCGTGGATGCACCCACACACCGGTCGTGCTTGGCATAGCGCCCCGAATGAACGATCTGAAGCGCGATCTTCGCCCCGCCGTCATGGACGGCACCGACGATGGCGCGGTGCTCATCCATCCTCGACGCATCGTAAAAGGCCGGAGCCCCCGGCTCGAAGATGCCATCAGGGTTGGGCGCGTATCCGCCGGTCAGCACCAGACCGACCTCGCCACGGGCCCGCGCGCCGTAGAACGCAGCCAGACGCTCGTTGGCCCGATCGAGGGTCTCCAGGCGGGTGTGCATTGCGCCCATCACGATGCGATTGCGCAGCGTGGTGGCGCGAAGGTGCAGCGGCTCCATGAGCTTTGGGTACGGCGACATCTTTCCTCCCGATCCGGTTTGTATTTTCTCCAAACCTAGATCCGCCTAGAATAACCGTCAATATCTTTACTTAATTTGGATTCGCACCTCCTGCGGCTTTGATCCTCTCGCAGGTTCGATCCCGATGACCATTCTACACGCACGTTTCACACGTATGTGTTCTCATATGAGAGACTGCTGCGGAGCGGCGCCTTCCCCCCTTAAAAATCACCATCCACCCGACCTCGATATCCGCAAGGAATTGCGCTCATCGCGGAAAAACACGTAAATATGTTGACACCAAACCCGGACATTCACGGGCACGGCGCTGGCGGAAAGAGGAGAATGCCATGGCGGTCCACATCGACTGGCGTGATGACGTCGCAATCATGGTGATCGACCGCGTCGAAGCGCGCAACGCGCTGAACGCGGGTGTGATTGCAGACATCGGCCGCGCGCTCGATACCGTCGCAGCCTCGCACGCTTCCGCGCTGGTCATCGTGGGCGCGGGCGACCGCGCCTTCTGCGCAGGCGCCGACATCAAGGAAATCGAGGGCCGCACACGGGAAGAGCAGCACCGCGCGGTGCTGCTTGGTCAGTCGACGTTCGCCAAGCTCGATCACCTCCCGATGCCGTCCATCGCCGTCATCCGGGGCTTCGCGCTCGGCGGCGGCCTCGAACTCGCCATGGCGTGCACCTTCCGCATCGCGCTGCCCGACGCAAAGCTGGGCCTCCCGGAGATCAAGCTCGGCCTCATCCCCGGATACGGCGGCACCCAGCGCCTGCCCCGGCTCGTGGGGCCGGCGCGTGCCGCCGAGCTCATCCTCTCCGGGCGAACGATCGATGCCACGGAAGCCGAGCGCATCGGCCTGGTCCAGGCGGTCGTCGAAGGGGACGACGCAACCGCGGCCGGGCTCGCCTTCGCAGCACGCTTCACCGCATTCAGCCGGAGCACAAGCCTTCTGGCACGCCAGGCGATCGAGGCGGCATCCACCCTCCCGCTTGCAGCAGGCCTTGACGCGGAAGCCGACCTGCTCGCCGAAGCCTTCGTCTCCGCCGATGCACGGGAAGGGATCGCCGCGTTCCGGGAAAAGCGGACGCCGCAGTTCAATCGCCAGCCAGTGAACGCATAGGAAGCGCCGGCGGGCGCCCGGCAGAACCAGCGTCGCCCGCCTAGCCCAGCTTCACATTCCGCATATTGGTGAGCAGCTTGTTCAGAAAATGGACGCAGGCAACCTTGTCGTCGAAGCTGAAATCATGGATGGACTGGGCATAGAAGGCTTCGATCGTCGCCTGCAGCCCGTTCCAGAAGGCCCAGCCGCCCTCGGTCATGGTCACGCGGCGGGTGCGCTTGTCCGTGGCATCGGGCACGCGAACGACATGGCCGTCGCGTTCCAGCCTGGTGAGCACACCATCGAGGTTCTGCCGGCTGACCGCCAGGTGTTCGGCCAGCTGAGTCACCGTCATGCCCTCCTGATAGCGAGGACTTGAGAGGGCCCCCAGGACAGCCCACTGAACAGAGCTGATCCCGACCTCCTGGGCGGCCTGCCGCTGAAGCATGTTTCCGACCTGGAAAACGCGAAAAAACAGCCGGTTGTGCAGCGCCGTGAGGCTTGTGGAGGCTGCAGCGGACGTCGAACGGTTCTTCATCTCGGTTCCGTCATGCGCTCGGGTTGCGCTTCGCCCCATGCCAGCACCCGCCCGAGCCATTCGCAGCCAAAACTACTTTCGGCTCCTGCACATTACAATGCGGAGACCGCCCGGCGGGCGGGTCCACCGGGCGGCCTCCGGGCGCCTCTCACTGCAGCGCCACGCAGTCGCCCATCGGCTTGAAGGCCTGCTCCGGCGCAATGGTCGCGACCAGCTTGTAGAGATCCCATTCCGATTTGGATTCGCCGGGTGTTTTCACCTCAAAGACGAACATGTCGTGCAGCTTGCGGCCATCCTTGCGGATCATGCCGTTGCCGAAGGCCGGATCGGAGGTCGGCATCGCCTTCATCTTCCGGACAACCTCGGCGCCATCGGTCTTGGAGCCGAGCGCCGCGACCGCCTTCAGGTAGTGCAGCGTGGCGGAATAAGCCCCTGCCTGTGCCGAACTCGGCATCTTGCCCCGCGCCCGCTCGGCAAACTTCTGGGACCACCCTCGCGTTGCCGAATTCAGATCCCAGTAGAAGGGCTCGGTGACGACCAGACCCTGCGCAGCATTGAGGCCGAGGCTGCGCACATCCGTGATCATGACCAGCAGGCCGGCGAGCTTCATCCCGGACCGCGCGATGCCGAACTCCGAGGCCTGCTTGACCGTGTTGATCATGTCGAGCCCCGCATTGGCGAGCCCGAGCACGTTTGCCCCCGAAGACTGGGCCTGCAACAGAAAGGGCGAGAAGTCCGCCGTATTGAGCGGAGCGCGCACCTGCCCGACGACCTTGCCGCCTTCGCTTTCGACGACGCGCGTGGTGTCGCGCTCCAAGGCGTGCCCGAATGCATAGTCCGCAGTAATGAAAAACCATTTGCTGCCACCGGACTTGGCGAGGGCCCGGCCGGTCCCCTGACTCATGGCGTAGGTATCGTATGTCCACAGAACCGTCGTAGGCGCGCAGGCCTTCCCGTAAAGATCGGGGCTCGCAGGACCGGAGGCCAGAAACACCTTGTTGCGCTCGCGCGCGATCTGGTTCACCGCGAAAGCCACGGCTGAATTGGTGATGTCCACCACCGCATCGACGTCGCCCTGATCGTACCACTTGCGGACGATCGCCGAACCGATGTCCGCCTTATTCTGATGGTCGCCGAAGATCACGTCGACCTTGACGCCCGGATTGCTCGCCTCGAACTCTTCCGCGGCAAGCTTGGTTGCCGTGATGGAGCCCTCCCCAGACAGCGAAGCGTAAGGGCCGGTGAGATCCGTCAGAACGCCGACCCTCACAGTCATCTCGGCATAGGCAATGGATCCCGCGAAGAGCGAGAGAGCCATCGCGGCGGCAATCCGGAGCATGGTCGTTTCCCCCATTTATCGTTAGGGAAACGACGATGTCAGCAGCCTGACTTTCAGTCAATATATTGCGCATACCACGCACGATGGACAGCGTCTGGAATTCTAAATTATTATATTTGCGTTGATTTTTGTCCAGCAGCAATCGCCCCGAGAGAATTTATGTCAACTTATATACTCCAAGGCGTACCTGGCGCGTTCGCTTTCCAGCAGCCCTCAGGTGCCCATTGAACACACCTGTGCTTTTCGTGATGGCCGACCGCAAAGCGCAGTCGGTCATGCTATCGGGTGGCCAGCAAGGCACTGCCGAGACAGACCAGACGCATTCTGGAGGAACACGCATGACGATCACCGCAGAACGCCTGGAAGGCGCTCGGATGATCCGGGAGAGCGCCGCGGGCATCGCGGACCGCGGGGATGTCGGCCGCGCCCGAAAGCTCCGCTTTTCCGAGACAGGCTTTGATCGACAGATTCTCAAAGAGATGTGCCATCTCGGCTGGCTGGGGCTTCGCCTGCCGGAATCGGACGGAGGCTCCGGTCTCGGAATGCTGGAAATGTGCGCGCTGGCAGAGGAGCTGGGTGCCGCAATCGTCCCGGAGCCGCTGATCCCGGCCGCCCTCGCGGTGCGCGTCCTGGCCGAGCCTGAGCGCACGGCGGCGCTGGAGGGGCGCCTCGTCGTCCTTCCAGCCTTCCAGGAACAGGCCGCCGATCCCTACGCGGCCCCGGCAACCTCCGTGCAGCAGGGCCGGATCAGCGGCCGCAAGCTGTTCGTTCCTTCGCCCCGTGGGGCGGATGCGTTCGTGGTGACAAGCCGGGAGGGATCTTTCCTCGTGCGTTCGGACGCACCGGGCCTGGTGATCGAGGCTGTCACCATGCAGGACGGAAGCCATTCGGGAACGTTGGTGCTCAAAGACGTGCCCGCGGAGAAGCTCCCGGGGCGGCTCGAAGATGGGCTGGACGATGCCTGCCTCGCCACCGCGGCCTACCTGCTGGGTCTCGCCGACGCGGTGCTGGAGCGCACCGTCGCGTACCTGAAGGTGCGCAAGCAGTTCGGCGCCGTTATCGGCACCTTCCAGGCCCTGCAGCACCGCTGCGTCGACCTGAAGCTCCAGGCCGTTCTCGCCCGCGTCAGCGTCGAGGATGCAGCGCGGATCGCGGATACGAACGTCGGCATCGACGAGCGCCGCGCAGCTGTCTCGCGCGCCAAGGCCCGCGCCTCGGACGCGGCCCTTCTGGTGGCGCGTCAAGCCGTGCAACTCCACGGAGGCATCGGCTTCACAGACGAATGCGATATCGGCCTCTACCTGCGGAAGGCGATGGTGCTCGCCCCCGCGTTCGGCGGCTCGGCCTTTCACCGCGCCCGCTTCGCCGCGCTGACGTTCGGCGACGGCGCCGAGGCCAGCCCCGCCCCCGCTCGGACTGCCTGAGGAAGCGCACATGACCACTTCGCTCTACCGGCTCGACGATTTCGATGCCCTCGACGACGAGGCGTTCCGCGCGCTCGCACGGGCCTTCCTGAAGGAGCACTATCCGCAAGATCTGCGGAACCCGCCCAAGCGGCTGCACTGGGACGAAATCCGGTGCTGGTACATGACCCTTTCGGCCCACGGATGGCTGGCGCCGGGCTGGCCCCGCACCCATGGCGGCATGGGGCTGTCTGCCGCCAAGCAGCTGATCTACATGGAGGAGTTCGAGCAGTTCGGAGCCGCCCGAATGCCGGACCACGGCATCATGCTGCTCGGGCCGCTCCTCATCCGCTACGGCAGCACGACGCAGCAGCAGGAATTCCTGCCGAAGATCATCTCCGGCGAGCACATCTGGTGCCAGGGCTACAGCGAGCCCAACGCCGGGTCCGACCTCGCCAACGTGCAGACCCGGGCGGTGCTCGATGGCGAGCACTGGGTGGTCAACGGCCAGAAGATCTGGACCACGCTGGCCCAGGACGCGGACTGGATCTTCATGCTGGTTCGCACCGATCCGGCGGCCCGCAAGCAGGAAGGCATCAGCTTCCTGCTCGTTCCCATGAACAGCCCCGGCGTCACCGTGCGGCCGATCCTGAACCTCGAGATGCAGGACGAGTTCTGCGAGGTCTTTTTCGACGACGTGCGAGTGCCGCGCGAGAACCTCGTCGGCGAGATCAACAAGGGCTGGAGCATGGCCAAGGCGCTGCTCGGCTTCGAGCGCATCTTCCTCGGCTCGCCCCGGCAGTCGGCCAATGCGCTGGAGCGGCTCAAGGTGCTGGCGCAGCATGTAGGATGCTGGACCGAACCGGTGTTCCGCGACCGCTATGCCCGCCTCGCCCTCGATCTCGCCGACCACAAGGCCCTCTACGAGCATTTCGCAGACATCCTCAGGGCCGGCGGGCAGCTCGGGCCGGACATCTCGTTCCTGAAGCTGCACCAGGGCGAACTCTACCAGCGCATCACCGAGCTGATGCTGGAGATCGGCGGCGAGGCGGCCGCCGGGCTCGAACCGATCAACGGCAACCGGGACCTCAATCCCGCAGGCCAGTTCCTGGCGGCGCGCGCGTCCACGATCTACGGCGGCGCGAGCGAGGTCCAGCGCAACATTCTGGCGAAGAACGTCCTCGGCCTGCCGGGCTGAGCCGCGCGCCGCCTCCGGTTCCATTTTTAGCGCCCGGGCGCTCCATTGAGCCGGGCAGCACAGAGCAAACAGGATGACGACGATGACTGCTCACGATTCGGGCTTGCACGACAGCATCCGGGAAGAAGTCCGAAAGCTGTGCGCGCGCTTCCCGGCAAACTACTGGCGCAAGCTCGACGAGGCCCGCGCTTACCCCACCGACTTTGTCCGCGCCCTGACGGAAGCGGGCTACCTCTCGGTTCTCATTCCCGAGGAGTACGGCGGCACGGGCCTCGGCGTGTCGGCCGCGGCGGCGATCCTGGAAACCATCCAGGCCGAGGGCTGCAACGGCGCCGCCTGCCATGCCCAGCTCTACATCATGGGCACGATCCTGCGGCACGGCTCCGAAGCGCAGAAGCGTCGATACCTGCCCAAGATCGCCACGGGGGAGCTGCGCCTGCAGGCCTTCGGCGTGACAGAGCCGACGAGCGGCACAGACACCAGCTCGCTGCGGACGTTCGCCCGCCGCGACGGCGATCGCTACATCGTCAACGGTCAGAAGATCTGGACCAGCCGGGCGGAGCATTCCGACCTCATGCTCTTGCTCGCCCGCACCACGCCGCGCGATCAGGTGACCAAGAAGACGGACGGCATCTCCGTCTTCATCGTGGACATGCGCACGGCGCTCGGCAACGGGCTCACCATCCGGCCCATCCGCACCATGATGAACCACAGCACCTGCGAGGTGTTCTTCGACAACATGGAAGTGCCCGCCGAAAATCTCGTCGGCGAGGAGGGCAAGGGCTTCCGCTACATCCTCTCGGGGATGAACGCCGAGCGCATCCTGATCGCCGCCGAGTGCGTCGGCGATGCCAAGTGGTTCACCGATACGTCCGTGAAGTATGCGCGCGAGCGGCAGGTCTTCGGCAAGCCCATCGGCGGCAACCAGGGCATTCAGTTCCCCATCGCCAAAGCCTATGCGGCCATGCGCGCGGCCGAGCTGATGGTGCATGACGCTGCGCGGCGCTACGAGGCCGGGCTCGACTGCGGCGCCGAGGCCAACATGGCGAAGATGCTGGCGGCCGATGCCTCCTGGGAGGCGGCGAACGTGTGCCTGCAGACCCACGGCGGCTTCGGCTTCGCCGAGGAATACGACGTGGAACGCAAGTTCCGCGAGACCCGCCTCTATCAGGTCGCCCCCATCTCCACGAACCTGATCCTCGCCTACGTCGCCGAGCATGTGCTCGGTCTACCCCGCAGCTACTGAAACGCGGCGGATTGCAAAGGATGACCCGCATGCGACGCGCAGCCATTGTCGCCCCCCTCCGCACGCCGGTGGGCCTGTTCGGCGGCTCCCTCAGGAATGTGTCGACGGAGAAGCTCGGCGCCCTGGTGATCAAGGCCGTGCTTGAGAAGTCAGGGGTCGACCCCGCCCGGATCGAGGACGCCGTCTTCGCCCAGTCCTATGCCAACAGCGAGACGCCCTGTGTCGGACGCTGGCTGGCGCTGGAAGCCGGCCTGCCGATCGAGGTGCCCGGCATGCAGCTCGACCGGCGCTGCGGCGGCGGGCTTCAAGCGATCTCGACAGCCGCCATGATGGTTTCCACCGGCGCCTGCGATGTCGTGCTCGCCGGCGGCATCGAATGCATGAGCCATATCGAGCACTACACCACCGGCGCACGCTGGGGCACGCGCTCGGGCGGCCTGCAGCTCCACGACCGGCTCGACCGGGGCCGCGAGCGATCCCAGCCGGAATGGCGCTTCGGCCGCATCTCCGGCATGGTGGAGACGGCGGAGAACCTTGCCCGAGAATACGGGATCACCCGCGAGGCGGCGGACGCATTCGCCGTCGAAAGCCATCGGAAGGCGAGCGCCGCGTGGGATGCCGGCCTGTTCGCGGACGAGGTGGTGCCGGTGCCCGTGCCGCAGAAGAAGGGCGAGCCGCTGTTCTTTCGGCGAGACGAGGGCATCCGGCCGGACGCCAGCATCGAAAGTCTGGCAAAGCTCAGGCCCGTCATGAAGGACGGCACGGTCACCGCCGGCAACGCCAGCCAGCAGAACGATGCCGCCGCGGCCTGCCTGGTGGTGGCAGAGGACAAGCTGGCCGAGCTGGGCCTGGAGCCCCTCGGCTTCTTCGTCGGATGGGCGGCTGCCGGCTGCGAGCCGGCGACCATGGGCATCGGACCGGTACCGGCGACGGCCCGCGTCCTCGCCAAGGCAGGGCTTTCCCTCGCCGACATGGACCTCGTGGAACTCAACGAAGCCTTCGCGGTGCAGGTGCTCTCGGTGCTGAAGGCGTGGCATTTCGAGGACATGGGCCGGCTGAATGTGAACGGGTCCGGCATTTCGCTTGGCCACCCGATCGGTGCCAGCGGGGTGCGCATCATGACGACGCTGCTGCACGAGATGAAGCGGCGCGGTGCCCGCTATGGTCTCGAGACCATGTGCGTCGGCGGTGGACAGGGCATGGCGGCCATCTTCGAGCGGGCTTGAGTTCATGCCGGTCGAACTCGACGCCGCCACGCCGGATCTCGCGCGCTTCGTGGAGGCCGGCGACACCATTTGCTGGGGGCAGGCTGCGGCGGAGCCCCTCACCCTCACCCGCGCCCTCATGGCGCAGCGCGCGGCGATCGGCGGCTTTACCGCCTTCATCGGTGTCAGCTGGAGCGACACCGTCGACGTGGCGTTCACGGATCACGTTCGGTTCGTGTCGTATTGCGGCACGGGTCTCAACCGGCACCTCGCCGCTGCGGACAGGCTTGATATCCTGCCCGTGCACTATTCCACGCTCGGGGACGTGCTGAGCCAAAGCGTGGACGTCCTCATGCTTCAGCTCACACCGCCGGACCACGAGGGGCGGTACGGTTTCGCCCTCGCCTGTGAATACCTCGCCCCGCTGGTCGAGCGCGCCCGGGTCGTCATCGCGGAAGTGAACGAGGATGCCCCTGCCATCCCCTGTGCTCAGACCCTCGGGCCTGACGACATCGATGCGGTGGTGCACACGGCCCGCCCGCTGAGCGAACCGCCGGCGATCTCCACCGGCGAGACCGAGGCGCGGATCGCCGCGCACGTGGCTGCCCTCGTGGAGGATCGCGCAGTGCTCCAGGTCGGCCTCGGTGCCCTGCCGGATCGGATCGCACGGCAATTGTCCGGTCATCGCGACCTCGGCATCCATACCGGGCTTATCAACGACGGGCTCGGCTATCTGATCGAGCGGGGCGCCGTCACCAATGCCTTCAAGACACGCGATGCCGGCATTTCCGTCACCGGCCTGGTGGCGGGAACGCAGCGACTGACACGGCTCCTGCACCGCAATCCATCGGTCCGGCTCGCGCCGACATCCTATACCCATGATCCCACGGTGCTCGCGGGAATGAACCGCTTCACTGCCATCAATTCGGCCGTGGAGGTGGACCTCACGGGTCAGGTCAACGCCGAAGTGGCGGCCGGACGCTACGTCGGCGCCGTGGGCGGCGCCGCCGATTTTCTGCGGGGTGCCGCGCGATCCCTGCGCGGACTGCCGATCATCGCCCTGCCCGCGACCGCCCGTGGACCGAATGGCCCGGTCAGCCGCATCGTCGCCCGGCTGGACGGACCGGTCAGCACCGCGCGGTCGGATGCAGGCGTGTTCGTAACGGAATACGGCGCCGCGGACCTGCGCGGCCTGTCGCTCGCACAGCGGGTCAGCCGCATGGTGGAGATCGCCGCGCCGCAGTTCCGCGAAGAGCTGGAGCGCGACGCCTTCGCCAGCTTGAGGGCACGATAGGACGCCGGCCCCAGGGGGCGCGAGCACACATATGAGGGATCGCGCCTGGGGCCATGGACAGGGCGGCGCGCCCCATGACAATGCCCCACCGGTTTGAATGCGCTGCTGGACCGTCTCGGCAGATTCACACGTGGCTGGAGCTTCACATGATCAGGTTTGATGGAAGGGTCGCGCTCGTGACGGGCGCAGGCGCCGGGCTTGGGCGCGCGCACGCCCTTCTGCTCGCCTCGCGGGGCGCGAAGGTGGTCGTCAACGACTTCGGCGGGAACGTCGACGGCGCAGGCGGATCGGAGCGCGCCGCGGACCGCGTGGTGGAGGAAATCCGTTCAGCCGGCGGGCAGGCCGCGGCCAATTACGCGAGCGTCAGCGATCGCGCGGGGGCCGAATCCATCGTGCAGACTGCGCTCGACCATTTCGGCCGCATCGATATCGTGGTCAACAATGCCGGGATCATCCGCGACAAGTCTTTTGCCAAGATGACGCTCGATGATTTCGAGCTGGTCCTCAATGTTCACCTGCTCGGCACCGTCTATGTGACCAAGGCGGCCTGGCCGCATCTACTGGCGCAAGGCTATGGCCGGGTGATCCTGACCACGTCCGGCTCCGGTCTCGTCGGCAATTTCGGCCAGACCAACTACAGTGCGGCGAAGGCCGGCATGATCGGCTTCATGAACAATCTGAAGATCGAAGGCGCGAAGGCGAACGTGAAGGTAAATGCCATCTCTCCCGTCGCCGAGACCCGCATGACCCAGGGCCTGAATGCGCCGAGCCTGCAGGATATCCTGCGGCCCGAACAGGTATCCCCCGCCGTGGCGTGGCTCGCGAGCGAGGCCTGCGACGTCACGGGTGAGATCATCGCGGCCGGAGGCGGATATTTTTCCCGCGTGAAGCTCGTGAAGGCGACCGGCGCCGTGATCGACGGCTCGCGCGAGCGGAACGTCACCATCGAGGACTTCGCCGAGAACAAGACGCGCATCTTCGACCTGACCGACGCCCAGCCCTACGAGCGCACCCTCGACGACCACGTGCTGGCGCGCATGGGCGTCAAGTGACGCCCGCGGCTCCACATTGCGGTCGATGATGCCGGGTCGGGCCTGCCCGGCCCGGCTCCACCGACGTGCGCCGTCCTGAGAGCCGCTTCACTCCTGGAACACGGTCTCCCGCCGGCTGCGAAGCGAGGGCAGAACGAGGGTAGCCAGCAGCAGCACAGCCACGATCAGCAAGGAGAGGCTGATGGGCCGGGACAGGAAGATCATCGGGTCCCCGCGCGAGAGCAACATGGCGCGGCGTAGATTCTCTTCCATCATGGGGCCGAGCACGAAGCCGAGTGCGAGCGGTGCCGGCTCGCAGCCGACGCGGATGAGCGCATAGCCCACCAAGCCGATAAACGCCGTCATCCCCACGTCGAACGTGCTGTTGTGCACGCTGTAGACGCCGATCGCGCAGAATACGACGATGGCCGGATAGAGCAGACGGTAGGGCACGCTCAGCAGCTTGATCCAGATTCCGATCAAGGGAAGATTGATGACGACCAGCATCAGGTTTCCGACCCACATGGAAGCGATCATGCCCCAGAACAACTGTGGGCGTTCAGTCATCACCTGCGGTCCGGGAGCGATACCCTGCATCGTCATGGCGCCGATCAGCATGGCCATGATGACGTTGGACGGAATGCCGAGGGTCAGCATGGGAATGAAGGAGGTCTGAGCCCCCGCGTTGTTGGCGGATTCAGGACCGGCGACGCCTTCCACCGCGCCCCGGCCGAATTCCTGCGGGTGCTTCGAGAGCTTCTTTTCCAGTGTATAGGCCGCGAACGACGAGAGGAGCGCTCCGCCGCCGGGCAGGATGCCAAGAACTGACCCGAGCGCCGTGCCGCGCAACGTGGCAGGCCAGGCGCGCGCGAAATCCGAACGGCTGGGCCACAGGCGGCTCACCGTGCTCGCAAGCACGGTTCGCTCGTCCTCGTGCCGTGAGAGATTCATGATGATCTCGCTGAAGCCGAAGATGCCCATCGCCAGCGGCACGAAGTCGATGCCGTCCGATAGATCCGGGATGCCGAATGCGAAGCGCTGCACGCCGGTGTTCACGTCCGTGCCGATCAGGCCGAGGAGCAGGCCGAGGGCCACCATGGCAAACGCCTTGATGAGCGAGCCGTGCGCCAGCACCATGGCCCCGACGAGGCCGAGCACCATGAGGGAAAAGTAGTCAGCGGGCTGAAACGCGAGGCCCACCTGGGACAGTCCGGGTGCGAACAAGGCGATGAGAACCGTCGCAACAGTGCCGGCGAAGAACGATCCGAGCGCCGCGATCGCAAGCGCCGAGCCCGCCCTGCCCTGTCGCGCCATCTGGTAGCCGTCGATGCAGGTCACGGCCGACGAGCTCTCGCCGGGCAGGTTGACGAGGATGGCGGTGGTCGAACCTCCGTATTGTGCGCCGTAATAGATGCCCGCGAGCATGATCAGGGCGCCCTCGGGGGGCGCATAGAAGGTCAGCGGCAACAGCATCGCCATGGTGGCGACCGGCCCGAGGCCGGGCAGCACGCCGATCAGCGTGCCCACCAGGCAGCCCGCCAGCGCAAACATCAGGTTCGAGGGAGCGAGGGCGACGGAGAAGCCCATTGCGAGGTTGGAGAAGATCTCGGTCATGGCGCGGGGCTCAGAGGGAGGGCCAAAGTGGGATGTTGAGCTTCAGCCCGTAGACGAAGACGAGGGCAGAGATGGCCGCCACAGCCGCGGCCAGGCCGAGCGTCTCCCCCATGCGACGGCCGGCAATGCCGGCGCTCGCAACCGCAACGACCGCGAAAGTGGTGAACACCAGCCCGACCCGGTCCAGCAGAAGGGCGAAGACAGCCACGGCGCCGAGCACGAAGACGAGCGGGCGCAGAGGCATCGCGCGCAGTCTCGGTCCCTCGGTGAGCAGGCTGCGTGCGCTCAGGCAGATGCCGGCAATCCCGACGAAGGCCGCAAGCACGCGCGGGGCGTAGCCGGGCCCCATGCGCAGGGCTGTCCCGACGGCGAGGTCGCTTCCCGCAACCAGGAAGAATGCGGCAATGGCGATCAGGAGCGCGCCGCACCAGAAGTCCTCGGCGCCGAGGAATTTGAGATTCATGCTTCTCCCTTCCGGGCTTCGTATTCGCCGCGATCCGGCGGGCTCTGGAGCGGGGAAGACTTCGTGCCGGGTGCCTCAGGGTCAAGCGCTTGCCGCACCGGAACGGGAAAAGACACAACCGTGCTCAATAGGTGGCGCAGGCCTGCTTGACACGTCCGCCAAGCGCTATTCAGATATGTAAATAGCGTTCATAAACGGCGGAACAGCCGTGTTGCCAAGGGAGGGTTGTCATGCTCATTCAAGTGTCCGCGACCGGGGCAGATCAAGCACACGTCGTGAAATCAGCCGTCAGGACCCTGGAAATTCTTGAATACTTCGACGAGATCCGCTGCCCTGCAAATGTCGTTACCGTTTCCGAGGCCCTCGGCTATCCCCAGTCCAGCACCGCGGCTCTTCTGCGCAGCATGGCGACGATGGGCTACCTTCAGTATGACGCGCGGGCGCGAACCTATCTGCCGACCGACCGTGTCTCGCTGCTGGGCAGCTGGATCTCTCCTTCGCTGTTCGAAGACGGAGCGCTTCTTCGGATGATGCGGGCCATCCAGAAACGGACTGGCCAGCTCGTCCTGATCGGCGCGCGGAATGGCGATTTCGCCCAGTACGTTCATGTGCTCAAGCAGCCAGAGGCGGTGGCCCACCATATCCAAACAGGCATGAAACGACCGCTGGCGACATCCGGCGTCGGCCACGCGCTGCTCTCGGCGCTGCCGGATCAGGACGTGCGTCGCCTCGTCCATCGCCTGAATGCCTACGCCACCGAGGCGCAGGAAAAAGTCGACATCGCCGAGCTCCTGCCCCAGCTCACGCGCGTCCGGCGGCGGGGATATGCCTTCTCGAAGCACCGCGTCGTGGAAAACTACGGCATGATCGCCATCAAGCTGCCGTCCGAACTGGCCTCGCGGCTGCTGGTCATCGGCATCGGCGGTTGCGTGGACACGCTCCAGGCCCGTGAAGGCGAGCTGGTGACGGTCGCGCGGGAGGAGATGGCAAACTATCTCGCCAACAAGGGGGCAGATAGTGAAGGGGAATTCCGGCTTCGCCTCGTGTCGGACCAGCCGGCGGTGACCCCGCCCCAGATGCAGGAAGCGGCGGGCTGAGGCCTCTGCGGCCAGGAGAGAGCGCGGACCGACCAGACCGAGCCCCCTCGGGGAACGTTCTTGCGGCAGGAACTGGCGGCCGGGGTGGATTGCACCTGCCGGCCGCGTCCCCCTGCGCAACATTGACGACGAGGGTATCGATCCATTGCGGACTCGCCCTCAGCGTCCCTTGAATTCCGGGGGACGCTTCTCGACGAACGCCTTCAGCCCTTCTCCGGCGTCCTCGCTGGCGCGCAGACGCGCGCGAATGGCGTCGAACTCCGCCGCAGCGGTCGCCGCCCCGGCATCGAGCGCGCGCCGCGCATTGGCCATGGTCGCGCGCACGGACAGAGGCGCCGCGGACGTCGCGATGACGTCGGCGATCTGCCGGGCACGGGCGAACTCCTCGCCGGCGGCAACCACGTCTTGAACCAGCCCCAGCCGCAGCGCCGTCGAAGCGTCCCATTCGTCTCCAGTGAGCAGATAACGCATGGCGTTGCCCCAGCCCGCGCGCTCCACCATTCGGATGGTCGCCCCGCCTGCCGCCATGATGCCCCTTTGAACCTCGTGCTGGCGGAACCGGCAGTCGTCCGCAGCAACGACGATGTCGGCTGATAGCATCAGCTCGACGCCGACCGTGTAGCAGATGCCCTTCACCGCCACGACAAGGGGCTTGCTGCGCAACGGCGGTCGCAGGTTCCAGATGTCGAGCTTGTCACGGGGATAGACCTCCTCCCCCCGGTTCCAGGCCGCCGAGACCTGGGCGAGGTCGAGCCCGGCCGTGAAGTGGCGCCCCTCCGCATGAAGCAGGGTGACGCGGGCCTCGTCATCGTGCTCCGCCTCGGTCAGCGCTGCCGCAAGCTCGCCGATCATCTTCGGCGTGAAGCCGTTGAGCTTCGCCGGGCGGTCGATGCGAACGAGCCGCACCGCCCCGTCGCGGTCGAGATGGACCGCGCCATCGGGATGAGACGTCGGGTGCTGCATGGTTCAGAACCCCTTGAAGACGACCTTGCCCACCGTCTCGCGCGCGGCCAGGCGCCGTGCACCTTCGGCAAAATCCCGGAAGGGCAGGACCACGTCCACGGCGGCTCGCATGCGCCCGAGCGCCATCAGATCGAAGGCTTCGCGGATGCCGTTCGCCAGGTCGGGATCGCGCGTGCGGAACAGGCGATCGAGGGACGAGCCATGGACTTCGATGTCCTTGAGCAACAGATAGTTCGCCGGAATCCGGGGAATGTGTCCGGAGGCGAAACCGACGATGACGAACCGCCCCCCCGGCTTCAGGCAGCGCAACAGCCCATCGACATCCGGGCCTCCGACCATGTCCACCACAACATCGACGTCGTCGATGCCTTCCGCCTTCAGCGCATCGCGAAGCGCCCCCTTGCCGGATGGCAGAAGGTCCGAGCGCACCACCACCTTTGCCCCCAACCGCGAAGCAACCTCGGCCTTAGCGGCGGAGGAGACGAGGGCCACTGCCACCGCACCGAGTTCAACGGCGTACTGAATGGCTGCGGTCCCCACCCCGCCCGCGGCGCCGGTGATGAGCACCCGTTGGCCGGGAGCCACGCGCCCCCTGAGTTTGAGCGCACCGACCACGGTGGCAAGCACGATGCCGCTCGCAGCGCCCACCACATCATCCACCGCGTCCGGCAAGGGCTGGCATGCATAATCCGGCGCGACCGCATATTCGGCAAAGGCGCCGAACGCCGGCTGCGCCGCCACGCGCTGGCCCACCATCAGTCCAGTCACCCCGTCCCCCAGAGCGACGACCTCGCCCGCGAGGTCGCGGCCGGGAACGAAGGGGACGGGCGGCTTCACCTGATACTTCCCCTCCAGCATGAGCAGATCCAGGAAATTGAGCGCGCTCGCTCCGGCGCGGATGAGCACCTCGCCGGTGCCGGGCGCCGGAACGGGCACTTGCGCGATCCGCACGGAGGCCGGCCCCTGATAGTCGGTCGCGACGAGCGCCTGCATGGAAGTCGGGATCACCGCGTCACTCCTCGTCGTCTTGGAACCGCGGTGGCCGCTTCTCGCGGAAGCTGGCGGTCCCCTCGCGGAAGTCGGCACCCGCGTTGGAGACCACCATGTCCCGGTTCGCCATCAGGACCGCCTCGTGCAGCGTCTGGAACGGCACCTCGTGGACCTGTTCCTTGATGACCCGCATCGAACGCGGCGAGCACCATTGTGCCATTTCGCGCGCATAGGCATAGGTCTCGTCAGCCAGCGTCGCGGCCGGGAACACCTTGTTCACGAGGCCAAGCTCCTTCGCCTCAGGCGCAAGCACCTTGCGGGCGGAGAGCAGCAGGTCCAGCGCATTGGCCTGGCCGACGACCCGGGCAAGGATCCAGGCCATGCCATATTCCGCCGAGAGCCCGCGTCGCGCGAACGCGGTGGTGAAGACTGCGGTGTCCGATGCAAAGCGCAGGTCGCAGGCGAGCGCATAGATGAGGCCAAGACCGGCCGTCGCGCCGTTGATCATGCCGATCACCGGCTTGCGCAGGCGCGGGAAATAGATGTGGCGCATCTGGTAGTCGACGCGCCGGTTCAGATCGAGCGGGCGTGGCAGCTTGGTCAGAAGGGCCTTCGGATCCGTCGCGCCAAATCCGCCGATGTCGCCGCCGGCGCAGAAGGCTCGTCCGGCACCGGTGAGAACAATGACGCGCGCGGCGCGGTCTCGATCCGCAAGCGACATCGCCTCGTGAAGCTCGGCCACGATCTGGTCATTGAGCGCGTTCATCTGCTCCGGACGGTGGAGCGTGACGGTGGCGACCCGGTCATCCACCACGTAGCGAATGGTCTTGAAGTCCATGCGTCGTGCCCCGGCTCTGCGTTCCTGCGTATCACTTAGCCGAACACAGCCCCGCGCCGCGCGGGCCGGGCGTGATGCGCATGTATGTGCGCAACATGGTCTTCCACCGATTGTCATCGGCAGCGGGGATGGCCGACGTCCCTCAGCCGGAAACAAGCCCCGCAAAGAGGCGTGCATAGTCCTCCCTGGTGGGCCGGATGGGATTGGTCAGGCTCGAAACGTCGGCATCGGCATAGGCCACCAGCTCGGGGATGGCGGCTTCGACGACCCCCATCTCGTGGAGCGTCCGAGGCAGGCCGAGGCGCGCATTCAGCGCCTCTATGGCCTCGGACAGCGCGGCCGCATCCGGCAGCTCCATGGCACGCGCGAGCGCGGCCATCTTCGGCGCGCAATGGGGGGCATTGAAGCGCAGCACGGTCGGCAGGATGACCGCATTCAACGTGCCGTGGTGCAGCTTCAGCCCCTCGATCCGCGCCGCCGCGTGGCTCATGGAATGCACCGCGCCAAGCCCCTTGGTGAACGCCAGCGCGCCTTCCAGCGCGGCCATCATCATCTCGGTCCGCGCCGTGATGTCCGAACCGTCGGAGACGGCTCGCTCCAGCGCCCCCCGTGCCACCGCCCGGGAGAGGCCATCGAGGCCGATGGCGTCTGCAATGGGATTGTAGAGCGGCGACAGATAGGCCTCGATGCAGTGGGTCACCGCATCCATCCCGGTGGCGGCGGTCAGCAGCCTCGGCAGGCCCAGGGTGAGCGCAGGATCGCAGATGGCGACGTCGGGGATGAGATAGGGGCTGGCGATGGTGGATTTGCGCCCATCGTCCGTGATGATCACCGTTCCAACGCTCACCTCGGTGCCAGTGCCCGCGGTGGTGGGGACGGCGATCAGCGGTCCCACCGGCCCGATCTTGCCGAGCCCCTTCTTCGCGGTTTCGTACTGGGCGAGGGGTTCAGGATGCCCGACGAGCAGGTTCACCGCCTTGCCGAGATCGATGGGCGAGCCGCCGCCGATGGCAACGATGCCGTCGCATCCCGCCGTCCGATAGAGCGCGAGGGCGGCGCGCACCGCGCTTTCGGTCGGATTGGCCGGGGTTTCATCGAAGAGGATCCAGGGAATTTCGGCAGGCCAGTGGGCTTTCACCGCATCGGCGATGCCGGCCGCGACTATCCCCTTGTCGGTGCACACCAGGGGTCGGCGGATTCCGAGGCGCCCGAGTTCGCCGCCGATCCGCTTGACGGCCCCCTGCTCAAACCAAACACGATTGACGAACTGAAGAAGCGGCATGGGAAGCCTTGTCCGCAAGAAGGGGCGACATGCCCGGAATCTGTCAGCCGATGGCGCCGCGGGCGGCCCATTCAGCGATAGCATCGGCCATCCGCCAGCCGGCCAGAGCTTCAGCGGGCGGCGTATCGGCCGCCGCCTTCGGCGCGGTGGGATCGGCGGGCGGGGTGCGACTGAAGCGAGGCGCAGGAGCCGGCTGGGTGACGCCATCGATCTCGACGAAGACGCGGCGCGCCTGCATGTGCGGATGCGCCGGCGCCTCCGCCATGGTGAGGACCGGCGCGAAACACACGTCCGTCCCCTCGAGGATCGCGCACCACTCCGCTCTTGTCCGTTCAAGGAACCGGTCAGCGAACAGGCGACGCATCCGCGGCCACTGCGCCCGGTCGTCCTGTGGCGGAACGCTCGCGGGATCGAAGCCGAGCCGCTCCAGGAGCTGCGCGAAGAAGCGCTCCTCGATGGGGGCGATCGAGATGTAGTGCCCATCCGCACAGACATAGGAATCGTAATAGGGCGCGCCGGAATCGGAGAAGTTCGTGCCCCGCTCCAGGGACATGAGGCCGGCCGCATGCATGCCGAAGAAGTTCGTCATGAGGTGGGCTGCGCAATCGGAGATAGCGGCGTCCACCACCTGCCCCGCGCCGGAGCGCTGCGCCTCGATGACCGCCGCGAGCATTCCGCAGGCGAGGTAGAGCGCGCCGCCGCCCAGGTCGCCGGCGAGGGTCAGCGGTGGCGTCGGCGGAGCATCCTTGCGGCCGATCGCGGCGAGCACGCCGGTGAGGGCGATATAGTTGAGATCATGGGCCGCCGCCTGCGCCAGCGGCCCGGTCTGGCCCCAGCCGGTCATGCGGCCATAGACCAGCCTGGGGTTCCGCGCGAGGCACGCGTCCGGCCCCAGCCCGAGGCGTTCGGTGACGCCCGGCCGGAAACCCTCGATCAGGGCGTCGGCCTCCTCGACCAGCGAGAGCACGAAGTCGATGCCGGCCTTTTCCTTCAGATCCACCGCGATCTGCGGCCGCCCCCTCAAGAGAAGATTGTACTTCAGCGGCCTCTGGATGCCGAGCTTCACCGGCGCCCGGCGCTCCACGCGGAGCACGGTCGCCCCGAGTTCCGCCAGCAGCATGGCGCACATGGGGCCGGGACCGATCCCGGCAAGCTCGACGATCTTGATGCCCTTGAGGGGTCCCATTGCATTCTCCCGATGATGTGTCCGCGCCGACCTGCTCAGGGGCGCACCACGCGGAAGCAGGGCACGGGCGTGCCCTCCCCAGCGGTTGGAACGAATACGAGCTCGACCTTCCGGCCGACCGCGAGCGCGTCGAAGTCGCTTTCGACGATGTTGGTGAGCATCACCGGCCCTTCCTCCAGCCGCACATAGGCGATGGCATAGGGAGGGTCGGCCCGACGCATGACGCTGTAGCTGTAGATTGCACCTCGCCCCGATGCCTCCACCCATTCGGTCTCCTTGAGGGAGAAGGGGCAAAGCGCGCGGGGATACCAGTGGAAACGGCCTGTCTCGGTGCAGCGGCGGACAAGGAACCGTCCCTCCCGCGCGGCGGCATAGAAAGGCGCGCTTTCGGCGTCGATGACCGGGCTCGGGATGGCACGCTCGACCATGGGGTCAATGCCTTTCGAGGATGAGGGTCGCGGAGGCATGGCGCGCGCCGAGAAGCCCGCCGATGCCGGACGCGATGACCACATCGGCATTCTTCACCTGCACCGCGGGATGCGCTTCTCCACGCGCCTGGCGCACCGCTTCGATCACCTTGGTGATGCCGCCCCGGTTGGCAGGATGGTTGCTGCATAGCCCGCCGCCGTCGGTGTTGAAGGGCAGCCGGCCGATGCCCGAGATGAGGTTTCCATCGGCGACGAAGCGCCCGCCCTCCCCCTTGGCGCAGAAGCCGAGATCCTCGATCTGCATGAGGACGGTGATGGTAAAGCTGTCGTAGATGGAGGCGTACTTGATGTCGGCCGGCGTGACGCCCGCCTCTGCGAAGGCGCCGGCTCCAGACGCGCGCGCCGCTGACCAGGTGAGATCCACCTCGCCGCCGAACGTGCCTTTCAGGCTCTCGCCGCAGCCTCGCACGGCGACCAACGGGCGCTTCAGCGCGCGCGCAACCTCGGGCCGGGCAACGACCAGCGCTCCGCCGCCGTCGCTGACCACGCAGCAATCCAGCCGATGGAGCGGGTCGGCAACCAGGGGCGAGTTCACCACATCCTCGACGCTGACGACGTCACGCAGCATGGCATTCGGATTGTGCTGCGCGTGGTGGGAAGCCGCGACCTTGATCCAGGCGAGCTGCTCCGGCGTGGTGCCGAACTCATACATGTGGCGCATGGCGACCATGGCGTACATGTTGACGGTCTGGATTCCGAAGTGGTTTTCCCAGGTGGAATCGGGATTGCGCTCGTCCGCCGTCCGCACGGGCATGGTGGTCAGGCCCTCGCTCCGCGGACGACCCGCAAGGGTGATAAGCGCGACATTGCACTTGCCGGCGGCGATGGCCTGCGCGGCATGGGCCACATGAGCGATGTAGGAGCAGCCGCCGACGTCCGTGCTGTCGTAGTGCCGCACGCGCAGGCCGAGATAGTCCGCCATGGTCAGCGGCCCCATGCCGGGCGCGTCGCCCGAGCAGAAGTAGCCGTCCACATCGGCGGGCGTGAGCCCGGCGTCGGCGAGAGCACCCGCGGCCACTTCCGCGTGAAGCTGAGCGATCGTCTTGTCGGGTGCCTTGCGGGTCGGATGCTCGAACGCTCCGACGATGAACGCGCCTTCCTGCATGAGCGGCTCCGGTGAGATGCCCGGACGATATTTGCTGAGGCGCAGACGGGACAGTGCGTCGGGCGAGAACGGCGCGACCTCCACATACGTGTTGAAGCGGTGCTTCGCGGCGCCAAGGCCTTGGCTCGCACGGCGGGCGCAGCCACTTTCGCACAGCGGTGGCCGCATGACGCGCCGGGGGGGCCGGCCGACAGGTGCGGGTGTTCACGCAGGATCGAGCTTGGGTGGGCGTGCCGGAAAGGGCGCGCTTGTCTCCCCATGCGAATGCGACAGGGAGTGGTTTACGATGCGAGGTCTCGAGGGTCGCCGCGTAATTCTGACGGGCGGAGCAAGCGGCATCGGCCGCGCAACGGTGTTGCGTCTGGTCGCGGAGGGGTGTGTCGTCGGTGTCCTCGACCGCGACCTCGATGGCGCGCAGGAAACGACGCGCCTTGCCGAGGGCCCCGGCAAGGCCATCGCCTATGCCTGTGACATCGCCGATCGCGCCGCCGTCGCCGCGGCCGTCGACGCATTCGAGGCGGAGGCGGGGCCGGTCGAACTGCTCGCCAATGTCGCCGGCTGGGACAAGCCCATTCCCTTCCTCGACACCGACCAGGCCTTCTGGGACAAGGTCATCGCCATCAATCTCTACGGCCCGCTCAACCTTCACCACGTCGTCGTTCCCCGCATGGCGCAGCGCGGCTTCGGCCGCGTCGTCTCCATCGCATCCGACGCGGGGCGCGTGGGCTCCTCCGGCGAGGCGGTCTATTCCGCGTGCAAGGGCGGCATCGCCTCCTTCACCAAGACGATGGCCCGCGAGATGGCGCGCAAGAACGTGACGCTGAACGTGGTCTGTCCCGGCCCCACCGACACGCCACTGTTCGACGAGTTCGCCAAGAGCTCGCCCACCGGCGGCAAGATCGCGGAAGGTCTCGCGCGGGCCATCCCTCTCGGTCGGCTGGGCAGGCCCGATGACTATCCGGGCATGATCGCGTTCCTGCTGTCCGACGACGCCGCCTTCATCACCGGCCAGACCATCAGCGTCTCGGGCGGCCTGACCATGCACGGCTGAGGAAGACCGCAATGAGCACGCAAAAGATGATGGCCGGAAAGGTCGCCGTCGTCACCGGCGGCGGACGCGGCATCGGCCGGGCGATTGCCCTCGGCATGGCGGCCGAAGGCGCTGCCGTGGTCGTCGTCGACATCGGCGCAAGCCTCGCGGGCAGCGGACAGGATGCAGGCCCGGCACAGGAGGTCGTGGCAGAGATCGAGGCCATGGGCGGCGAGGCGATCGCGAGCACGCTGTCCATCGTCGAACCGGCAAACGGCGAGCGTATCGTCGCCGCCGCGGTGGAGCGCTTCGGCCGCCTCGACGTCGTGGTGAACAACGCCGGCATCCTGCGCGACACCATGTTCCACAAGATGAGCTACGTGGACTGGAACGATGTCATCCAGGTGCACCTCATGGGCAGCTTCCTGCTCAGCCGCGCGGCAGCCTCCCAGTTCCGCGAACAGAACGGCGGCGCCTATGTGCACATGACGTCCACCTCCGGACTCATCGGCAATTTCGGCCAGGCGAACTACATGGCCGCCAAGATGGGCATGGTCGGCCTGTCGCGGGCCATCGCCCTGGACATGCAGCGCTACAACGTGCGCTCCAACTGCATCGCGCCCTTCGCGTGGAGCCGCATGACCAGTTCGCTGCCCACCGAAACCGAGGAGCAGCGCCAACGGGTCGAACGATTCCAGCAGATGACGCCCGAAAAGATCGCCCCGCTGGCGGTCTGGCTGGCCTCGGACAAGGCGGCGGACGTTTCCGGCCAGATCTTCGGCGTCCGCAACAACGAACTCTATCTGTTCAGTCAGCCGCGCCCGGTTCGCTCCGTGCAGATGTCGGACGGATGGACGCCGGAGTTGGTCGATTCCGTCGCGAAGGGCGCCTTCGCCGCAGGGCTGACGCCGCTCGAGCGGTCCAGCGACGTCTTCACCTGGGATCCGATCTGATGGCCATCGACTACGAAAAACTCATGGCGCTCGCCATCCCCGACGTGCGGCAGACCTACACGGCGCGCGACACCATGCTCTATGCTCTGGGCGTCGGTCTCGGCCACGATCCGACGGACCGCGAGCAGCTGCGTTTCGTCTACGAGAAGGCCCTCTGCGCCCTGCCGACCATGGCCGTGGTGTTAGCGAGCCCCGGTTCCTGGATCCGCAACCTCGACACCGGCATCGACTACGTGAAGGTGGTTCATGGCGAGCAGGGCCTCGTGCTCCATCGGCCACTGCCGGTGGAGGGCACGCTGGTTACCCGCACGCGGGTTGTCGATGTGATCGACAAGGGCGCCGGCAAGGGCGCGGTGGTGGTGTCGGAGCGGGAGTTGACCGACGCGGTGACGGGCGAGCGCGTCGCCAACATCACCCAGAGCACCTTCTGCCGCGGCGACGGAGGCTTCGGCGGCCCGGCCCGGCCGACGCCGGCGCCCCACAAGGTGCCCGAGCGCGCGCCGGACGTGGTCTGCGAATTGAAGACCAATCCCAACGCAGCACTCGTGTACCGGCTGAGCGGCGACTACAATCCACTCCACAGCGATCCCGACGTGGCGGCCAAGGCGGGCTTCCCGCAGCCCATCCTGCACGGGCTCGCCACCTACGGCGTCACCGGGCACGCGATCCTCAAGAGCGTCTGCGACTACGATCCGGCCCGACTGCGTGCGATCTCCGCACGCTTCACGGCGCCGGTCTTCCCTGGCGAGACCTTCGCGGTGAGCATCTGGCAGGACGGCCCCGTCGTCAGCTTCGAGACACGCTCCGTGGAGCGCGGCGTCGTCGCCATCGGCAACGGCCGCGCGGAGATCGCCTGATCCGGGCGCCCTTCTCGAGCGCTTGAACCTAGCGAATGCAGAAAGGCCGCGGATCCGATCCGCGGCCTTTTTTCTTTTCTGACATCCGCACGTTCGCCGGCTTGCGCGCCGCGCTTTCTCTCTTCCCGAAGATCCCCCTGCCGCCCCTTACTCGTCGAGGATCGGAGACGCGCTCGGCGGCAGCTGGATTTCGTCGCGCCGCCGCAGGGCGAAATAGAGCTGGGCGCCCAGCAGCAGCACCGCCGTGAGCAGGAAGGCGAGACTGATGGGCCGGGTCACGAAGATGGAGAGGTCGCCGCGCGCCAGGAGCAGCGCCCTACGCAGGTTCTCCTCGAACCTCTGGCCCAGCACGAAACCCAGCAGTATGGGGGCCGGGTGGAAGCCGTGACGCAGCAGCACATGGCCGAATACGCCGATGGCCAACGTCGTACCCACCGAGAACATGTCGCTGCGGACGCTGTAGACACCGATGCACACGAAGAAGAGGGCACTCGGATAAAGGTAGCGATAGGGGATCGAGAGCAGCTTCACCCACAGCCCGATCATCGGCATGTTCATCACCATCAACAGGATGTTGCCGATCCAGAAGCTGGCGATGAGGCCCCAGAAGATGTCCGGATGCTCGGTGATGAGTTGCGGTCCCGGCGTGATGCCCTGGATCACCAGCGCCCCGAGCAGGAGCGCCATCACCGCATCACCGGGAATGCCGAGGCTCATGGTGGGAATGAAGTCGCCCTGCACGGCAGCGTGGGTCGCCGCTTCCGGGGCGGCCACGCCCTGGATCGCTCCGTGACCGAACTCTTGCGGCCGGCGGGACACGCGCTTCTCAAGGCCATAGGCCATGAAGGACGCGATGGTGGGGCCGGTGCCGGGGATCATGGAACACAGGCTGCCCACGAGGGTCCCGCGCAGAGCGGGCACGATTGCCGTGCGAAGTTCCGATCGGCTGGGCCACAGGTCGGCGATCCGGATGCGCGTCGCCGAGGTCGAAACCGGGGCCACCGCGTTCACGCTCTTGAGAAATTCGGCCACGCCGAACAGCCCGAGCGCGAGCGCGACAATCTCAAGTCCGTCGTCCAGTTCGGGAAACCCGAAGGTGAACCGCTGGAGACCGGTGTTGATGTCGGTTCCCATCGTTCCCAGGAGCAGGCCAAGGCATGTCATGGACATGCCCTTCAGCTTTGATCCGCGGGCCAGGGTCGAGCCCGCGAGCAGCCCCAGGAGCATTAGGGAAGAGATTTCCGCCGGGCCGAAGTTCAGGGCGATGCGCACCAGATAGGGCGCGAAGAACACCATCAGGACGATGCCGAAGGAGGCGCCGAGGAAGGAGGCCAGCATGGTCACGCCGAGGGCCGTGCCGCCCTTGCCCTTAAGCGTGAGCGGGTAGCCGTCGAGGCAGGTGACCGCGTGCGGGGGATGGCAGGGCAGGTTGAGCAGGATGGAGCAGATCGCTCCGCCGTACTGCGCGCCATAATAGATGCCCGCCAGCATGAGGATCGCGGCAACCGGCGGCATCGCGAAGGTCAGCGGCAGCAGCATGGAGATGGCTGTCATGACGCCCAGGCCGGGCAGCACGCCGACCACATTGCCGATGAACACGCCGGCGAGGCAGGCGGCGAAATTCTGGAGCTGGAACGCGACTCCGAAACCGTGGATCAGGCCGTCGATGGCTTCCATGGCAAGATCCTTCAGGAACCGAAATAGGGAAGGCCGACACGCAGGCCCCAGATGAACAACAGGGCTCCGGCCACGCTGATGACGGCGGCGAGCACAGCGGAGTTCAGCACCGTCATTTTCCGGTCGCCCATCGCGGCCGTGAACACGCAGGCGAATGTGCCGGGGACGAGGCCGAGGACCGGCGTCAGGACGATGAAGAGGACCATGCTGGCGACAATGGCCACATAGCCGCGCCAATCGACGGGCGCGTCCTGGGCCGCGTGTCCATGACCGGCCTCATGGTCCTGCGCCAGCGTGGCGGTGAACGCGATGGCAAGGCCCAGAACGACAAGCACGATGCCGAGCACAGTGGGAAAGAAGCCGGGGCCGATCCGGCTCAATGTCCCGATGCCGTATCGTGCGCCTGTCACCGCGGCGAAGGCCCCGATGCCCGCCATCAGGAGACCGGCGCGACGATCCCTCCAGATCTCCGAGGACCGCGGCTGATCCAGCCCTCCTCCCCCACCCGGCATGTTATTTTTATTTTGCATTTAACCTCACCTAACGTAATATATCTTGTTCATTACTTTGAGTAACAATATACGGGCCGCGTACCTGGTAAATCCGGCTGGATACTCGGCGGGCCAAACCGACATGAATGTGTTGATCCGCCCGGCGCGCGGCTCGCGTGACCGGAGGAGGTCTCCGCGCAAAAAGATCGGGCGACGCTTTCGCGTCGCCCGCAAGTGAGGGAGCAAGGGGTCTCCCCCGGGAGGAACGGTCAGGCCGGCAGGCCGAGATTGAGAAAGGTTCCGCGCCCGCTCGCCACCAGCCTGCCGGAATGGTCTTCAACCCGCGCCTCGGAGCAGGAGAGGGTCTTGCCAAGCCGAACAAGCGCGCCCCGCGCGCGGAGCACCCCCACGGCGGCAGTGGCGTGATAATCCACACGCAGATCCACGGTCGTCTGAAGGCAACCCGTCGCGGTGATAACCGCGTAGATGGCTGCCGCATCGAGCAGGCTCGCCAGGACACCGCCGTGCACGATCTGACGCTCCGGCGTGGAAACGAACTCCTGCCGCGCCTCGAGTTCGAACACCACGCCGTCGGGCGACGCGGATACGGCGCGCAGCCCGAGCCAGGCGTTGAACGGCGTGCGATCGAGCCGCCCCTGGATTCTGGCGAGGTCGTGGAAAGCGCCTGTCACGGGGGCGTTCATTCGGCACTCGTGCATTGGTGGCGAAGGCATTGCAGTTGCGACGGAATCGAAGCCGGGGCGCGACACGCCCTTCTCTCCAAAGCGATCATGGGAAACTCCGAACGGCTTGGCCGAGCGATCGCCCGCACCCCGTCAGCGACGAATCCTCGGCGGTCCGTCCCGTTTCTGTCCACCCGCCAGCCGGCAAAACCCCATATGTGTGCTCTCGATGGAGAACAACTGGACCGCGGGCGAGTCTCGCAGGACCATGGTAGCACTCGGCCGACAGAACAAATTCGGGGAAATGCTTCGATGGATCTGGTCGAAACGCTCGAAGGCGGTGTCGCGACACTGCGCCTGAACCGTCCCGAGGCCGCAAACGCCCTCTCCCTCGCCATGTTCGACGGCCTCATCGAGGCGATCCCCCGCCTTGGACGTGATCCGAACGTGCGGGCCATCGTCATCACCGGAACCGGGCGGGCCTTCTGTGCCGGCGGCGACGTGAAGGCCATGCAGGGGCGCACCGGCACCCTGGAGGAGCGCTACGACGAACTCCAGCGCAAGCACGGCTCGATCCTCGCCCTCAGCCAGTGCCCGAAGGTGACGATTGCCGCCATCAACGGGGCCGCGGCAGGCGCGGGACTGGTGCTCGCCCTCGCGTGCGATCTGAGGATCGCCACGCAGAGCGCGCGTTTTGTGACGAGCTTCGCCAACGTGGGCTTCGCCGGGGACTTCGGCGGCTCGTTCTTCCTGTCGCGGCTGGTCGGCCCTCTCAAGGCGCAGGAGCTTTATCTCCTGTCCGAGAAGATCGATGCGCAGGAAGCGCTGCGGATCGGGCTGCTCACGCGGGTTGTTCCGGACGAGGCGTTCTCGGACGAGATCGCGCGCCTCGCCACCCGAATGGCCTCCGGTCCCACGGCCGCCTATCGCTACATGAAGCGCAATTTCGAGATCGCCCGGGCCGGCACGCTCCCGGAGGTCCTCGCCGCGGAGGCGCAGCACCAGATCCGCCTCACCCAGACCGCCGACCATGCGGAGGCGGTGGCGGCCTTCCGCGAGAAGCGCGCGCCCGTGTTCATCGGCGCATGATGTGCCCCCCGGCAGGAAGCCGCGCGACATGAGCTGGGAACCCGAGATCGACGAACTGGAGCACCGCCGCGTCCTTGCCGAGCAGATGGGCGGCACGGAGCGGGTGGAGCGCCAACACCGGGCCGGCCGTCTCACGGTGCGCGAGCGCATCGAGAGCCTGCTCGACCGTGGCAGCTTCCGCGAGATCGGATCCCTCGCCGGCAAGGCGCAGTACGACGCCGAGGGCCAGCTCTCCGGCTTCACCCCGGCCAATTGCGTTTTCGGCCGCGGCAAGGTGATGCGACGCCCGGTCGTCGTCTCCGGCGACGATTTCACGGTGGCAGGCGGTTCGGCGGATGCCGCCATCTGGGACAAGTTCAAGATGGCGGAAACCATGGCGCGCGAATATCGCATGCCATTGATCCGCCTTGTGGAAGGCTCCGGCGGCGGCGGCTCGGTTCGCTCCATCGAGAAGACCGGGTTTGCCAACCTTCCGGGCGGCCTTGGCGGGCAGTCGGGCGGCCTGCATCTGTGCTGCGCCACCCTCGCCGCGGTGCCCGTCGTCGGGCTGGCCCTCGGTCCGGTGGCCGGCCTCGGCGCCGCGCGGGTGAGCGTCAGCCATTTGTCGATCATGGTGCGCGAAAAGGCGCAGGTGTTCGTCGCCGGACCGCCGGTGGTCGAGAAGCTGGGCGAGAAGCGGACCAAGGAGGAACTCGGAGGCCACGCGATCCAGCTCGCGGCCGGCACCATCGACATGGCGGCTGACGACGAGGAGGAGGCCTTCGCGCTCACGCGCCGCTTCCTCTCCTACCTGCCCGATTCCGTCTGGGAGCTACCGCCGCGGGGGCCATGCCGCGACAGCCCCAATCGCGCATGCGAGGAGCTGGCTGCGATCGTCCCGCGCGACCCGCGCCACGCCTACCTCATGCGTCGGGTGATCGATCGCGTGGTGGACCGTGGCAGCTTCTTCGAGATGGGCCCGGCGTTCGGACGCTCCGTGATCACGGGGCTCGCGCGCCTCGACGGGTGGCCGGTCGCGCTCATGGCGGGGGACCCCCTGCATTCCGGTGGCGCCTGGACCGCCGCGAGCGCCCAGAAGATCATGCGTTTCGTTGATCTCGCCGAGACATTCCACCTGCCGGTGGTGCATCTCGTGGACTGCCCGGGCTTCGTGGTGGGGCTCGAAGCGGAGAAGGCCGGCACCATGCGCCACGCCGTGCGCGCGCTCGCCGCCATCCACCAGTCCACCGTCCCGTGGTGTTCGGTGCTGATCCGCAACGTCTATGGTGTCGGCGGCGGCGCGCACCAGCCGCAGACCCATCACGTCATGCGCTTCGCCTGGCCATCCGGGCGCTGGGGCTCCTTGCCCATGGAAGGGGGCATTGAGGCGGCCTACCGGGCCGAACTGACGGAGGCGGAGGACCCGGACGCGCGGCGCGCGGAAATCACCGCCCGGCTTGAGCGCCTTCGGTCTCCCTTCCGCACGGCAGAGGCGTTCGGCGTGGATGAGATCATCGATCCCCGTGACACCCGCCGGCTGCTGTGCGAGTTCGCCGGCATCGCCGCCCCGCTTCGCAAGGCCGGAGAGACACGCTTTCCCCTCCGGCCGTGAGAGGCAGCACGTCCCTTCGCCCGCTGGACGTCAGGCTTCGGCGGGCGGCGCCAGGGCAAGCATGAGGTTCACGAGCAACGCGCCGCGCTGCGCCGCCCGTCGCTCGACAGGCACGTCCGACAGGCGGGCCTCGACCAATTCCGAGATTCGGGCACGGGTGGGCGCATCAAGCACCGGCGTGCCGAGGTCGTCCCAGCGGCGCTGGATCCCCGCCGCGTAGCTTTCGAGAAAGCGGGTCATCCCGCCCTTGCCGCCGGACAGGTGATAGCTCTCGAACGGTCCGGAGATGGCCCATTTACGACCGGGCCCTTCGACGACCGCGCGGTCGATGTCCTCCACCGAGGCGACGCCTTCCAGAAGGAGATTGACCGCCTCTCGCCACAGCGCCGTCGCCAGACGGTTGCCGATATGGCCGAAGATCTCCCGGCTGAGCCGCACGGGCATCTTTCCCCAACAGGTGTAGGTGGCCATCGCCGCATCCACCGCGACCGGATCGGTTCGCGCGCCGCCCACCACCTCGACGAGGCGCATGAGGTGGGTGGGCGTGAAGGGATGGCCGAGAACGCAGCGCTCCGGATGCCGGCACCCCGCCTGCATATCCGTCATGGACAAGGACGACGTGCTGCTGGCGATGAGCACATCGGGCGCCACGAATCCGTCGATGCGGGCGTAGAGCTCTGCCTTGAGGGCTGAATTCTCGGCGGCATTTTCCTGCACGAAGTCGCAGCCCGCGAGCGCCTCCTCCAGCGAAGTGAAGACCTCAAGGCGCGCGCGGTCGGCGCCGGGCGCAAGGCCCAGGCGCTCAAGGTCCGGCCACAGGGCGTCGATCTCCGCGCGCAGTTCGTCCCCTGCCTCCGACCGACGGAGCCAGGCGCGGACGCAGAGCCCGCGCCCGAGCAGGAACGCGGCCCAGCCCGCGCCCACGTATCCGCCGGCCACGAGGCCCACGGTCTTGATCGCCGCGCCAGCGCGGTATGTGCCCATGGTTCTCGTCTCCGTTGACTGCCGGGGCGGCGTGCGGGGAAACGGCCTATTCGCGCTTGATGCCGTTCAACTTCACGAGTTCGCGGAACTTGGCGACCTCGTCGGCGACGAAGGCCTGCGCCTGCGCCGCCGTGCCGCCCGCCACGGTGAGGCCGAGTTTCTCCATGCGCTCGCGGAAGGCGGGCTGCGCCACAACGGCGTTCAGCGCGCCATTGAGTTTCGCGATGATATCGCCGGGTGTCCCCTTCGGGACGACCAGTACAGTCCAGGAATAGGAGGCATAATCCTGCCACCCCGTCTGCTCGGCCACGGTCGGCAGGTCCGGATAGCTCAGGCTACGCTGCGGCCCTCCGGACACCAGGAGCTTCAGCTTGCCTTCGCGCACGAAGGCATCGGCGGCCTGGGGGGTGAGATAGGCGATGTCGATCTGGCTGGTGAGCAACGCCGGGACAATCGGCGCCTCACCGGGATAGGGAATGTGGAGCATCTTCGCGCCGCCGAGCCGCGCCAGTTCCTCGTGATGGATCTGGTTGAGGCTCGCCACGCCCACCGAACCGAAGGTCACCTTGCCCGGATTGGCCTTGGCGTAGGCCAGCAGATCCTTCAGCGTCTTCTGCGGCAGGTCCGGGCGCGCGGCGAGCACGAAGTCGGCGGTGTAGAACTTGCCGACGACATCGAGGTCTCGGGTGGGGATGTAGGATGGGTTCGGATCAAGATAGGGCGTGATGGCCGTCGCCCCGACTCCCGCGAGACCGACGGTGTAGCCGTCGGGCTTCGCCTTCGCCACCGCATCCATGCCGATCATGCCGGCGCCGCCGACCTTGTTCTCCACCACCACCTGCTGCTTCAGGAGCTTCGTCAGATCCGCGGCGAGCAGGCGAGCCGCCACGTCGGTGGCGCCGCCCGGCGCGAAGCCGACGATGAGCCGCACGGGCCTGTCAGGGTAGGAGGTTTGGGCCGTGGCGCCGCCGCATGCGAACAGAGCGACAGCGACCGCAACGAAAAGCCTCAGCATCGGCGAACTCCCGCTATGGTGTCGGAAGGTGTTGAAGAGACGCCTTCATTCCCGGCGGATGCCGGTCTCGGCTTCGATCTTCCTGTATTTCTCGATCTCGGCGGCGACGAACCTGCGCGCGTCGTCGACATTCCCGCCAAGAATGAGCAGGCCAAGACTGGCGAACCGTTCGCGCGTCTGCGGCTTGGCGAGCGCCGCATTGACAGCTTCGTTCAGCTTGCGCAGGACATCCGGCGGCGTGCCCTTGGCGGTCACCAGGATGTTCCAGGTGTAACAGTCATAGTCCGCGAAGCCGGTGATCTCGGCCACTGTCGGCAGATCGGGCATGGTCGCGATGCGCTTGGGACCGCCGGCCGCGAGCGCGTGGACCTTGCCGCTGGTGACGAACCCCTGCCCCCCGGCGAAGGTCAGGAAGGCGATATCGATCTGCCCGGAAAGGAGCGCGGTGATGAGCTGGGAGTCCCCGGCATAGGGAACGTGCAGCATCTTCACGCCCGCTCGGCGTGCGAGGTTCTCGAGACCGAAATGGATCGGCCCCGCAACTCCTGTCGATCCGTACGACACCTGGCCGGGATTGGCCTTGGCGTAGGCGAGCAGTTCAGGAAGCGTCTTCGGGCCGAAGTCGGGGCGCGAGACGAGGACCACGTCGATGGCCGTCAACGCTGCGATGGTGTCCAGATCGCGGACCGGATCGTAAGGCAGGCGCGGGTCGATCATGGGGATGATAGCCGTCGGCCCCACGCCGCTGAGGCCGATGATGTAGCCATCCGGCTTCGCCTTGGCGACGAGGTCGATGCCGGTCGTGCCCGCCGCCCCCGGCTTGTTCTCCACGATGAACTGCTGCTTGAACGTCGTGCTCAGGTCATCGGCGAGAACGCGGGCGGTGACATCGGTCGAGCCTCCCGGCGCGAAGGGAACGACAATTCGAACCGGCCGGTCCGGAAAGCCCTGCGCCCAGGCCGGCAACACGGCCGGCACGCAGCAGAGTCCGGCCGCGATCAAGGTGGCGAACCTCCGCCCCATGGATGTCTCCCTCGTCCCGCCTCTGGATGGGCTGGTGCGGAATTTGGGGGCTCGACAGGCCGTGAAGGTCAATCGCGGGGCGGTTGATCACACGCATATGCGCATTCCGCATGGTCCCGGCGGGTGACACATGCGTGTTCATCCTCGGCGCCCCTGCGTTCCCGGTTGATCGCGAGCAGCGAGCGCCGTTCTGTGGTGTGGCGGAATCGAAAGGCGAAGAAGGCGAGGCCGTTCGCAGCTCAGGTGCGGCGCGGTCTATCGCCTGCGACGCGTCCAACTCAACGCGGCCGGGCACTTCGCCCCGCCGTACGTAGCGACAGAACAGTGAGATCCGGGGCCCTCCATGTCCGAAGCCATGCCATTGAACCATGACGAAGAGACTCCGGCGCAGGGTCCGCTCGCCGGCATCCGTGTTCTCGACCTGACCGTGAACGTGCTCGGCCCCGTCTCGACCCAGATCCTCGGCGACATGGGCGCCGACGTCATCAAGATCGAGGCGCCCGAAGGCGACTACACGCGCTTCGTGGGTCCTTCACGCAGCGAAGGCATGGGGACCTTCTTCCTCAACATCAATCGCAACAAGCGCTCCGTGGTGCTCGACCTCAAGCAGCCGGAAAGCCGGGCAACACTGCTCGAACTGGCAGAGACCGCCGATGTCTTCGTCCATTCCATGCGGCTTGGGGCAGCGCGCCGCCTCGGCATCGACTATGAAACGGTGTCCGCGCGCAACCCGCGGATCGTTTACGCCTCGGCCGGCGGCTACCGGCAGGGGTCTTCGCGCGCCGAATGGCCGGCCTTCGACGACGTGATCCAGGGCGTGAGCGGCATTGCCGCGCTGAACGGCCAGGCAACCGGCGAGCCCCGCTATTTCCCGACCGTGATCTGCGACAAGCTGTGCGGCTACGTGCTGGCGTCCTCCATCGGCATGGCTCTCTATGCGCGTGAGCGCACCGGCCTCGGCCAGGAGGTGCATGTCCCGATGATGGAGACCATGGTCGGATTCAACATGCTGGAGCATCTGTGGGCGGGCGTCCTCGACCAGCCGGAGCTCGGCCTTGGCTACAGCCGCATGCTGACCCAGCATCGCCGGCCCTACCGCACGCTGGACGGCTACATCTGCCTTCTGGCCAACACCGACGAGCAATGGCGGCGCATGTTCCGGGCGATCGATCGGCAGGACCTCCTCGGCGATCCCAGGTTCACCGAGATCGCTCCCCGCTCCCGGAACATCGATACGCTCTATGGCATCCTGACCGAGGCGATGGCGACGCGCACGACGGAAGACTGGCGCCAGCGGCTCGATGCCGCCGACATTCCCAACGGGCCGGTGATGACCCTGGAGCAGATCTACAACGACCCCTACCTCGCGGAGACCGACTTCTTTCACCGCGTGGAGCATCCCACCGAGGGGCGGTTCGTGACAATGGCCGTGCCCACGCACTTCTCCCGCACCCCCGCCGGCGTGCGCCGCCTGCCGCCGCGGCTCGGCGAGCATACGCAGCAGGTCATCGATCAGCTTCGGTCGGAGCGCAGTGCTACGGCCGCCGAAATGCAAGCGCCTCCCGCAAGGGAATCGTCGGCGGCAGGCTGAGAGGAATTCAGGATGCGCGGCGCGCCCGCCCGATGCGGGAGGCGCGCCGTGCGCCTTCATTCGCGCTTGATGTCGTTGAGCCGGACGATGTCCTGGAACCGCTTCGCCTCCGACCGGACGAAGGCGGCCGTGTCCGCGAGGCTCCCGCCCATGGCGACCAGCCCCAGCTTCGCCAGCCGGGACTGGACTTCGGGGTCCGCCAGAATCCTGGTCGTCGCCGCGTTGAGGCGCGCCGTCACATCCTCCGGCATGCCCTTCGGCCCGATCAACATCGTCCAGGTATGGGCGCTGTAGTCGGGCCATCCCATGACCTCCGAGATGGTCGGCATGTCAGGCAAGGCGGCCACCCGCCCGGGACCGCCGGACGCAAGCCCCAGGATTTTCCCCTCCTTGATCAGGCCCGTGGCGGACGCCGGGGTGATGAACGCGATGTCCACCTGCCCGGTCATGAGGGCCGGCATGATCGGGGCTTCTCCGGTGTAGGGGACATGGAGCATCCGGGTGCCGGAGCGGCGCGCCATCTCCTCATGCAGGGCATGGTTGACGCTGGCGATCCCGACCGTGCCATAGCTCGGCTCGCGCGTGTCCGTCTTCGCCGCAGCCAGGAACGCGGCAAGTGTCTTCTGAGGCAGATCAGGTCGCGCGCAGAGGATGAACGGAGCGTCGTAGACCGGGGTTATGAATTCCAGATCCCGTTCCGGACGAAACGGCGACTTGGGATCAAGGTAGGGCACCACCACGAGCGGCGTACCCGGGGAAACCCCCAGCGTGTAGCCATCGGGCTTCGACTTGGCGACGGCGTCCACGCCGATCATCCCGGACGCACCGGGCTTGTTCTCGACGACGAATGTCTGATTCAAAGCCTTCGACAGCTCGGATCCGATGAGCCGAGCCACCACATCCGTGGCGCCGCCGGCCGCGAACGGAACGATCAGGCGGACCGGGCGATCCGGATAGCTCGACTGCGCGGCCGCAGGCCCGACCAACAATAGCGCCGCGACGGCGCAGCCCAGGATTTCGCGCATATTTTCCCCGTTCATGATGACCCCGGCAGCGTGAAATTCTGCCCCCCGGGTCCAAAATCCAAGCATGCGCGCCCAACGCCGGGTCAACCGGCAAGAAAAGATCGCACGCACATGCGGATTGAGTGGCGATTTCCTCGCCGCCGCCATCGGGCGCAAGCTCCACATATGCGCGGAATGGCCTGACGACATGGCCGCTGTAAATCCGCTCCGCTAAGCAATTTGGGAACGGTATTCGCCCCGGATCATGCCGGCCTTCGCGGCGCGGCGGTTCAGGTCCGGGACGTTGCGCCGACGGGCGGGAGGACGGCAGTGAGCGGGTGGTTGAACGAAGATCAGATCCAGGTGCAGGACCTCGTGCGCCGGGTTGCTCGCGAGCGGGTTGCGTCCCGAGCGCAGGAGATCGACCTCACGGCCGAATATCCCCATGACATGTTCGATCTCATCCGGGAGCTCGGGCTCTTCACCTTGCCCTTTCCTCCCGAATACGGCGGCAGCGGCAGCATGTTGTCGGCCTGCGTCGCTGTCGAGGAGCTGGGGCGCGTCTGCTACAACACGGCCTATCTCCTCGTCGTTCAGTGGGTTCCGATCGGCGCGATCCTCGCCGGCGGCACGCCGGAGCAGAAGCAGAAGTATCTGCCGGGCCTCGCCTCCGGCGATCTGCGCGGTGCGCTGTCCCTCACCGAGCCCCAGAGCGGCTCGGACGTGGCCGGCATCCGCACCCGCGCCAAGCGGGACGGTCAGGGCTGGCGGCTGAGCGGATCGAAGATCTGGTGCACCAATTCCGGCATGGCCGACTTCGTGCTCGTCGCCGCCCGCACCGGCGAGGACGATCAGCGTGGCAAGATCAACCTCTTCATCGTCGAAAAGGGAACCCCCGGTTTCGAGGTCGGGCGCAAGGAAGACAAGATCGGCGCACGCGGCGTGCCCTCGCACGCCCTCTTCTTCGACAATTGCTACCTGCCCGCGGAAGCGATGCTCGGCGATGAAGAGACGGGATTTCGCGTCGCCATGGCAGCCCTCAACGACTCGCGTCCCATCATCGGCGCGCGGGGCGTCGGTCTCGCCCAGGGCGCGATCGACCACACCATCGAGTTCATCAAGTCCCGCCGGGCGTTCGGGCAGGCGGTCTCGGACTTCCAGGGGGTGCGCTGGATGATCGCCGACATGGTGATCCAGACCCAGGCGTCACGAAACCTGGTCTATGAGGCGGCGGCGGCGGTCGACGCCGGCGTGAAGGGCAAGGCCCTCGCCCAGCTGGCAGCCATCTCGAAGTGCCACGCCACCGACACCGCCATGAAGGTCGCGACCGACGCCGTGCAATTGTTCGGCGCAGCGGGTGTGTCCAACGAATATCCGATCAACAGATACTTCCGCGACGCAAAGGTGCTCCAGATCATCGAAGGCACCAACCAGATCCAGCGCAACATCGTCGCCCGCAACGTGCTCGACTGAGCAGGCGGTCCGGCTTCAGCAGATTTCGAAG
Source organism: Xanthobacter sp. (assembly GCF_041911315.1). Taxonomy (NCBI): domain Bacteria; kingdom Pseudomonadati; phylum Pseudomonadota; class Alphaproteobacteria; order Hyphomicrobiales; family Xanthobacteraceae; genus Xanthobacter; species Xanthobacter sp. The sequence continues at coordinate 6,339 of NZ_JAYRPE010000011.1, read as the reverse complement.
GAGAGAGAGAAAATGGACGTCCTTGGCCTCGGACTTTACTATGAAGACCTTCCGGTGGGGCACAGCTTCAAGACCATCGGCCGCACCATCACCGAGACCGACATCATCAATTTCGTCACCTGCACGGGCATGACGGAAGTGCTGTTCACCGACTTCGAATTCCAGGCGAAGGAATCCGACATCAGGGGCCGCGTGGCGCCCGGCGCCCTGGTCTTCACCTTCATGGAGGGGCTTCTGACCCAGTGCTCCATGCAGCACACCGGCTTCGCCTTCCTCAACATGGATCTGGAGGTCAAGGGGCCCTCGATCGCCGGCGACACCATTCATGTGGAGGTCGAAGTCATCGAGTCCCGCCGCTCGAAATCCCGCCCCAACCGCGGCATCGTGCGTACGCGCAACGTGGTTCGGAACCAGCGCGGGGAGGTGGTGATGATCTACACACCGGCCCGCATGGTGAAGGCCCGCACCGATGGCCGGGAGCAGGCTGCATGAGCGCTCTGCCGCTGGAAGGCATCCGCGTACTCGACCTGTCGCGGATACTGGCCGGCCCCTGGGCCGGCCAGTATCTTGCCGATCTCGGCGCGGAGGTCTTCAAGATCGAGCGTGCCGGAAAGGGCGACGACGCGCGCTATTTCGGCCCGCCCTATCTCCCCGACGAGAGCGGGGCGCCCACCAGCGAGAGCTTCTTCCACCTGAGCTGCAACCGCGGAAAGAAGTCGGTGACCGCCGACCTTGCGTCTCCCGAGGGGCAGGAGATCATCCGCACCATCGCCAGCGACTGCGATGTCGTGATCGAGAACTTCAAGGTGGGCGACCTTGCCCGCTACGGGCTCGACTATGCGTCCCTGCGTGAAGTCAACCCAAGGCTTGTCTACTGCTCGTTGACCGGCTTCGGCCAGACCGGACCCTACCGCAAGCGGCCGGGCTATGATGCCGTCTTCCAGGGCATGAGCGGCCTCATGAGCGTCACCGGCCTGCCGGACGGCGAGCCCGGCGGCGGCCCCATGAAAGTGGGGCCTTCCATCGCCGACATCGTCACCGGCCTGAACGCGGTGATCGGAATTCTCGCGGCCCTGCGCCATCGCGACCACAATGGCGGAGAGGGACAGCAGATCGATCTCTCCCTGTTCGAATCCATGGTCGCCGCGCTCTCCCACTATGCGCAGATCTTCCTCACCTCGGGCGTGCCGCCCTTCCGCAGGGGGACGCAGGGCAACGGCGGCGTTCCCTCGCAGATGTTCCGCTGCGCCGACAGCGGCATCATGCTCACCGCCGGCAACGACGCGCAGTTCCATCGTCTGTGCGAGGCAATCGGCCACCCGCAGATGGGTCGTGATCCCAGGTTCAGCAACAGCCTGGCACGCATCAGCAACCGGGCGGCGCTGTCGGCCGAGCTTGAAGCGATCTTCGTGCAGAAGCCGGCCGCCCACTGGCTGGCCGTGCTGGAGGCGGCTGAAGTTCCCGCGGGCCCGATCTATGATTTCAAGCAGGTCTTCGAGGACACCCACATCGTGTCCCGTGGGCTCAAAATCGAGGTGGACCACCCCTATAACGGGCGCACGGCGCTGATCGGCAGCCCCCTGCATTTCTCGAATACGCCCATCGACCGCTACGGGCCGCCTCCCCTCCTCGGCCAGCATACCGACGAGACCCTCGAACGCTACGGCTATGACGAGGCTCGCCGGGCCGAGCTGCGGCGCAAGGGCGTCATCTGACCCGGACCCGAGCTGCCGCCCGGACCTCCGAGCTATAACGGAGCGCACGGCTTGGGCGCAGATCGTGTGCGGGGACAGCCCTGAAGCACCATGACCGCCAGACACAGAGGCCCCTCCCAATGACTGACTGGCGCCGGGTTGCTGCACGATTGGAGGTGGGTTAATCGTTCTCAGGGCCTGCCCGGCCCGTCAACGCGCGTTGTCTTTCCCTTCAGGCGGTGGATACATCATGGTGATCGAAAGCGCACCGAAGTCCACGCTGAGGATTCTCGGGATCTTCGAGGTCATTTCGCAGACTCCCGACGGATTGACACTGGCGCGACTGAGCGTGCTGCTTGCATCTCCGAAAAGCAGCCTTCTGAACTTGCTGCGGCCACTGGTGGCACAAGATTACCTCTCATATATCCACGGCGTCTACACTCTGGGGCCGAGGGCCTTCAGCCTCGCCTCCAGCATCATCTCGACCCGCAGTCAGCCCTCCCTCATCCGCCAGTTCGCGCACGATCTGGCGGCGGCGACGCGCGAAACCGTCATCGTTGCGGTGCTCGATCGCGCCGCCGCCCTGGCCGCCTATGTGGACGTGATCGAGAGCCCCCAGCTGGTTCGCTATTCGGTCCCGGCCGGCGTCACGCGCCCGCTCTACTGCTCCGCGGCCGGCCGCCTCCTGCTGGCCTTCCAGCCTGAGGACTGGCGTGAATCCTATTTCAAGAACGCCGACCTCAAGCCGCTCACGGCTCGTACCGTGACCAAGGTGCCCGAGCTGCGAAAGATCATTGCTGAAATCCGGCGCACCAGCGTCGCCTTCAGCTCGAACGAAGCCGTGGAAGGGGCCGCGGGGGTCGCCGTGCCCGTGCGCGACGCCGAAGGCGCGGTGGTGGCGGCTCTTCTTGTCGCCGCTCCCGCCGCGCGCGCCGAGCAGAACCGGGCGCTCCTTCGCCAGGAAGCCGTTCTCGCCGCCAGCCGCGCCTCGCAGGCGCTCGGACATCGCGAAGTCGAAGCCGTCGCCTGATCCGCCTGCCCGGCAGGGCCGCAAAAGGATCGCTCAGCCCATCCGCGCATGAGCGCATATGTGTCGCTTGGAGCTTGGGCACGCACGTCCTCTTGGCATCTTCGACAAGGGCCGACACAACAAAAGCCCGACGCTCCGCCACCCGTGCGGTGCCGTGCTGTGAGGCTCGCGATGGATCTGTCCTTCTCCCCCGAAGAGATTGCGTTCCGCGACGAGGTCCGCGCCTTCATCCGCGACAACCTACCGGCCGACATCCGCGCCAAGGCCGGCCGCGTCGCCCATTTCGACAAGGCGGACGTCGTCGCCTGGCACAGGATCCTGGACGCGCGGGGCTGGGCGGCCTCCCACTGGCCGCGCGAGCACGGGGGACCGGGGTTCAGTCCCGTCCAGCGCTACATTTTCATGGAGGAGATGCTGCGGGCTCCGACGCCCGAGCCACTGTCCTTCAACATCAACATGGTGGGGCCGGTCGTCTACACCTTCGGCTCGGACGCGCAGAAGGCGCGATTCCTCCCCCGCATCCGCAGCCTCGACTGGTGGTTCTGTCAGGGCTTCTCTGAACCCGGTGCGGGCTCGGATCTCGCCGCGCTGCGCACGTCGGCGCGCCGGGAAGGCGACGAATACATCGTCAACGGCCAGAAGATCTGGACCTCAACCGCGCACGTCGCCGACTGGATGTTCTGCCTGGTCCGCACCGATGCCGCGGCGAAGCAGCAGGAGGGCATTTCATTCCTGCTGATCGACATGCGCACGCCGGGCATTACCGTACGGCCCATCATCACCATCGACGGCGCACATCATACCAACGAGGTCTTTCTCGACGATGTGCGCGTGCCTTTGGCGAACCGCATCGGTGAGGAAAACAAGGGCTGGGACTACGCAAAGTTCCTGCTCGGCAACGAGCGCACCGGCATCGCCCGTGTCGGCCTGTCCCAGGGTCGCGTCAGCCGGGCCGTGTCCCTCGCGTGCGGGATTGAAGGGCTGGATGGCTCGCTCACCGACGATCAGGGGTTTCGCCGTCGCGTGATCGACCTGGAGATCGAGCTGAAGGCGCTGGAGATCACCGCCTTGCGGATCATCGATCGGCAGCGGCGGCGCAACGATGGGCGTCCTGATCCCGCGTCCTCGGTGCTCAAACTTCGGGGGGCGGAGACCCAGCAGGCAAGCGCGCAGCTTCTGCTGGATGCCGCGGGCCGGCTCGGGGCTCCTCTCGATGCCGATCTCGCCGCGCTGGGCGGGGGCTTCGCGGAGGCGCAGGGCGCGGCGGCGATCCATCTGGGTGCCCGCGCGGCGACGATCTACGGCGGATCGAGCGAAATCCAGAAGAACATCATCGCCAAGGGCATCCTCGGCCTCTAGCCGGCACGCGTGGAAGCAGTCCATGAACCTCGAATATTCCACCGAGCAGACAATACTTGCCGACAGCGTGGAGCGCCTGCTGTCGCAGCGCCGGGCGACCGACCCCCGGGCCATCTGGGCCGCGTGTGCGGAACTCGGCCTTCTCGCCCTGCCCTTCCCCGAAGACATGGGCGGCCTTGCGGGTGGAAACGTGGAGGCTCAGATCGTGATGGAGGCCATGGGTCGCCACCTCGCGGACGTGCCCTACATCGGGTGCGCGGTGGGGCCGGGCGCGATCCTGGGTCTTTGCCCCGAGACGCCGCGCCTTCGGGGACTTGTGGCGGCAATCGCGGAAGGGTCCCGCACGGCCTGCCTCGCGCATGAGGAGGAACGTACGCGCTACCGGCTCGCCCATGTCGAGACCCGGGCGGAAAGGACCGCCTCCGGCTTCGTGCTGAACGGGAAGAAGACCGGCATCGCGACCATCGACGGGGTGGACGAGCTGATCGTCAGCGCCCGCCTTTCCGGTGCGACGGGGGATGAGACCGGGATCGCCCTGTTCCTGGTCCCCACCAACCTGCCGGGTGTCCGGACGCGGACCTTTCCCGCTTTCGACGGGACGACCCTCGCCATCGTTGAGCTTTCGGACGTCGCGCTCCCGCCGGATGCCCTGCTGGCCTCGGGCAAGGGCGCCCTCGCGGCGCTGGACCGCGCCGAAGCCGCTTCGCTTTCCGCCGTCTGCGGCGAGGCGGTGGGCATCCTGGAAGCGATGCTCGACGAGACCGTGGCCTATCTCAAGACCCGCCAGCAGTTCGGTGGGCCGATCAGCCGCTTCCAGGCCCTGCAGCACCGCGCAGCCGAAATGTATGTGGCGCTGGAGCAGGCGCGCAGCATGGCGCTGCTCGCTGCGGTGAGCGTCGATCTGCCGGATCGGGAAGAGCGCTGGCGCATGCTGGCGGCCGCAAAAGTCCAGATCAACGCATCGCTGCGGTTCGTGGGGCAACAGGCGGTGCAATTGCACGGCGGGATCGGCGTGACCGAAGAATGCCGCGTCGGCCGGTGCTTCAAGCGCACGGCCATGATCGAACGCGCGTTTGGCGACACGTTTCACCACCTCGCGGTCCTCGACCGTCTCGGCGGCCTCGAAGGACGACTGCCCCGAACCGCGCCTGCGCAGGCCAACGGCCGAGCCGCGTGATGTCTGCCTCGATTATGGATGCCCCGACATGTTCGTGACTGACCTCCTGAAGACCAAGAAGATCCTCGTGACGGGCGGCGGTTCCGGCTTGGGAAAGAGCTTCGCCGCGCGGCTTGCGGAACTGGGAGCCGAACTGGTGATCTGCGGCCGGCGGGCCGATGTGCTGGAGACGACCGCGGAGGAGCTGCGGCGCGCGTCCGGGGCGAAGGTCGCCACCGCCATCTGCGACATCCGCGATGCCGGGGCGGTTGACGAGATGTTCACGCGCATCTGGAGCGAAGGCCCTCTCGACGCCCTCATCAACAATGCCGCCGGAAACTTCATCGCACGCACCGAGACCCTGTCGCCGCGTGCCATCGATGCCGTCCTCGATATCGTGCTGCACGGGTCGTTCTATTGCTCGGTGGCCGCCGGAAAGCGCTGGATCGCGGACAGACGCAGCGGCAGCATCTTGTCCATCGTGTCGTCGGCGGCCAATTCCGGCCGGGCCTTCACCGTGCCCTCGGCCGCGGCCAAGGCCGGCGTGCTGGCCATGATGAAGAGTCTCGCGGTGGAATGGGGGCCGCACGGCATCCGCACCGTCTCGGTCGCCCCCGGCCTTTTCCCGACCAAAGCGGCCTGGAGCCAGCTCTATCCCGACGGCTCGAAGCTGCTGTCCGAGGAGATGGAGGTGCCGCTGCGCCGCACCGGACAGCACGAAGAAATCGCGAACCTCGTCGCCTATCTGCTCAGCGACGGAGCCTCCTACATCAACGGCGACTGCATCACCATCGATGGCGGTCGCGACCTCCAGAATGGCGGTGGAAGCGGCGTGATGGGATTGTTCTCCTGGACACCCGAACGCTGGGACGCATTCCGCGCCAACAGCCGCAGCTGACGCGAGCGGGCACGCGCCCGTCGTGCGGGTGGCCGGAAATCCTCTTTTCCCAAGGAGCGAAGATGAAGATCCTGGTGCCCGTTAAGCGGGTGGTGGATTACAACGTTAAGGTCCGGGTGAAGTCTGACGGGTCGGGCGTGGAGCTGGCCAACGTCAAGATGTCCATGAACCCGTTCGACGAGATCGCGGTGGAAGAGGCGCT